>NZ_VOQS01000003.1:2700000-3000000 GCF_007995085.1 Paraburkholderia azotifigens
GCGTGATCTTGCGCACCGTCGAGCCCGCGAAGCTGTTCGCGTGCCAGTCGGTCGAAAAGCGCTGCACGCGATGAAACGCGTTCGCGCAGATCGCGCTCATCATCTTGAGCGTCATCACGATGATGCTGCGGTACACCAGCTGCCGCAGCAGCGTGCCGCCGATGCCGAGCGCAATCAGCACGCCGAACGCCGTCAGTGCAGGATGCGCGGCCACGTCCTTGCCGAGCGTGCTGCCCGAGGCGAGCGCATCGACCAGACGGCCCGCGAAGAGCGGCGTCAGCACGTCGGCGAACGCGGCCAGCAGCGCGAACGCGGCGATGCCCGCGACGCGCACCGGCTGCCTGCGCCAGTGGATAAAAGTGAAGCCGAGAACGCTTCTGAACGCTTGCGCGCCAAAGTCGAGTTTTTTGCTAGCCATGTGTCGCAGCGTGCGGCGCGAAGCGGCGCAGCGCTATCCAGTCAGGAGATTCGGAAACGGACGACCGATGCCCGCCAACGCGCGGCGGCGACAAAGAAAACCGGTAGTCTGGTAAAGGCGCGGGCGCTTTCTTGCCGATTGCTTGCCAGCGCGGACGGCAACCTAGCTCGGAGAGCTGGTGAAGCGTCGTGGCATCCCGCGAGAGACTGCGATGTACGTTGCGTGCATTGAACGCCTCCCTTGGGTGAATGAGTGGATGAAGAACGACTGCTCGAGGCTTTGGATTGTAGCAGGAAAGCTTGCAAAACGTGACCGCGATCTGCCAGGAACTGCCGCGTATTGCTGGTTTTATGCGTGCTTCATCGAAGCGTCACGGCTCGTGTTTGCGCGCCATGCGTACGCATGCCGGATACAATGCGGCAGCGCTGAATCGTCGCGTCGGGGTCTCACGCGATAACCCGACATCATCAACACCATTCGACCTCAACTCATGTCCAGTTCCACCCGGGCCTTTCTGCTGGGCCCGTTGCTCAAAGGGGTGTCCCGTTCCTTCTATCTGACGCTGCGCATTCTGCCTGCGGGCATGCGCGACCCGATCGGGCTCGCGTATCTGCTCGCGCGCGCCGCGGACACGATCGCCGATACCGCGCTGATTCCGCCCGGGCAACGGCTCGCGTTGCTGCTGGCGTTGCGCGAACAGGTGAACGGCGCAACGGACGACGGCGAGCTCGCGCGTCGTCTGGCAAGCGAAGTGGCGGGGCAGCAAACGCAGTCGGATGAAAAGGTGCTGCTCGAATCGATTGCACGGGCGCTCGACGTGCTGCAGCAACTCGACGCGTCCGACCGTGCCGCCGTGCGCGAGATCGTCACGACGCTCACGACGGGCATGGAATTCGATCTGCGCACCTTCCCCGATGAACGCTCGGGCCAGATCGTCGCGCTGCGCGAATGGGATGAACTGGACCGCTACACGTATCTGGTTGCGGGCTGCGTCGGCGAGTTCTGGACGAAGATGACCTACGCGCATCTGCCCGGCACGCTGAAAGCCGACGCCGCGACGATGCTCGAGCGCGGCGTGCGCTTCGGCAAGGCGCTGCAGATGACAAACGTGTTGCGCGACTGCGGCAAGGATTTGCGGATCGGGCGCTGCTATCTGCCGTCGGTGATGCTCGACCGTTTCGGCCTCACGCCGCCGATGTTGCTGGCGCCGCAGGCGTCGATGCGCGCACAGCCCCTGATGCGCGAACTCGTGCGCAAGTCGCTCGATCACTTTCGCGCGGCGCTCGATTACACGCTGGCGATTCCGCGTTTCTCGCTGCGGCTGCGGCTCGCGTGCGTGTGGCCGATCGTGATCGGTCTCGAAACGCTGCTGCTGCTGGTCGATAACGCGCACTGGCTGGAACCGTCGAAGGTGTCGAAAGTCCGGCGCAATCAGGTGTACGGGATCATCGCGCGTTCGCTGCCCGTGTCGTTGTCGGATGCGCGCCTGCGCAGCTGGGTCGAGGGGCTGATCGGCGCGATCGAATCGCGCATCGGTGCAGGATAAGCGCCCGATGATTTGTTCATACGTCGGCTGACGGCCTATGATGAACGTCGCACAACCTCGAACGAAGGGCGGCATGGGCCGCAACGAACCATGACGGCAGTGGTCAACTGGCACGCACACATCTATTTCGATCAGGCGACGCGCGACGCCGCATGGTCGCTGCGCGAAAGCATCGAGGCGCGCTTCGGCGACCGGCTCGAGATCGGGCGTTTTCACGAGCGTCCCGTCGGTCCGCATCCGATGTGGTCGTATCAGCTCAAGTTCGACACGGCGCTGTTCGCCGAACTGTTCGAATGGCTCGCGCTCAATCACGGCAAGCTCGACGTCTTCCTGCATCCGAATACGGGCGACGCGCTGCGCGATCACCGCGATTCGGCCGCGTGGATCGGGCGTTCGTATCAACTGAATCTCGCCGCGCTGGGCGGCTAGCGAGTCTACGGTCCGGCGCGGCGTCGTGCGCATGACGCGCATGGAGGTCTGGTCATGACGGTCACCAATGCCGTGTCGGGCACCAACGTCCATGAGGTGGCGGACGGGATCTACAGGATCAACACGCCCATCGTGTTCGAAGGCGGGCCCGGCGGATTCTCGTTCAACCAGTATCTGATCGTCGACGACGAGCCGCTGCTCTTCCATACGGGCCCGCGCAAGATGTTCCCGCTCGTGCGCGAAGCGCTCGCGTCCGTGCTGCCGCCCGAAAGCCTGCGGCACATCGCGTTCTCGCATGTCGAAGCCGACGAGTGCGGCTCGCTGAACGAGTGGCTCGCCGTCGCGCCGTACGCGCAGCCGCTGTGCAGCGCAGTCGCCAAGATGGTGTCGATCGACGATCTCGCCGGGCGTCCCGCGCGCGGCCTCGACGACGGCGAAGCAGTCGATCTCGGCCGGCATCGTCTGCGCTGGCTCGCGACGCCGCATCTGCCTCACGCATGGGAGTGCGGCATGCTCGTCGACGACACCACGCAGACGCTGTTTTGCGGCGATCTCTTCACGCAGGGCGGCGCGGATCTGCCCGCCGTCACGAGCGCGGATATTCTGGGCCCGAGCGAGGCATTCCGGCGCAGCATGGATTACTACTCGCATACGAAGCACGGCGACGCGATGCTCGAGCGGCTCGCCGCGCTCGCGCCACGCACGCTTGCGTGCATGCACGGGAGCGCGTGGCAGGGCGACGGCGCGGCGCTGCTGCGCGCGCTTGCCGGGTCGCTGCGCGAATAAGCGCATATCGACGACGCAGCGCAGCAAAAGTTTTTTCGTTCGGCATGTCGATTCCCACCGGCGCCGTTCGTCGTCATGGCAAGCGGACATATCGTCCGCGCTCTGCCTGCAAGGACGACGACGATGACCTTGACGCTCTACGCCCATCCCTTTTCTTCCTATTGCCAGAAGGCGCTCACCGCGCTCTATGAGAACGGAACGCCGTTCGAATATCGCCGCCTCGACGAACCCGGCGCGATGGACGAACTCGCCGCGCGCTGGCCGATCCGGCGTTTTCCGATGCTCGTCGACGAAGGCCGCACGATCGCCGAAGCGACCGTGATCATCGAGCATCTCGCGCTGTTTCATCCGGGCCCCGTGCAGCTGCTGCCCAACGACCCGCGCGCGGCGCTCGACGTGCGCTTCATGGACCGTTTCTTCGACAACTACATGGCGACGCCGCAGCAGAAGATCGTTTTCGATGCGATGCGCAATGAGAGCGAGCGCGACGCGCGCGGCGTTGCCGATGCGCGTGAACTGCTCGACAGGGCGTACACGTGGCTCGACAACCTGATGAAAGACCGCGAGTGGGCAACGGGTGACCAGTTCAGTCTCGCGGACTGCGGCGCGGCGCCGTTTCTCTTCTATGCCGACTGGACGCACCGCATCGACCCGAAGTTCGAATACGTGCACGCGTATCGCAAGCGTCTGCTGAAACGGCCGTCGTTCGCGCGCGCTGTCGACGAGGCGCGGCCTTACCGGCATCTGTTTCCGCTCGGCGCACCGGATCGCGACTGAGCCTTTCCGGCAGGATTCGACGGCTGCCCGGCGTAGCGGGCAGCCTGCATGCCAGTTCAACGGAGGCCACCATGCCCACTGCATCCTCCCTCGTGCCCGCCGCCGAGCTTGCGACGCGCAACGGCAGACACTTTCCGAACGAGAGCGTCGAGTATCGCCGCGCCCGCGATGCGCTGCTCGCGGCGGAAATCGAATTGCGCCGCCAGATCGAACGCGTCGCCGAGCAGCGCCGCGCGCTGCCGCCGGGCGGCGAGGTGACGGGCGATTACCGCTTCGTCGGCGAAGCGGGGCCCGTCGATTTCGCGGGCCTGTTCGGCGACAAGGACACGCTCGTGATCTACAGCTTCATGTTCGGACCGCAGCGCGAGAGGCCGTGTCCGATGTGCACGTCGCTGCTCGGCGCATGGGACGGCGAGGCGCGTGATATCGCGCAGCGCATCGCGTTGGCCGTGGTGGCGCGCTCGCCGATCGAGCGGCTGACGGCGTTCAAGAAGGAGCGGGGCTGGCGCGATCTGAGGCTGTATTCGGATGTGAACGGTGCGTACAGCCGCGACTTCGGCGCGATCAGCGACGACGGCGGCGATGACCCGGCGTTCCAGGTCTTCACACGCCGAGACGGCACGATCCGGCATTTTTACGCGTCGGAGATGGGTTTTCCGACGGCCGATCCCGGTCAGGATCCGCGCGGTGCACCCGATCTGATGCCAATGTGGACGATCTTCGACATGACGCCCGAAGGGCGCGATCCGTACTGGTATCCGAAGCTCGATTACACGCGCTGAACTGAACGCGCGGAGGGCGCGCGGTGCGGCGTCAGTCCGCGACGCGCTTGTCGGCGAGTGCGCGTTCGCAGTCGCCGAGCACTGTCACGACGAGGCGCGCCTGCGCGTCGAGTTCGTCGGTGTCGAGAATTTCTTCGACGGCGTCGCGCGCCCAGTCGGCTTCGACAAACGATGCGTGCCGTTGCGCGATATCGAGCGCGATGGCCGACAGCCTCGCGATGCACAGCCAGTCGGCCGTGCGCCCGTGCCGGTCGAGCCACTTGTGCGCGGCTTCTACGTGAAAGGACGGTGAGGGCCAGGCCTCGTTCAGATACCAGGCGCCGAGGCTTCCGCAGGTGAGCCAGCACAGCAGCTCCACGCGGTCGCGTTGGCTCAGAAGATGGCGTACATCACTCATGGCGACGCTCGCGAAGGTAACGGATATGACGTGAGTTCCGCGTAGCAAAGCTCGAACCCGTGTGTGTACGACAATAACACGCACGTTGTGCCGTGCAGAACAGGGTTTAACCGGATGCCGGGTACCTCGCGTGATGCCGAATGTGGGCTGGCCGACAAACGCGTGCTGCCGGGCGGGCGGCGTTGCCCATGCGCAGTGCAAACCCGGCGCGGGATGCGTTGTTAGCGTGCGCAGTGAGCGTCGTCGAGACGGATCATCTGGCCGTGATGAAGGACGGTGAAAGCAGCGTCGGGCAGGCCCGCGGCCCGGGTCGCTTCGGCGAGCTTTTTCGGCGGCTCGTCGCGCGCTTCGTCGGCGAGTTCGAATGTGCCCCAGTGAATGCCGATTGCTTTTTTAGCGTGTATGTCCTGGAAAATCTGCACGGCCTGCTGCGGGTCGACGTGCTGAGGGCCCATAAACCAGCGCGGCGCATAGGCGCCGATCGGAATCAGTGCGAGATCGAAGCAGCCGAATGCGGCGCCCAGACGTTTGGAATCGTCCGAATACCCGGTGTCGCCCGCGAAATACAGCGAATACGGATGCGCCGCGCCTGCGGGCGTTTTCACGACCCAGCCGCCCCATAACGTTTCGTTGCGATCGGTGAGGGTGCGCGCGGACCAGTGCGTCGCGGGCACGAACCAGAAGTCGAGGCCCGCCGCGCTCACGTGATCGCTCCAGTCGAGTTCCTGCGCGTTCGCGATGCCTTTCTTCGCGAGCCAGTCCCTGGTGCCGAGCGGCACCAGAAAGAGCGGCGGGCCGCCCGGCTGCGCATTGAGCGCCTCGACGCTCGCCGTATCGAGGTGGTCGTAGTGGCTGTGCGAGATCAGCACGACGTCGATATGCGGCAGTTCGTCGAGCGCGAGGCCGGGCGGCACGCGCCGCTTCGGGCCGGCGAACGGGAGCGGCGACGCGCGTTCCGAGAACATCGGATCCGTCAGCACGTTGACGCCGTCGATCTGCAGCAGCGCGCTCGCGTGGCCGATCCACGTCATCGTGTTGTCGATGCGATTCGCCTCGATCCACGCGACGTCCGGGTGATCGACGGGAAAGGCGTAGCCGTTTTCGGGCGGTGGCGGCAAACCGTGCGTCCAGCGGTTCCAGCGCCATTTCCACACCGAGCCGTGCGCGAGCGGCCCGTCGGCGTTCTTGTAGCCGTTTTCGCTGCGCGGCGCGTGACGGATGCCGCTCGCGGCAAGCTTCTCGGGCGTCGGATCGGGCTGCTGCGTGCCCGCGGCATGATTCGCCGACGCCGCCGCGAAAGCGAAGGCGGCGCAGACAGTGCGCGAGCGAAGCGAAAGTGGCATCGTATAGTGGAAGTCGCACGCCGGCCGGCGATCAGATTGCACTGTGCGACAGTGTAGACCGGTCGCAGTTTCGACCGCCGTACGGTGGCGGACGCCATGACGCGAGGCCTGTCGCGACCGTCACGCTTTCGCCATGCGCGACGCGCAATGTCGATCTGCACGCCACGCGTTCCGAAACGTGTCAGCCGGAACAATTGTGCTTGTGTGCAATCTGCAAAATGAAATGAAATGCCGTTCTCAGCGCGGAAAGCGCGACACATCGACGCAAATCGTGCATTTTTTTGCGTTAAAGGCTATTCAATCGGCCCGATTCAAACCGTCAAAATCCAAAATAAGGCAAAATTCAGGGCATTCGCGTCGGCCGTGGCGTCGCCGGCGGCATTTCCCAACCTTTCTCGACCAAGAGCAAAGCGATGAGTAACAAGCAACCTACGATCATCTACACCCTGACCGACGAAGCCCCGCTGCTCGCGACGAGTGCCTTTCTGCCGATCATCCGTACGTTCACCTCGCCGGCTGGCGTCAATGTCGAGACCAGCGACATTTCCGTGGCAGGCCGTATCCTCGGCGAATTCCCGGAATTCCTGACGGAAGAGCAGCGCGTGCCGGACAATCTGGCCGAGCTGGGCCGCCTCACGCAGGACCCGGACACGAACATCATCAAGCTGCCGAACATCTCGGCGTCGGTGTTCCAGCTGGTCAGCGCGATCAAGGAACTGCAGTCGAAGGGCTACAAGGTGCCGGATTATCCGGAAGACCCGAAGAACGACGAAGAAAAGTCGATCCAGAAGCGTTACTCGAAGTGCCTCGGCAGCGCCGTGAACCCGGTTCTGCGCGAAGGCAACTCGGACCGCCGCGCGCCTGCCGCCGTCAAGAACTACGCGAAGAAGCACCCGCACAGCATGGGCGAGTGGAGCATGGCGTCGCGCACGCACGTTGCGCACATGAAGCATGGCGACTTTTACCACGGCGAAAAGTCGATCACGAATGACAAGGCACGCGAAGTCCGCATGGAGCTCGTCACGAAGCGCGGCGAGACGATCGTGCTGAAGCCGAAGCTTTCGCTGCAGGCAGGCGAGATCGTCGACAGCATGTTCATGAGCAAGAAGGCGCTGGTCCAGTTCTACGAAGACCAGATGGAAGACGCGCACAAGACGGGCGTGATGCTGTCGCTGCACGTCAAGGCGACGATGATGAAGGTCTCGCACCCGATCGTCTTCGGCCACGCCGTCAAGGTGTTCTACAAGGACGCGTTCGCGAAGCACCAGAAGCTGTTCGACGAACTCGGCGTGAACGTCAACAACGGCCTCGTCGATCTGTACACGAAGATCGAAGCGCTGCCGGAATCGCAACGCGAAGAAGTGATCCGCGACATGCACGCGTGCCACGAGCACCGTCCGGCGCTGGCGATGGTCGATTCGGCGAAGGGCATCTCGAACCTGCACGCACCGAACGACGTGATCGTCGACGCGTCGATGCCCGCGATGATCCGCGCTGGCGGCAAGATGTGGGGCGCCGACGGCCGTCCCGCTGATACCAAGTGCCTGATCCCCGAAAGCACGTTCGCGCGCATCTACCAGGAAATCATCAACTTCTGCAAGACCAACGGCCGCTTCGATCCGCGCACGATGGGCACGGTGCCGAACGTCGGCCTGATGGCGCAGAAGGCGGAAGAGTACGGCTCGCACGACAAGACGTTCGAGATCAAGGAAGACGGCGAAGCGCGCATCGTCGACAACGCAACGGGCGAAGTGCTGACAGCGCTCACGCAGCAGGTCGAGCAGGGCGACATCTGGCGCATGTGCCTCGTGAAGGACGCGCCGATCCGCGACTGGGTCAAGCTCGCCGTCACGCGCGCGCGCAACTCGGGCATGCCGGCCGTGTTCTGGCTCGACCCGTACCGTCCGCATGAAAACGAGCTGATCAAGAAGGTCGAAGCGTACCTGAAGGATCACGACACGAACGGCCTCGATATCCAGATCATGTCGCAGGTCCGCGCGATGCGTTTCTCGCTGGAGCGCGTGATCCGCGGGCTGGACACGATCTCGGTGACGGGCAACATCCTGCGCGACTACCTGACCGACCTGTTCCCGATCATGGAACTGGGCACGTCCGCGAAGATGCTGTCGATCGTTCCGCTGATGGCGGGCGGCGGCATGTACGAAACGGGCGCGGGCGGTTCGGCGCCGAAGCACGTGAAGCAGCTGGTCGAAGAAAACCACCTGCGCTGGGATTCGCTGGGCGAGTTCCTCGCGCTGGCGGTGTCGCTCGAAGAGCTGGGCATCAAGACGGGCAACCCGAAGGCCAAGGTGCTGGCGAAGACGCTCGACGCGGCAACGGGCAAGCTGCTCGACAACAACAAGAGCCCCTCGCCGAAGACGGGCGAACTCGATAACCGCGGCAGCCAGTTCTACCTCGCGATGTACTGGGCGCAGGAACTGGCCGCGCAAACGGACGACGCGGAACTCGCCGCGAAGTTCGGTCCGCTCGCCAAGGTGCTGACGGACAACGAGAAGACGATCGTCGGCGAACTGACGGACGTGCAGGGCAAGGAAGTCGATATCGGCGGCTACTACAAGCCGGACTTCGCGAAGCTGGAAGCGGCGATGCGTCCGAGCAAGACGCTCAACTCCGCGCTGGCTACCGTCACGGCGTAAGCCACTGTGATGTAGTGCCGTAAGCGAAGCCCGCGCATTCCGATGCGCGGGCTTTTTTGCGTCTGGCGGGTCGTGAATTTCGTCGACGTCAGCGCCCTGTACCACACGCAACGTAACCTCCCCGTCAACCGCATGCGCACCCAACATCAGGCGTTTTTCGCATCGCTGTTCTTCTCGCGGCTGGCGGACCAGATCCTGCTTTTTCTCGTGCCGCTCGTCGTGTTTCAGACTACGCAGCAGGCGACATGGTCGGGCCTTGCGTTCTTCATCGAGGCGTTCCCGCGCTATCTCGTGTTTCCCGTGTGCGGCGCGTTATGCGATCGCATGTCGCCCGTCGCGGTGCTGCGCGCGAGCCGGCGGTTTCGCGCGATCGCGTGCGCCGCGGGCATCGCTGGCTTCGTCGCTGTGGGCGGCATCGGCTGGCTGATCGCGTTGTCGGCGGTGTGCGGCACGTTGACGAGCCAGGGCCTGGTCGCACGCGAAGTGCTGCTGCCGCAAGTGTTTGCGTCGGAGCGCTTCGAGAAGGTGCTCTCGTATGCGCAGATCGCCGATCAGGTCGGCGTGGTGCTCGGTCCGATGCTCGCGGGCCTGCTACTGGGCTGGTGGCGCTGGGAATACGTGGTGGGCGTGGCGGCCGGGCTGTTTGTCGCCGCCGATGGCGCAACGCTGCTGTGGCAGCGCGCCAGCGCGTTCGAATGGAAGGGGCATGAGCACGCCGCTGCCATCGCATGGCTCGCGCCCGTGAAGACGGCGTTCGGCCATGTCGTGCGGCTGCCGGGTCTTGCACGGCTCGTCGCGCTTGCGGCTGCCGAGAATCTCGTGATCGGCGTGACGCTCGCGACTTCCGCCGCGATGGTGACGGGTTTGCATCGCCGCCCGGATGCGTTCTATACCTTCGTGCAAACGGCGGGCGCCGTGGCGACCATCGTGATTCTGCTGCTGATCGCGCGCGTGCAGATTCCGCGCAAAGCGCTAGGGCTCGTGTCGTTTGTGTCGATCTTTGCGGGCGGTTTGCTCGCGGGATGGAGTCCTTCCGTGTGGGGATACGTCGCCGGATTTCTGCTGATCGTCGGTTTCGACAAGATGTTCAGCATCTACATCCGCAGCGCGCGGCAAGCGATCATTCCCGTAAAGGATTACGGCAAGACGCTCGGCGTCGTCATCATGCTCAACAACCTGACGCAGCCGCTGGCGGGATTGCTGGTGGGCGCTTTCGCGGGAAATGGGCGGATTGGCATGGTGGTCGTCGCGATCTCGATGACGATGGGTGTGCTGGGGCTGGCCGTCACGCTCGTGAGCACGGGCGTGGCGCGTCGGTTTGGAAGCACGCGAGTTGCGTCGTCGGGCGGGCGGTCAGCGGACCGCGCCGACTAGATCCGCAAACAGCATGGATCGCACAAAGCCCGCGCGCGGGCTTTTTTCTTTTCTTTAACCGGGGACGTGATCCGGTAACGCACAACCTTCGAGTTCAGCGATCCACGTCAATACAAAATGTAATCGTATCGCGGACTACGTGAGCCGATTCGTGAAGATGAGTTGCCGCTTACGTGTGCCTCGGCGGCTCGTTCTCATTGAGGAGGCACCCTGTCACAGGAGTCCGTATGAAAGTCGATGTCACAAACCGCGAGTCGTGGGCCCATCATCGCGATGACGAGGAGGCGGAAGGAACACATCACGCCGGGCAACAGGACACAGCACGCAATCAGCCTGTCCGCCCCGTCGCAAAAGTCAGTACCCGTGCTTCGCGCGCAAATGACAAAGAAAACGCCGCGACCGCAACCCTTCCCGCCGCCTCTCGGACGACGGGCGCCAGCGAGCCAATGAGGGACGTCGCAACGGAAGCAGTCGTCGCGGAAGACGCGCTCGAAGCGGTCGATCAGTTCAACCAGGCGATGCAGCGCGTGTACGCCGATATGAGTAGCGGCAAGGATGTCACCGACGACATCCTTGCCCTGCTGAAACAGGTCGATAACCTGATGAAGCTCCTGTCCGCCGATAGGCCCACTGTGGACCAGCAGCACAAGATCGATCGACTCACTTATGTTCTCGAACACGCGCAACCCGGGGAATCGGTCGAAGAGAGCGGGAAGCGTGCTCATCTCGATCTATCGCGCCTTTCTCATCATTCGAGCGCCAGCGACTACGCCAAATACGGGAAACTGCCCAGCACAGTCACGCGCGCGGCGCTCTTCGACTGGGCGCGCTTCCACAATTCGAACGTGTTGAAAAACACATCGATTGGCAAGCTGCTGCAGCGGCCTCGATTGGCCATGCTGGATCAACTTGGACCCGGAACCCGAACAGGGTCGCTGGTGGGAACACGCGCGAACTCGGCCGGAAGTTACATCACGAAAGGGGTTTTATCGCTTCTGTCAGGGCTCGAAAAAGCGAGCAAAGGCCAGGATCCCACCAAAGACTTCCTCTCGGCTTTTGCGGCATTTGGCCAAGGCGCTAACGAACTGGTTCTCGGCGTGGGAACCGACATTGGCAACCACCTCGCGAGAAGTCGAGCCCTGGCCAAAAAGCCTGGCCCGTCAGCGGAAAAACCCACGGAATCCAAGGCGCCTGCCGGCAGCGAGTATCGCAATTTCGGCAAAGATGACCCGCTCGAGAGCGAGCTCGATCAGCAGGCAGAAGCTCAGAACCGCGAAATCGACGAACAGGTGGCCGACGGCCAGCAAAAGCTCCGTGACCAGGCATTGGCGAAAGTCGACGCTGCGCCGCGCGACGTCCAGCAATTGACGCTGCAGGACACCGCACACGACATTGCACCCGAGTACTATCAGATGCAGGAGATAGGCGCGGCCGTCAAGAAGCGCAGCCTCGAACTTGCAAAGGACACGCACGAAAACATCGTAAAAATCGACGAGAAAGCGCAACAGGCAATTGCGCAACTCAAGGCGCTGGGGTTTGACAACGTTGAAGCGGCGCGAGCGTCCGGGAACGCGGCGGCGCTGGCCCTTGTCGGGCAGATCGATCAATTGGCCGAGCTCAAGCGTTCCGCTTACGACGTGTTCAACAAGGCACTGGCCGAAAGCGACTCCATGTTGAAGCAGGCAACGGAAGCCTTTCACGAACTCACTGAGTTGCGTAAGGCTTCACCGGGCGAGGCCGCCGAGCGGCTCAAGGCGTGGGGAGAGAAATACGGAAAACGGTTTGCCGGCGTGCAAGACAAGTGGCTCAAGCAAACCGACACCTGGCCGGAATGGATGAAGGTTTCCAAACCGTTGCGGATGCAGCTGATACCGACGGCTGTCAACACGGCGCTAGGTGCCATACCCTTCGGAATCGCGCTTGACGACTACATCAAAAAGGCGAAAAACGGAACCCTCACCGAACAGGACAAACTGAATTTCGCCAGTGCCTGTATCAACCTGATTGCCGGGCCCGTCGGTTTCATTCCTGTCATCGGGCCTTTCGCGTCGATCGTTCTGACGATCATTGGTGCCATCTGCGGCGGTATGGCCGACCAGTCTGATCAGCGGGCGGCTGAAACGGCGGAATATAACCTCAAGGAGCAGCTGCGTGAGCAGTACAACAAGGCTCATCCTGACAGCGGAATCGGGGAGCCTTATGACGGAGACTGATCGCCCTTCGCAGTGAATGGACGCTGTAGCGGGGCGGTGCGGACCGTCTCTCGCAAGACGGCCCGCGTACATCCGTCAGAGTTCGTTGCGCAAGTAACCTTCCTTCGAGGGATCGCGCATGCGGAGCGACACGAGGCCGGCGATCGCACACAGCGCGGTCACGTACCAGTAGAACATCGGTTCGCTGCCTGCCTGCTTGAGCCACAGCGCGACATATTCCGCCGAGCCGCCGAAGATCGCGTTCGCCACCGCGTACGACAGTCCGACGCCGAGCGCGCGTACTTCAGGCGGGAACATCTCGGCCTTGATGAGGCCGCTGATCGACGTATAGAAGCTCACGATGGCCAGCGCGATGACGATCAGCACGAACGCCAGCACGGGGCTCGTCACGTCCTTTAGCGCGTGCAACAGCGGGACCGTGCCGATGGTCGCGAAGAGGCCGAACAGCAGCATCGACTTGCGACGGCCGATGCGGTCCGACAACGCGCCGAACGCGGGCTGCAAGAGCATGAAGACGAACAGCGCCGCCGTCATCACATTGCTGGCCGTCTTCGTGTTCATGCCCGCCGTGTTCACGAGGTACTTCTGCATGTAGGTGGTGAACGTGTAAAAGACGAGCGAGCCACCCGCCGTGAAGCCGAGCACCGTGAAGAACGCGCCCTTGTGTTGCCACATGCCGACCAGCGTGCCCGCCTCCTTGCGCCGGCGCGTCTCCGCCGTCGTCGTTTCGTCGAGCGAACGGCGCAGATACAGCGCGATCAGCGCCGCCACCGCGCCGACTCCGAAAGGTATGCGCCAGCCCCAGGTCTTCAGTTCGTCGGTGGTCAACAGCTGCTGCAGAATCACCAGCACGAGCAAGGCGAACAGCTGTCCGCCGATCAGCGTCACGTACTGAAACGACGCAAAGAAGCCGCGCCGGCCTTTCAGCGCCACCTCGCTCATGTAGGTTGCGCTGGTGCCGTACTCGCCGCCCACCGACAACCCCTGGAAGAGCCGCGCGACAAGCAGCAGCGCAGGCGCGAGCGCGCCGATCTGCGCATACGTCGGCAGGCACGCGATCACGAGCGAACCGCCGCACATCATGAACACCGACACCAGCATCGAGAAACGTCTGCCGCGCTTGTCGGCGAGACGGCCAAAGAACCAGCCGCCGATAGGCCGCATCAGAAAACCCGCAGCAAATACGCCCGCCGTGTTCAGCAGTTGCGCCGTCGTATCGCCTTTGGGAAAGAATGCGGGTGCGAAATACAGCGCGCAAAACGAGTAGACATAGAAGTCGAACCACTCGACGAGGTTGCCCGACGAGGCGGCGACGATCGCGAGGACGCGGCGCCGGGTTTCATTGATGCGAATTTCGGCGGGAGTGTGTAGATCTGTCATAGGCTGGTGTCTCCATTTTTGAGCCTGAACAAAGTTTCGACGGTGGACTTCCTCATGCCTTGACGCTCTTGACGGCGTATTGGTTCGGTATTCTAAATGAATGTGTAAGGTAGAGAGAAGTCTTGATTGTCCGATGCCCGTGTGCAGGATCGTCTCGTTTGTATTTCAGGCCATCGTGCCCGCGCACGTCGATGCACGGGCTATTCATAGTCAGCGTTGGGTCGACCAGCCCGCCTTCCACTGCGCGAGGGCACCCGCGTCTTCGGTAGATAAAGGAATGCTGCGCCTGTCGTGGACGCGTCCCGCCCTGTCCACCGAATAGAAGGCGTGCCGGTTGCGGTCGATCTTGTCCACCTGCTGGCTGCCGTCGGTGTTGCGGGTCATGTACGTCAGGGTTCCCGTGCCTTCGTCGGGGCGGTATCTGACGGAAGAAGTCTGTCTGCCGGTTCTGTCGTAAGTTTCTCTGGCGCCTTCGTGTCCGTATGCGTTGCTCGAACTCACGGTACGGCTGCCGTCGACGTCAGACACGGTCTCGACGGTGATGACACGGCCGGATTGCGGATCGTAGTTTTCGATCTTCTCGCTGTCGCCCGCCTTCGTGCGGGTTTGCGTGATCTGGCCTGCCGCGTTGTAACGGGTCGTGCTGATGGTGTGATCGTCGTGATGGATACGGATATCCTCGCGACTGCCGTCGGCGGCGTAATTGATCCGTTGATTTACCAGTCCGGAATCGGGATCGTAAGACGTCGAGCTGACCGGTTTTCCGTCGGGGCCGTATTGAACCTCGGTTCCCAGGGTGTTCTTGTCGGTGAACGACTTGAGCGTCTTGCTGCCGTCGGGGTTGGTGACGATCTGCTTCGTCAGCCGGTTGTTGGCGGGATCGTAGTAGTTCGTCTGGCCGCCGAGCGCGTCGTGCGAGCCCACCGGCTGCGGCGGTGCGATCGTGGCCGCGAGCCTGCTCCTCGCGTCGTAAGACTGCTGCGTTGCCTGATCGTAGGTGACGTGCTGTACCGCCGACCTGTTTCCCTGCTTGTCGACTGTGACCTGGGTACCCGTGCCGTTCGTACCGACCGTGTTCACGGTACGGCTGCCATCCGCGTTGAAGCGCGTGATGGATGCCACCCGGCCGGAGTCGTCGAACTCATAAGTGGCGACGGGCTTGCCGCTGGCATCGTAGTCGCCCTGCTCACCGACACTGCTCCGGGCGTTGAACCAATAAAGGGTCTTGCTGCCGTCCGGATGCGTGACTAGCTGGCTGATGTCGAGGCCGCTGCCAGGGTCGAAACGATCCTTTTGGGTTTCATGACCGCGAGAATCGTATTGCGTCATCTGCGTCGTATGGTTCTGTCCATTGAATTGCGTCTCCAGTCTTGAGCCGTCGGGGTTGAAGCCGCGCTCGACGCCGGACCGGTCGGCGTTGAAGTTGCTCTGCTGGATGGTCCGGCCGTTGCCGTTCTTGACGGTGACGCTGTAACTGCCGTTGGGCGCGTATGTGTAGGAGGATGTTTGCAAGGGTTTGCCCGCCGGGTCGACCGTGCGGGTCGATTGCAGTTTGCCGTCCTTATAATTCTGGGTGGACACGTCGCCCGACTCCCAGTGCTGACTCGCCGACGTGATGTCGCCAGTCGTGTCGTCGCCGGCGTAATTCGCAGACACCATCTTGCCCGGTTCGGTCGGCGCGGCGCCCGTGATCCTGCGGGTGTACGAGTCGTAGGTGCCATCGGCGCCATGACTGCCTGAGGTCGCCATCGAATTCATGCCGGTGCGGATCAGACGATTTTCGTTTTGCTTGTCCGTCAAGCCAGCAGGGCGATTGGCGTTCGCGCTGGCGATCGCGTTCATCGTCGGATCATCGCTGTTGATGGATGTTCCCGGATGACCCGGCGTCGCCGTGTTCCGTTCGATCTCGCTGCCGACCTTCCATCTGTTGTACTCCGCTTCGCCCTCGGCGCGCACGGGCCACATCGCTGTGGCGTTATAGACGCCCGGGTCGCGGGGATTGACGTTCGCTACGTATTTCTGTTTGAACGCTCTGTCCTGCGGCGCATAGATCAGATGCCCCATCTCATGAGCAAACGTGCTGAGCGCCATGTCATTGTCGCCGCCGAACAGACGAGGCGGAAACTGTAGCTGCCTTTTTTGAAGATCGTACTTCCCATCGGGATCGCCCGGAATGTCGCCCTTCACCGCCATAGGGAGATTCTCGCCCGTTGCGACCCGACGATCGCCCTCATGGATCTGCGAAACCAGCGTCGGACTTTTGTTGACCAGATCGAGCTGGCCGGGCGTCGGCTTCACATCACCCCAGAACGCCTCACTGCCGCTGACCGACTGCACTTTGGTATCCATCATTTCATCCTTTTCGTGAACATGATTGACCTGTCGGAAGACCCGGGTTCGGATCGCGACACCCGAGGACTGCGACAAGACCGCGCAAGGCGCGGCGATTCCAGTCTGCGAGGAAGTCGGGTTTCGCCGGTGATACGGGAATATGGGGCTGCATGGACGGAGCGGGACACGTTGCCGGTCGGCATCGATGTCACAATGACGCGTTCGCCTTTACGCCTGGGAGCGCCTCGACATGCAAACGGACGACGAGCTGAAACACTTCGAACCGCACGGCGCCGCGCCGTTGCCCGACGCGCGGGAAGACGGTTTCGTGGACAACGCGGGGGCACGCATTGCATGGTCGACCTATGGGACAGGGCAGCCCGTCGTGCTCCTGCATGGCGGCCTCGGACATCGCGGCAACTGGGGTTATCAGGTGCCCGCGCTCGTCGAGGCGGGCTATCGCGCGATCCTGATCGACAGCCGCGGACATGGCGGCAGCACGCGCGACGCACAGCCTTATAGCTACGAACTGATGGCGTCGGACGTGCTCGCCGTGCTCGACGCGCTGCACGTGCAACGCGCTGCGTTCATCGGCTGGAGCGATGGCGCGTGCACCGCGCTGATTCTCGGACGTAACGCGCCGCAGCGCGTCGCGGGCGTGTTCTTCTTCGCGTGCAACATGGATCCGGGCGGTGCGAAGGAGTTCGTGCCGACACCCGTGATCGAGCGCTGTTTCAACCGGCATCGCGCGGACTATCGGGCGCTGTCCGCGACACCCGATGACTTCGACGCTTTCGTCGCCGCCGTCAGCGAGATGCAGCGCACGCAGCCCAACTATTCAGCCGGCGATCTCGCGCAGATCGGCGTGCGCGTCGTCGTGGCGATCGGCGAGCAGGACGAGTTCATCCGTCAGGAGCACGCCGTTTATCTGGCGCAAAGCATCCCCGGAGCCGAACTGATCGTGTTGCCGAACGTCAGCCATTTCGCGCCGCTGCAACGGCCAGCGCTGTTCAACGGCGTGATCGGGCGCTTCGCGGGAACCGTCTTCGAAAGCGCCGGCTAATCGCGCTTATTCGCTCTTCGCGCCGGCCTTCGCGTTCGCTTCGTTCCTGTCCTCTTCCCATCCGCCGCCGAGCGCAAGGAACAGGTTCACCTGATCCAGCGCGACCTGGCCTTCCGCTGCCGACACCTGCGCGGCGACGCTCGTGAGCGTGCGCGTCGCATCGAGATCGGAGAGGAACGACTCGCGTCCCGCCGCATACAGACGATGCGTTTCGTCGGCGGACTGCACGGCCGACTTGTACGCGGTGCGCAGCGCGTCGGCGCGCGTCGTATCGGATGCGTAAGTCGACAGGCTCGTCTGCGTCTCACGCAGCGCATTCAGCACGACGCCGTCGAAGTGCGCGAGCGCGCCGCTCGTCGCGGCTTCCGCTTCGTGAACGCGCGCGCGCTGGCCGTTGATCGGGAACGTCCAGCTGATGAGCGGACCGAACGCCCAGCGGTTCGTCGTCGGGCCGAACAGGTCCTCGGCGATGCCGATCGAACCCGCCGACGCGCCGATGCTGACGGACGGGTACAGCGCCGCCGTCGCGACACCGATGCGCGCCGTCGATGCCGCCAGCAGCCGTTCTGCCTGGCGCACGTCCGGGCGGCGTTTGAGCAGCGCCGCGCCGTCGCCGACGGGAATCGGCTGCCGTAGATGCGGCAGCCTGGTGCAGGCGAGGGCGGCAGGCGGCAGCGCCGACGGCGCACGCGCGAGCAGCATCGCGAGCCGGTATTGCGCGGCGCGGCGCCGCGCGACGAAGCGCGGAATGTCGGCGGCGAGCGTGTCGGCCTGGGTCTGGCCGCGCGTCACGTCGGGCTGGTTGCCGCGGCCCGCGTCGCGCAGCCGCTGCGTGAGCTTGACGCGCTCCCGCTGCAAGGACAGCGACTGCTGTGCGATCTTCAGCTCTTCGGCCGCCGAACACGACTCGACATAGGCGCGCACGACGTCCGCGACCACGGTGATGCGCGCGAGATCGAGCGCGGCTTCGACGGCTTCGTCGTCGGCCTTCGCGGCTTCGACGCCGCGCCGCAGCTTGCCGAACAGATCGATTTCGTACGACACGCTCAGATCGAGCGCGCCTTCGTTGACGACGGGCAGCTTCTCGGTCAGCAAAAATTGCTCGGCCGATTCCTGCGCGCGCTGAAAGGCCGCCGACGTCTTGCCGGAGAAGCCGCCCTGTTCGTTTGCAAAGTCGAGCTGCGCGCGCGAGCGGGCAAGATTCGACGCGGCGACGCGCAGGTCCGTATTCGACGACAGCGCTTGCGTCACCAGCTGATCGAGCACGGGATCGTCGTACAGACGCCACCATTTCGACGGCACGGCTTGCTGCGTGACGGGCGCCTTGTCGGCACCGTCAATCGTGGTGTTCGCATACGGCGCATTGACGGCCGCGTTGTCGGGCAGCGTGTAGTTGGGGCCGACGGTCGTGCAGGCGCCCAACGCGAGCACGACGGGGAGCAGCGCCGTCTTCAGTGCAGGCAGGCGTTTCATTGCGATGCGCCCGATGCGGGATGCGTGGCGCTCGACGGCGCCGTGCCGACAATCGACGCGCCCGTGACAGATGCACCCGTGGCGCCCGAAGCAGCGGGCGCCGACGCCGGCGCCGCATTCGACGCCGCCGGGTGCCGTCCCTTCACCGGCTCGATGCCGCGCACCGACACCGTCGCCGTGCGGCCCGCGATCATGCGGAAGTCGGCGGGAATCTCGTCGAGCGCGACGCGCACGGGAATGCGCTGCGCAAGGCGCACCCAGCTGAACGCCGGGTTCACGTTCGGCAGCAGGTTGGGGCTTTGCTGGCGGTCGCGGTCTTCGATTGCGGCGACGATGCTCTGCACGTGGCCGCGCAGCGTGTTCGGCTCGCCCATCACCTTGATTTCGACCTGCTGGCCGATGTCGATGCCGTGCAGCTTGGTTTCCTCGAAGTAGCCGTCGACGCGGAACGAATGCATGTCGACCACGGACAGCACCGCGCGGCCCGACGACACGAACTCGCCGACGCGCGGCGCGCGGTCGTTCAGATAGCCGTCGACGGGACTCACGATCACCGTGCGCTGCAGGTTCAGGCGCGCCGTATCGATCGCCACTTCGGCGTCGGCGAGCGCGGCGGCTGCCTGCTCGACGCGCGAATGCGTTTCTTCGACGGCTTCGCGCGCGACGAGATTGCCGAGCGTGCGGTTGCGGGCGTCTTCGCGCCGCGCCTGGTCGAGCGTCGCACGGCGCTGCTGCGCGGTGGCCTGCGCGTTGCGCAGCGCCAGCGTGTAACGCGCCTGATCGATCACGAACAGCACCTCGCCGCGCTTGACCTGCTGGTTGTCGACGACCTTGACTTCGGTGATGAGGCCCGACACGTCGGGCGCGACCTGGATGACGTCGGCCCGCACGTGGCCGTCGCGCGTCCACGGCGCGAACATGTAGTAGTCGACCAGCTTCCACAGCACGGCCGCTGCAATCACGACGACGATGAGAGTGAGCAGGATTTGCCCGATTGAGAACCAGGTTTTTTTCACGTTTTGAACCGGTGCGAAACGATGACGACAAGCCCCAGCACCAGAACATAAATGCCGAGATCGAAAATGGAGCGGTGCCAGACGAGGCGATAGAAGCCCACGCGCGCGAGCACGGTGCGGATCGCCAGATTGACCAGATAGGCGATGAACATCAGCACCAGCACGCTGGGCACGAATACGCCGAGTACGTCGATTTCGCCGATCATGTGCGTCGACAGGATAAAAGAGTGAGGTTTCGCATCAGGCTGCCGTCTCCCGTTTGGGCGGCGCGTTGCTGCCGGGCGCGGGATGCGGGGGGAACAGCGACAGGCGCATGCCGACCAGTGCGTTGAGCGTGTCGCGCAGCCAGCGCTCGCCGGCCGGCGCAGCGGGCGCGGCGGCTTGTGCCCGTTGTCCTTCTTGCGGCTGCGGCTGTTGTGGAGCACCCACTTGACCCTGCGCGATGCTGTGCGTCGCCACGCGCGCGACGGCGGCGTCGATGGCGTCGATCAGCTCGCCTGGCACCGGCTGGCGCGCGCGGTGCGCAAGACATTGCTCGAAATACTGACGCACGCCCGCCAGCACGTCATCGATGGCGGCTTGCAAGTCGCTCGTCAGCTTGCGGCGCGTGCGGCGCAGGTCGAGCGCGTTCAGCGCGACGCGGAAGTCGCGGAAGCTCTCGATCGACGGATGGCGGTGCGAATCGCTCGCGGCATGGCGCGGCAGCAGTTGCATCAGCCGGTCGAGCATGCGCGAGTACAGGTTGCGCTGATCTTCGATCGCAGCCGTCGACGCGCTCACCACCACGTCGGCCCACGCGGAGCGCGTCAGTCGCTCGGCGGCGAGTTCCGCGCCGAACGGACGCGTGGCGCGCGTCCAGATGAAAGCGAACAGCAAGCCGCCCACACCCGCCAGATTGCTGTTGAGGAACACGAAGAAGTCGGCCTCATAAGCGCTCTGGATGCTGATGAAGGTGGCGGTGTTGACGGCCGTGAGCAGCGTCACGAGCGTGAATTGCGGTCGCGGAATCAGCGTGCCGATGATCAGGAACGGCCCGGAGAAGATCACGACCAGCATCGCGAAGTCGTGGACCTTCGGCAACACGACGAACACGTAGAGCCCGGCCAGCACGACGCTCGCGCAGGTCGCGAGGAAAAACTTGAAGACGGCGGGCGCGGGCTCGTCGAGCGCGGCGAAGAAGCAGATCGACACGGCCGCGAGCGCCACGGCCGACGCGCCGTCGTTCCAGCCCGACGTGATCCATAGTCCGCACGCGACGACGATTGCGCAGACGGCCGACGCCGTCGAGAACAGCATCATCCCGTAGTCGAAATAGCGTTCGGTGCCGCCCAGGCGCCAGTGGCGAAAGTGCGGCCGCCACATCACCGATTCATGGACGATGGCCGCGCGCAGGCAGCGAATGTCGCGCCATACGTCGATCACCTGGCCGAGCCGCCACAGCGCGTGCGACAGCAGCGCGCCTTCCCAGCTCGCCAGCGCCTGCGCGGACGGCTTCTGCGCCTCGACGCGCTCGCGCAGCGCTTGCGCCTCGTAATCGGGCTCGTCGGCGTGCTTCGCTTCGAGTGCGGGCGACTTGATCCACTTCGCGACGTCGGCCAGCAGCGCTTCCAGTTCAGGCGAATGCGCGCCGCGTTCGCGGGCCAGCTCGATCAGGGGATCGGCCATCGACGAAATCAGCGGCAGGAAAATCTGCATGCGGCCTTGCAAGGCGCGCGCACGGCGCACGATGTCGGGGCGCGTGTGGTCGTAGGTCAGCTGGCTCAGCAGGAATTCGAGGCCGTTGACGGTGGCGGCAAGACGCTGGCGCGCGGCCGAGATCGGCGCGCCCGCGATGTGGCCCGAGAGCGTCTCGCTCGCATAGAACGCGGCGTCGCGGAACCAGGCGTCGGTGCGCTCGATCAGCGTCGGCGCAAGACGGCTCGGAAACACGACGCTGCCGACGATGCTCGCGACCACGATGCCAAGCAGAATTTCTTCCGTGCGCGTGATGGCGAGATCGAACACGATCGTCGGATTCGTGACGGCGGGCAGGGCGATCAGCGGCAGCGTGTAGCCCGCGAGCAGGAACACATAGCTGCGTGCGGTACGGTCGTTCAGCGACAGATACAGCAGCGTGCCCGTCCACGCCGCGACGATCACGCTGAACAGGAAGGGCGACTCGACGAACGGCGGCACGATCAGCACGGCGCCCGCCGCGCCGAGCGCCGTGCCGAGCGCGCGGTACAGCGCCTTCGAGCGCGTCGCGCCGACGAACGGATTCGAAACGATATAGACGGTCGCCATCGCCCAGTACGGGCGCGGCAGTTCGAGCGCAAGGCCGATATACAGCGCAATCATCGCCGCCGCGAACGTCTTGGCGGAGAACAGCCAGTCGCGGACTGAGGGATAGACCATGACGGTTATGCCTTGCCGGTTGTGCGTGATTTGCTGCCGGACCGGACGGGGACGGCTGGCTCGCCGGATGTGTCTCTGTCGGACATGACTGTAGCATCGAGCGACGCATTGAATGCATTGAGCACCCGCAGCGTCGTCTCGAGGTCTTCGCGGCTCACGCCTGTCAGTACGCGCGCGCGCAGTTCCGTCAGGCGTTCTTCCATCCGCGCGGTGACGGCGCGGCCTTCGTCGGTGAGGGAAATGGTCTTGGCACGTTTGTCGTCGGGATCTTCGTCGCGGCGCACGAGACCCGCCGCGCATAGCTGGTCGAGCAGCCGCACCAGCGACGGACCTTCGATGCCCACATGTTCCGCCAGCGTCACCTGCCGCACCGCCTCGCCGAGCCGGTTGGCCGTGAGCAGCGGACCCGCGCACGCTTCCGACACGTTGTAGGCCGACAACACGCTATGGCTCGTGCGGCGCCAGCGGCGCGCAGCGACGACCAGCGTGCTGCTGACGGAGCGGCGCAGAAGGTGGAGATTGATCATGGGCCGCGATTGTATGTCGGTTTTTATTCGTTAGCATCCTATCGACCCATATTTTTTAAGGGAATGCTACAAAGTTCGCTTACCGTGTGTTTCAACGGCGCCGCGCTGGCGTCATCCGTCGTTCAATCCTTTGCCTTCGAGAATCAGCGGCGTGCATTTGTCGATCCGCGACTCGCGGGTTTTCGTCTGTCTGGCCGAAGAAAAATGCAGCAGATAGGCGCGTTGACGGCCGGGCGTCAGCGCTTCGAAAGCCTTTTTCAAGGACGGCTGCGCGTCGAGCCGGTTCTGGAATTCTTCGGCGACTTCGAATTCCGCGGTCGTTTTGCGCGCCACTTTCAGGCCGGCCCGTTCGACTTCGATGGCCTGACGGATATAGGCTTTCAGCGTCCCTTCGAGTTTGACGATGTCCTTGAGGCCAGTGAAGCGAATCTGGCGCGCGGACTGCACGTTTTCCGTCTGCTGGATCAGCAGGCCCTTGGGGTCGTTCATCAGCGCGCCCTTGACGAACAGCAGCGCGCAATAGTCCTTGAAACCGTGAATGAGCACGACGTTGGCGTTGTCGGCCGTGTAGCACGGCACGCCCCATTTCAGTTCTTCCGTCAGCGGACAGGCCAGCGCGATCGCCCTGAGCTGCTCCGTTTCTTCACGCCACTTCTTGAGTTTGCTGATATAGGCGTCGACCTTCGGATTCATCGTTGTCCCTCGGGAATCAGGCGAACCCATGGTACAGGCGCCCACCCCACGCGGCAAACGCGGCTAGAAACGGTCGGCGCGAAACGGATGCGGATCGGCGACGGTCGCGGCGCCCGTCATCATTTCCGCGAGCAGGCGTCCCGTGACGGGACCGAGCGTCAAGCCGTGATGCGCATGGCCGAATGCGAACCAGAGGTCCTTATGCCGCTTCGCCGGGCCGATGATGGGCATCATGTCCGGCGTGCACGGCCGCCGGCCGAGCCACGGACGCTCGTCGAGCCGCGCGCCGAGCGGGAAGGTCGCGCGCGCGATGGGTTCGATCGCATCGAGTTGCACGGGCGTCGGGGGCGCGTCGCACGCGGCGAGTTCCGCGCCCGTCGTCAGGCGGATGCCGCGCGCCATCGGCGTGATCATGTAGCCGATTTCGGTGTCGAGCACCGGTTGATTCAGTTGCGCGCCGTCCTGTGCCGCGTAGTGCATGTGATAGCCGCGCTTGACGGCGAGCGGCAGCCGGTAGCCGAAGCGCGCGCTGACGACATCCGACCAGGGCCCGAGCGAGATCACGGCGGAGTGCGCGTCGATGCGGCCTGCATCCGTCTCGACGCTCCACTGAGGCTCGAGCGTCGCGGCATCGCCGATGAAAATCCGGCCGCCCAGTTGCTCGAAGTAGCGCGCATAGGCCGTCACGAGCGCGTTCGGATCGCTGGTGGAATCGGCGTCCGTGTAGCGCAGCGCGCCGAGCAGCGCGTGACTCAGCGAAGGCTCGGCACGCCTCAGTTGCGCGGCATCGAGCGCCTCGTAAGCAACGCCGTACTCGGCGTTCCAGCGCTGCACGTTGCGCAGTTCCGCGTCCTGCTTGCGCGCGCTGCGGAACACCTTGAGCCAGCCGCCCTGGCGCAGCAGCGTCTGCGCGCCCGCTGCGTCGATCAGCGCGCGATGCTCGTCGACGCAATGTTCGATCAGCGTCGAGTACGCCCGCGCGATGGCCGCGTGACGGTCGGCGCGCGAATGATGCCAGTAGCGGTAGAGAAACGGCAGCAGCTTCGGCATCGCATCGGCGTGATAGCGGACGTCGAGCGAGCGGTTGCGCGCGTAGCGCAGCAGCGTGCCGGCATCGCGCGGAAACGCGTACGGATACACGCCTTCGCGCTGGATCAGCCCCGCGTTGCCGAACGACGTCTCGTTGCCGGGCGCCTTGCGATCGACGAGCGCGACGGACAGCCCGCGCTGTTGCAGGTGCACGGCGATCGACACGCCCACCATGCCCGCGCCCAGTACGACGGTATCGAACTTCATTGCTGCGTTTCCTTGCCGTTCGAGATCATGCGAGCGTCACGCCAGCGCGGTCACGGCGATTTCGACGTCGAGACCGGGCTTCATCAGCAATGCCTGCACGCAGGCACGCGTCGGCGCGTGACCGGACGGCACCCACGCGTCCCAGACGGCGTTGAACTCGTCGAAATGCTTCGGGTCGCTGAGCCACACGTTCGCCGTGAGCACGCGCGTCTTGTCGACATTCGCCGATGCGAGCAGCGCGTCGATGCGATGCAGGATTTCCGTCGTCTGCACGCTGATCGGCGCGCTCGCCGTATCGGGCACTTGCCCCGACAGATAGACGATGCCGTTGGCGATGACCACCTGGCTCATGCGTGCGTTGGTTTGCAGTCGCTGGATTTCATTGGACATGATGGTGTTCCCGGTGAGTTAAACGGATGACATGCCGGCCTGCGCTTCGCCTGTCGCTTCGAAAATGGGCGGCGCCGTGACGATCGATTTCAACGCCGGGTCCGCTTGCGTGAGCTTCGACAGATCGGGACGCGGTCGCCGCAATGCCGGGTCCTTGTCGAAAGCCTGTTCCATCGCGCGCGCCACGGCGAGCGTTTTCAGATCGCCATGAAACGGCCCGACAATCTGCAAGCCGAACGGCATGCCTGCCTGATCGACACCACAGGGCAGCGACAGCGCCGGATGCGTCGTCAGCGTGACCACGTAAGTCAGCGCGAGCCATCGATAGTAATTCTCCTGCGCGCGGCCGTTGATCTGCGCGGCGTACAGTTCGCGCCACGGGAACGGTGAGACGGGCGTGGTCGGCGAGAGGATCACGTCGTAACGCTCGAACGCGGCCTGGAAGCGCCGGAAGATGCGCGTCTGTTCGGCCTGCGCCCACGCGCTGTCGGCGAGCGTCATCGCGGCGCCCATTTCGTAGTTCGCGCGCGTGTTCGGGCCGAGCGCGCCGGGGTCGCGCGCATAGGCATCGCGCAGACCCGCGACGAAGCTCTCCGCACGGATCACGTCGAAACAGCGGTGCGCGTCGCCGAGATCGAACGCGACGGGCTCGCAGGTGTGCACGAGCGGCGCGAGCGCCGCCATGCGCGAGCGGAAGAGGGCACGGATGCCGTCGTCGACGTCGCAGCAGCCGAAGTCTTCCGTATAGCCGATGCGCAGCGTCGAGAGATCGAACGCGGGCAGCGTCGCGTAGCTCGACGGGTCGACTTCGTAGCTGAGCGGATCGCCCGTCGACAGGCCCGCTGTCGCCGCCAGCTGCAGCGCCGTTTCGTCGACATCGCGGCCCATCGGGCCGACGACCGAGATCGGCGTCCAGCCGAGCAGCCGGCGCGAATTCGGCACGAGTCCGGCGGAAGGCCGGAAGCCGACCACGCCGCACTTCGATGCCGGAATGCGCAGCGAGCCGCCCGTGTCCGAACCCGTGCAGACGGGCAGCATGTCGCAGGCGAGCGCTGCCGCCGAGCCACCGGACGAACCGCCCGCGTTCAATTCCGGATCGAACGGATTGCCCGTCGCGCCCCAGACAGGATTGCGCGTGTTCGCGCCCGCGCCGAGTTCGGGGACGTTGGTCTTGCCGACGAGAATCGCGCCCGCCGCGCGCAGCCGCTCGACCAGCACGACATCGCGCGAAGGCACGTGGCCGCGCGACATCGGCGAGCCGTAGGTGGTGAGCAGGCCCGCCGTGTCTTCGAGATCCTTCACGCCGAGCGGCAGGCCGTGCAACAGGCCGAGCGGCGCGCCGTCGAGCACCCTGCGCTCGGCCGCTTTCGCCGCCGCGCGTGCCGCGTCGTAACAGGTGGCCGTGATCGCGTTGACGGCGGGATTGATGGCCTCGATCCGCTCGATGCAGGCGTCGAGCAGTTCGACGGGCGAAATTTCTTTGGCGCCGATCATGCGGCGCAATTCGACGGCGTTGCGGCTGACGAGGTCGTCGTGACTAGACATGGTGGAAAGTCCCTGAATCCGTATAGAGGTCAGTTGAGCGCCTCGCCCGTGCGGTCGCGCAGCCAGATCACGGGCACGAGCGAGACCGCGCAGGCCGCCGCGACATACCATGCGGGCGCGAGCGGGTTGCCCGTCAGCGCGACCAGCCAGCTCGCGACGAACGGCGAAAAGCCGCCGAAGAACGACGCGCTCACCACATAGGTTAGCGCGATGCCCGTCGCGCGCACATGTTTCGGGAACAACTCGGGGATCATCACGAGCACGGGCACGATCTGTCCGGCGACGAACAGCGCGAGAAAAGCGGACACGGCGCACAGCATGAACGCCGACGGTTGCGCCGACAACCACGCGAACGCGGGATAGACGCTCAGCAGCAGAATGACGCGCGACACGACCAGCACGCGCTTGCGGCTGAAGCGGTCGGCGAGCTTGCCTGCGATGGGCGCCGCGACGAACAGCACGAGCGAGCTGATCACGCCCGACGCGACGGATGCCGTCGACGACAGATGCAGCGTGCGTACGGCATGGCTCGGCAGAAAGAACGCGGTGATGTAGACGGACACCGAGCCGCCGAGTTCGGCGAAGGTGCCGAGGATCGTCAGCCTGAGATGCGTGGTGAGTGCCGCCTTCAACGCGCCGCGCCGATGTGTGCCCGCCGCCGACGCATCGCTGAGCGTCTCTTCGAGGCGCCTGCGGATCAGCATGCCGACAGGCGCCGCGACGATGCCGAGCACGAACGGAACCCGCCAGCCCCACGCGAGCACCGCGTCTTTGGGCAGCGTCACGTTGATGAGCGTCGCGACGGCCGCGCCGAGCGCAAGGCCGAGCGCCGTGGCCGAGAAGTTCCAGCTGGCGAAGAACGCGCGCGTCGAGTCCGATGCATATTCGACGAGCAGCGTCGTGCCGGGACCGAACTCGCCGCCCGCCGCGAAGCCCTGGATCAGCCGCGCCGCGAGCACGATGAAGGGCGCGGCCATGCCCGCGACTGCGTAGGTCGGTGCGCATGCAATCAGCGCGCAGCTCAGCGCCATCAGCATGATGGTCAGCACCATCGCCTTCTTGCGGCCCGCACGGTCCGCGTAAGCGCCGATCACGATGCCGCCGAGCGGCCGCACCACGAAGCCGACGCCGAACACGCCGATCGACAGCAGGAACTGGTTCACGGGCGACGCCGACGGGAAGAACAGTTGCCCGATCTGGATCGCGAAGAAGCTGTAGATCGTGAAGTCGTAAAACTCCAGCGCCGTGCCGAGCGTCGTCGCGGCGATCACCTGGGTCTTCGACAAACCGGCTTTTTCCAATGCAAGCGTTGACACGGCGACCGCTCCTTGAAGGACTGGCTGGGACTAACGGGAAACTGGTATCGACGCGAGTTATCATATACGAGAAAAAATAAATTCTCGTATACGACAAAACCCCGAGTTATCCAGAGTCCCGTCATGGCCAAATCCGTCGCGCGCAGCGAGTCCCCGTCGACCGGGACTTCGTCCCAGATCGATCATCAGGCGGTCGGCGCGCGGCTGCGCGATGCGCGCAAGGCGCGCGGCCTGACGTTGATGCAGTTGTCGGAGCAGTCGGGAATTGCCGTATCGACGATCTCGAAGGCGGAGCGCGGCGATATCGCGCTGACCTACGACAAGTTCGCAGCGCTCGCGCATGCGCTGCAAGTCGAGTTCGACGCCATTTTCGGGCGCGCGAAGCGTGGGGGCGCGAGTCCTATCGTGCCGACTTTTACGGCGTCGGGCGAGCAGATGATCTACGACACGCCGAACTATGAATACGGGATGCTCGCGAACGATCTGACGGGCAAGCGCATGGTGCCGATGCGCGCGCATGTGCGGGCGCGCAAGCTCAGCGATTTTCCCGACTACATACGCCATAGCGGCGAGGAATTCGTGTTCCTGCTGAACGGCTCTCTGGAACTGCGCTTCGAAACGGGCGCGGTGTTTCAGCTGAAACCGGGCGACAGCCTGTACTTCGACAGCGCCGTCGGCCACGTCTACCTGAGCACGGGAAAAAAGCCCGCCGAAGTGCTCGTGTGCTGCGTGGACACAGACGCGCAGCGGCCCGCCGACGCGATCTGAACGCGGCATGCGGCGCGCGTAACATGACCGCTTGTGCCATCACGCGCGAGGGCTGTCGTCATGAGCGGGACCGATCTGCCGGAGATCTACCGGGGCTACATCGCATGTCTGAACGGGCAGGACTGGGCGACGCTCGCGCAGTTCGTCGACGACGACGTCGTCTACAACGGTGTCCGCATCGGCTTGTCCGGCTATCGGGCGATGCTGGAGCGCGACTTTCGCGAGATCCCCGATCTTCACTTCGACATTGCGCTGCTCGTCGCCGAACCGCCTTTGATCGCGAGCCGGCTGCAGTTCCACTGTTCGCCTGCAGGGACGTTTCTTGGGCTCGCTGTCGATGGAAAGAAGGTGTCGTTTGCCGAGAACGTGTTCTACCGGTTTCGCGGCGGCAAGATCAGCGATGTGTGGTCCGTGATCGACAAGACGGCGATCGAGGCGCAGCTTTCGCTCGATTGACCGCCTATCCCGGCGTCAAAACGCGATATATTCACGCATACATATCGAATGCAAATCTGACATTTGCAAGTAGCGACGACAAGGACATACACGTTGAACACGACACGCAAGGAAGCCGTCGGCGAACATTACTCGCTGGACGCGATGCAGCACGCCAGAACCATGACCTGGCGCGCCGTCGACGCGATCGCGGCCGAAGTCCGGCCGGGCATGGCCGAATCGGAAGCGAATGCGCTGGCGCTGCGCGTTCTCAAGGATCTGGGCATGGACCGCATCTGGCATCCCGTGCTGGTGCGCTTCGGCGAAAACACGTTGCGAACCTTCAAGCAGCGCTCGAACGGCGATCCCGTACTGGCGGACAACGATATTTTCTTCATCGACCTCGGCGCCGTGTGGGCGAAGCACGAAGGCGATGCAGGCGCGACGTTCGTGTGCGGCGACGACCCCGACATGCATGCGTGCGCCGAGGCGGCGCGCACGATCTACGGCGAAGTCGAACAGCATTGGCGCACGACGGGTTGTGCGGGCATCGCGCTGTATGACCACGCCGCGCAGCGGGCGAACGCGCACGGCGTTCGCCTGAACGTCGACATCAAGGGGCATCGCGTCAGCGATTTTCCTCACGCCATTTACAAAGCCGGCGATCTCGGCGACTTCGACGCGACGCCCGCTGCGGGCCTGTGGATTCTGGAGATCCAGATTGCGCATCCGACGCGGCCGTTCGGCGCGTTCCATGAAGATCTGCTGGTCTGATCGGCGATGTTCATCCGCCAGCTCGAGTACCTCGTCAGGCGATAACGTGCGGCGCGCGTTGCTGATGCACGAACTGACGCGCGAAATCGGCCTTGTCGCGCGCAACCGCGAAGCGATGTCGCCGCTCGTCGCCGCGTTCTGGCGTTGCGCCGAAGGACTGCATTTGCAGGACGAATTCGACGCGCTGCTGCCCGTGTGCTGAACATCTGTCCGGACTCGATGCGATAAAAAAAGGCCGCCTTCGCAGGTGGCCTTTCGTCGTCATCGCACGAAACCGTTCGATCAGAAGTGCTGGCGCAGCGTCTGCGCGGCCGCCACCATGTTCTTCAATGCGGGAATCACTTCTTCCCACGCACGCGTCTTCAGACCGCAATCCGGGTTCACCCACAAGCGTTCGGCGGGAATCCGCCCGGCCGCTTTCTTCATCAGCGTCACGATATGGTCCTGACTCGGAATGTTGGGCGAGTGAATGTCGTACACGCCGGGGCCGATCTGGTTCGGATAGTTGAAGTCGTCGAACGCGTCGAGCAGTTCCATATCCGAGCGGGAGGTTTCGATCGTAATCACGTCGGCGTCCATATCCGCGATCGACGCGATGATATCGTTGAACTCCGAATAGCACATATGCGTATGGATCTGCGTTTCGTCCTGCACGCCGTTCGCGGCGATGCGGAACGATTCCACCGCCCATTGCAGGTATTGATTCCATTGCGAGCGACGCAGCGGCAGTCCTTCGCGTAAAGCCGCTTCGTCGATCTGGATCACGCGCACGCCTGCCTTCTCGAGATCCAGCACTTCTTCGCGGATCGCCAGTGCGAGTTGACGGCACGACACCGGGCGCGGCTGGTCGTCGCGTACGAACGACCAGTTCAGGATCGTCACCGGGCCCGTCAGCATGCCTTTCATTGGCTTCGCGGTTTGCGATTGCGCATAGCGGATCCATTCGACCGTCATCGCCTTCGGACGGCTGATGTCGCCGAACAGAATGGGCGGCTTCACGCAGCGTGAACCGTACGACTGCACCCAGCCGAACTGGCTGAACACGTAACCGTCGAGTTGCTCGCCGAAGTATTCGACCATGTCGTTGCGTTCGGCTTCGCCATGCACGAGCACGTCGAGTCCGAGCGCTTCCTGCTCCTTCACGGCGCGCGTGATTTCGCGTTCCATCGCGAGCCTGTAGCCCGCGTGATCGAGTGCGCCCGCCTTGAACTGGTTGCGCGCGTGACGGATGTCGCGCGTCTGCGGAAACGATCCTATCGTGGTCGTCGGGAACGCGGGCAGCTTCAGAATGGCAGCCTGCTTGCCGGCGCGTTGCGCGTAAGCGCTGGCGCGCTGGCCGAGCGACGCGTCGATCTTCGCGAGCGCGGCCTTCACAGCCGGGTTGTGTACGCGAGGCGAGTTGCGGCGGCTTTCGATCGCTTTCGCATTAGCTTCGAGTTCTGCCGCCACCGATGCGCGGCCATTGTTCAACGCGCGCGCCAGCACCGTCAGCTCGTCGAGTTTCTGCAGCGCAAACGCGAGCCATGACCGGATGTCGGCGTCGAGCTTCTGCTCGCTGTTCAGATCGACAGGCGAGTGCAGCAGCGAGCACGACGGCGCGATCCACAGCCGTTCGCCGAGCGTCTCGTGCAGCGGTTCGAGCCATTCGAGTGCGGCGTTCAGATCGGTCTTCCAGACATTGCGGCCATTGATCGCGCCAACCGACAGCACGGCCGTATCAGGAAGCGTCGCGGCAACTTGCGCGACTTCATCGCGCGCATTGACGGCGTCGATATGCAGACCGTCGACGGGCAGCTTGCAGGCGAGTTCGAGGTTCTCCTTCAACTGCCCGAAGTAGGTGGCAAGCAGCAGACGCACGCGGCGCGCCGAGAGCGCATCGTAGGCGGTGACGAATGCTTCGCGCCACTTCGCGTCGAGTTCTGTCACGAGTATGGGCTCGTCGATCTGCACCCAGTCGATGCCCTGCGCCGTGAAATAGTCGAGCAGCGCCGCGTACACGGGCAGCAGGCGCGGCAACAGCGCGAGCTTGCCGGAGTCGTCCTTCGCCTTGCCCAGCCACAGATACGTCACCGGTCCGACGATCACCGGCTTCGCTTTCACGCCGAGTGCGCGTGCTTGTGCGAGTTGTTCGAGCAAACGCGAAGGATCGAGCGAGAACTGCGTGTTGGCATCGAACTCGGGGACGATGTAGTGATAGTTCGTATCGAACCACTTGGTCATTTCACCCGCGGCCACGCCGCCGCAGCACGCAACGTGATCGTCGGCGCCTTGCGCGGAACGGCCTCGCGCGACGCGGAAATAGTTGTCGAGCGCATCGCCATGAAAGCCGCGCACCCGCTCGGGCAGATTGCCAAGCGTGAAGCTCATGTCGAGCACCTGGTCGTAGAACGCGAAGTCGCCGACGGGCGCCAGGTCCAGACGTGCCTGATCTTGCCAGTGACGCGCGCGAAGCTGCGCAGCGACGGCCTTCAGTTCGTCGCGCGACGACTCGTTCTTCCAGTATTTTTCGAGGGCGAATTTCAGCTCGCGTTGTGCGCCGATGCGCGGAAAGCCCAGATTGTGTGTCGTGACCATTTTTTATATGCCGTCCAGAAAAGAGAAGCTGGAAGCGATGATAGAATTTTCGATGTATGAATAAAAATGGATTTATTTCATACATGGATTAATTCTGCTCATGGAGTCGCGATGCTGGAGCGCAGTCATCTGATGCTGGTCAGGGAAGTGGAGCGGCAGGGCTCGCTGACGGGCGCCGCCGACAAACTGAATCTCACCCAATCGGCGTTGAGCCACACCGTGAAGAAGCTCGAACAGCAACTCGGCACGCCTGTCTGGATGCGCGAGGGCCGCTCGATGCGCCTCACGCAGGCAGGCCAATATCTGCTGGGCCTCGCCAACCGTCTGCTGCCGCAGTTCGAGCACGCGGAAGAGCGCATGAAGCAGTACGCGCAAGGCGAGCGGGGCACGTTGCGCATCGGCATGGAGTGTCACCCGTGCTACCAGTGGCTGCTGAAGGTGGTGTCGCCGTATCTCGCGCGCTGGCCGGATGTCGATGTCGACGTGAAGCAGCGTTTTCAGTTCGGCGGGATTGGCGCGCTGTTCGGCTATGACATCGACGTGCTCGTCACACCGGATCCCCTCAACAAGCCGGGTTTGCGCTTTCAGCCGGTGTTCGACTACGAGCAGGTGCTGGTCGTCGGCGACGGGCATGCGCTCGCGGACGAGGCTTATGTAACGCCGGAGCATCTGTCGGCGGAAGTGCTGATCACGTATCCCGTCGAAACCGACCGGCTCGATATCTACACGCAGTTCCTCACGCCCGCGAACGTCGTGCCGCGCCGGCACAAGATCATCGAGACCACGGACATCATGCTGCAGATGGTCGCTAGCGGCCGCGGCGTCGCGGCGCTGCCGCGCTGGCTCGCGGAGGAGTACGCGGGATGGATGCCGCTCACGCCGCTGCGGCTCGGCAAGAAGGGCATCGCGAAGCAGATCTTTCTCGGCACGCGCGAAGCGGACGATGCGATCGATTATCTGAGCGCGTTCGTTGCAATGGCGCGCGAGGCGGATTGGACGGGCGCGCGGCTTCGTGACTAGCCCATGCTCGCAGTGCATGCCGCGAGCATGGGCTCGTCTGCCTCAGTTCTCGCTGACGCGCATACACGAGTCGCAATCCGTCGCGCTCGCTGCCCTCGACGCGTTGCGGCGCACCGGCAGGCCGCCATCCCGCTTCGCCGATCCGTTCGAGCAGCACGCCATATCCGTCATCGGCATCGCCATGCGGCCGCAAAGACGCCGCATACACCGGCTGAAAGCAGAGCATGGCCGCTCCAGCAGCGGTTTCAGTTGGCGCACGGCGCCAACTCGTTATTTTATGCAGATCCTATGCCGGTTAAATGCATTTGCTATCGATGTCCGGCGTCGCATACGTGGTCTCGACATCGAATGTATGTGGTCGTGTACCCGCCGCACTTCAGGATGACTTTGAACGACAGCGCTTACGTAGGCACGCTCGTCGACAGCGGGCAATGGGCCAAGCAGGGTGACAACCCCATCCCGCACCTCGACCTTGATTGCGTCGGCTCGCATTTCGGCGGCGACGCGCAACGCGGTGCGGATTCGGGCTGAAACCTCCATCTGGATCTGGCGGTCGCTGACACGAAGCTCATTGCTGATCGACATGATGCTTCGCAGCGGCAGAAGTACTGTCTCGGCGAGTTTTCGCTGATAGGACCAATCCACCCGGCCGGAAAGGGTTACGCATCCATTGCTAACGGTTACCGTCACCGCGCCGGATGGCAGGCACGCCCGCCATTTCAGCGTATCCAGCACGGCGTCGCGAATCTCGGCGTCGCTACGGCGTAAATCGGGAGGCACATTGACGATCAGTTCCGTCGCCACGGATGCAACACCTTGCACGTCTTCCGCGGCCTCGCGTGCTGCGACACGCGCGGCGCAGCTCGATACCGTACCTGTCAAGACGGCGCGGCCGTGGCGCACATCGACCAGAATGGACTCGCGGCTCAATAAGGGATCGCGACGAATGCTTTCAACGATGCAATTCGTGAGGTCGCCATCTCGCGGCGAAATGTTGAAGGTCGCTGCTGTCGCGTTCACGGAATCCTCCTGTACCGGGGCTAAGGATTGCTCATAGTGACTCACCGACACGCGTACCTATTCTTGATTGATATCAATAAACCTTGCATGGACTCACTCCGTCACCTTCCTCTAGAGATCAGAAAACGCATAGGCAGCATAAGAGCCGCATGGCCCCGTGCGCGCTGGCGTGCCGCGCACCGAAAGCGACCTCGAAACAGCAGCGGGTTTGGGGCGTCTTTATTCACCCATCTGTCTTCCCCGCGTCGGCAGCCGGATCATGTCGACGTGACCGGGCAGGTCCCCGACAACTCGTTTTCCGTGTAACTGAAATACAGCACAGTCAGGCGGCTCGAATCGAGTATCCGAAATACATGCACGGTCCTGAAAATGGGATCCGTTGATGCGTCGAACACTTGAGCGCGTTGCGGCAGCTTGCCGTGCGTCTCCAGTTTGCCCACCTGATGACAGGACACTGCTGCATCGGACGTGCGGGTGGCCGGCGCGTTATCACCCAAAGACCTTTCGTCTTCCGATTGGGAGACGTAGCAGGTCACGCCTCGTAGTAAAGGGTCGTCGAATGCGGAAATACTGATCTGCCCGCCATAGCGGTGCGAATGAGTTGCGATTCTCGCTAATTCCTCACCTTCAACCGGGAGGGCTACGAAGGTGGCGAGAATTGCCGAACTACAGAGTATTGCAAGACGATGCGCCATAATGTGTCTCCCGTTCCTGTACGACATGCCAGAACGAAAGCCATTGAAGGACGTCTGGCCGGTTAAGCCAGCTTAAGAGGCTGCATCTTTTAACGATTGACCGATATCAACGGACAATCAAGCCCCGTCAGAACCTTTCGCGCAAAGCGCGCCCAATCGCAACGCGGTATTGCAGGAATTCAGGGGCTTCTCGTCTCAACAGCGGAGAGCGGCAGCAGAACGGTCAATGCGAAGCCTTGACCGGGAGCGGTCCGGACGGTTAGTTCGCCGCTCAAGGCCGCGACTCGTTCGCGCATACCCATCAAACCAAACGAGCCTGGAGACGGTCGCAAACCGTTCTGGCAACCGCGCCCATTGTCGACGATACGCACGACGCAATGCGGGTTGCTGCGCGCGATCTCCAGCGTCACCCGGCTCGCGCCGGCATGACGTGCCACGTTGGTCAACGCCTCCTGAACAATTCGAAACACGGCCGTGGAACTGTCATCGTTGAAGTCGATGTCGTCCGCGTCGATATGCTGAACGACGTAGATCGCGTATCGCGACGAAAACCGTTCTATGAACCACTCTATAGCTGGCAGCAGACCCAGATCGTCGAGCATGGCGGGGCGCAGGTCGGTCGCTATGCGTCGTACGGAAACGACCATCTGATCGATTAGCGCATAGACGTTGCTCATATCGATGCTTCCCGTCGTCGGGTCGACATTTCCGGCAAGACTGCAATTTTTCGCGCATTCGATTTTTAGCGCCGCCAGTTGCTGGCCGAAGTCGTCATGCAGTTCGCGTGCAATCCGGGTTTTTTCCTCCTCGCGGGCGCGCTGGATGTTCGCCGAAAGCCGCTTCAGTTCTTCTTGCGATGCCCGCAGCGCTTCGTCGGCCAGTCGACGCTCCGTGACGTCGATAATCCATCCGACCATGCGGTAGGCTTCTCCGGACTCATTCCACAGTGCCTGGCCTCTCGCGTGTATCCAACGGTATTCATCCGTTTTTGTGCGTATGCGGTATTCGATTTCATAGGCGCATCTTTGCGCGAGGTGTTCCGCGAGTTGTGTCCTGACTCGTTCGACGTCGTCGGGATGTATCAGATCGAGGACAAGTTGGTGGTCGTTGGGCAGTTCGTGCACCTCGTACCCCACGATTTCCCTGAATTGGGGCGACAGATAGACTGCACCTGTCTGTGGATTCCAATCCCACAGTCCGGCGCTTGCGCCCCTCACTGCCAGCTGGAATCGCTCCTCGCTTTCCTTCAGCGCTATCGCGATCCGATGGCGCTCTATCGCATAGCGTATGGCGCGGCCGAGCTCCGACGAACTGATGTCCCGCTTCGACAGATAGTCCTGTGCGCCTTCCTGAATAGCCCTCAATCCCACCGACATATCTTCCAGTCCGGTCAGCACCAGTACGGGCAGTTGGGCCGCATGCTGCTGCAACGTTCTGAACGTGCCGATTCCTTGTGCGTCGGGCAACCCGAGGTCCAGGAGCACGATATCGAATTGACTCGACTGAATCTTGCTGCATGCGTCCGACAACAGGGTCGCATGGATCAGCCGATGCTGGAAATCCAGCACATCAGACAGTGCTTCCTTGATCAGCAAAGCGTCCGTGGGGCTGTCCTCGACGAGCAGGATTCGGACTTCTGGCAGCTCGTTCATGATCTGGCGGAGGGCAGAGTCACCACGCCAAACCAGAACTCGCTGATTCTGCGTACAACCTCTATAAATCGGTTGAAGTCGACTGGCTTGGTGATATAGCAGTTCGCATGCAGTCCATATGTCCTCGCCACATCTTCTTCCGATTTGGAAGTCGTCAACACGACGACGGGGATGTTCATCAGTTCGGGATCTGCCTTCAGTTCCTGGAGAACTTCGCGGCCACTCTTTTTAGGAAGGTTGAGATCGAGAATGATCAATCCGGGGCGAGGTGCGTTGCCATGCTTTCCTTCGCGCCTCAGGAATTCCATCGCCGCGACCCCATCTTCGGCGACATGCAACGGATTGAGCAACTTGTAGTAATCGAACGCTTCACGCGTAATCATGACGTCAGTCGGGCTATCCTCAACGAGAAGGATATGGATCAGATCGTCGGCGGTCTGGGTATGCATGAACTACCCCCCCGAGTTGTGCTGTGACGGGATACGGTCTTCCGTTCCCGCGTGAAGCGTGAAGAAGACTGTCGTGCCGTTGCCCGGTTCGGACTCGACCCAGATGCGGCCTCCGTGCTGCTCGACGATACGCTTGCATAGCGCAAGGCCGATCCCTGTCCCCGGGTAGTCGGCCCGGGAATGAAGACGCTGAAAAATCATGAATATGCGGTCGAAGTATTGCGCGTCGATGCCGATTCCATTGTCCTTCACCGAAATCACCCAACTGTCGCCTTCACGCGTTGCAACGACGTCGACGCAGACAGCCCGATCGGCCTGCCGGAACTTGACCGCATTGCCGATCAGATTCTGAAAGAGCAGTGCGATTTGCGTCGGAATCGCCATGACGGAAGGCAGTGCCCCCGAGTGATCTGCGCACCGGACTCGTGCAGCACGACGCTCAAGCTTTTCAGCGCCATGTCGAGTGCGTCGGCACATTCGGTCAATTGCGGAATTGCGCCTGATCGTCCGACCCGGGAATACGAGAGCAAGTCGTCAATCAGCTTTTGCATCCGCGTGGCACCATCCACGGCATGCATGATGAACTCATCTGCACGTGCGTCGAGCTGCCCTTGATAGCGGCGCTGGAGCAGCTGAAGCGGGCCCGCGACGGCACGTAACGGTTCCTGAAGATCGTGGGACGCCACGTACGCAAACTGTTCGAGATCCTGGTTCGAGCGCGCAAGCTCTTCCGTCCTGCGGATGAGTTCCTGCTCGGCGCGCTTTCTCTCCGAGATGTCGACAATGGCGGCAATCACGAAGTTTTCGTTGGAGGTGCGCACGGGGTTGAGACCGATCTCCACAGGAAACTCCATACCGTCCTGACGCCGGCCGTACAGGTCACGCCCCATGCCCATCGGGCGTGGTTTCAGATCATGCAGATAGGCGGACCGGGACACCTGATGGCCTGTCCGAAAGCGTTCCGGCACAAGCGTTTCGATGGACTTCCCGAACAACTGGTCGCGACGGTAACCGAACAGATTTTCGGTCTGCGCATTCACGAGGACGATCTTTCCTTCCTGGTCCACCATCACCATCGCATTGGGCGCTGCTTCCACCACTTGCCGGAAGCGCTCCTCCAGACGTCTGCGTTCGGTGATATCGACGATGGCGGCCAGTACGAATATGCCCTCGTTCGTCGTAACCGGGTTCAGCCCGATTTCGACGGGAACTTCGGTACCGTCCTTTCGTAGCGCAAAAAGGTCGCGGCCCGTCCCCATCGGTCTGCTGCTAAGGTTGCCGTAGAACATGTTGCGATAGTCGGGATGCGCGCCGCGCAGACGCTCGGGCACCAGCCTGTCGACACTGCTCCCGACGAGTTCGTCGCGCGGATAGCCGAACAGCCTTTCCGCCTGCGCGTTGACTAGAACGATCAGACCGTCCCGGTCGGCCATGACCATCGCGTTGGGCGCAGCTTCCACGACTTGCCGGAAGAGTTCGTGAGTCAGGCTGCTTAACTGCTTGTACGGCTCCATTCGATCTCCGTCGTTTAAAGAAGCAACCAGCACGTCGACGCTGCCTGGCCGCGGCGCCGCTCGTGCCACGGGGCGGTAGCTCATTTATAGCCTACGCACATACGAAATATGATCGCTCGTTTCCGCTTCGTTGTGTGCTGTCGTCACAGCTTCGCCTCGCCAGAGAGGACATTCGGGTTTTCCCTTTCCCGCGGCGGCCGTACGAGGGGGAGCCCGGAACCGCCATGCCCTTGTGAGCGTGGTCGAAGCGATTGATACAAGTCAACGACGACAGTTCTGTGCACGCCATGATGTCTGGGTGGCGTGCGTGGCTCGCATGGCGCGCTGAAAGTCGGCATCGAACGGAGGCGAAGATGGGTATTGGCATGCAGATCGTCTACCTGGGCTTCTGTGGGACGGCGCGACTGGAAGGCGAGGCTGCCGCGCAACTGGTACGGCTGGAACGCTACAGCGGGCTGCTTTCAAATTGCCATCTGGCAATCGAACAGGTGCATTCAGCATCGGCCAGGCCGAGCTACGACGTCCGCCTCGATCTGATCACTCGCACGCGCGACTTCAAACCCATCGAACATTGTTCAAGCGAAGACGCGGAACAGGCGGTCCGCTGCGCGTTCGACGCTGCGGAAAGGGAACTTCAGGCGGCCGAGAATGCGGCGAAGCATCGGCGGCAATGACGTCGGGCCGATGCAGGCAAGTCAGCGACCGCCCCTGGCGATCACGCCCGTTCCCGGGTTCATTGCGACATGACCCACTCGATCAGTTTGTGCGCATCTTCGGCAGACAACGCGCCGCCACGTTCGGGCGGCAGTGGCATGGGCGTGTCTCCCCAATGCGCGCGACCGCCTTTTCTCAGCTTGATTTCGAGCATCGCCTTCGCATCGGGCACATCCCGATACCGGTCCGCGATCTGACGAAACGAAGGCGCAAGAAAGGGCGCATCTGACGTGTGACAGAACATGCAATGCTGCTGGTCGACCAGTTCGGTCGGTTCATCGACTCGCGCATTGGCCGTGTTCATTCCAGTGAAAATGAAAACCGCAATGCTGGTATGCAGGAAAAAGCAGCGGGCGAGGCTCACGACAAGGCTCCTTGATGGATTGGCAATGCGAGGTGAACGGATTTCGCATCAGTCGAGAATGGTCGACAAAGATCGTCTCGGCGAATGGTCGACGTGCGGACCGCGGCCCATACGCAGCAGCAGCTGCGGTATCGCATCGATGTTCAGCAGCGCTGCGAGCGCTTCTCTCAGCGACGTGACTTCGATAGGCTGATTGAGGTACGAGGCGGTCACTCCCCTCGACGCCGCGAGCAGCAGCATGCGTTCGAGCGCCTGGCCGGTCGCCAGCCAGGCCTCGCGGTCGTCGCGTACCGTTGCGATGCCGACGAACAGCGGCGACCCTTCGACAAGCCGCTGATGCGTGGCCGGGGCGCCGACACCGACGTCGAACACGCGAACGACCGACGTGACCAGCGGCGCCGCGATATCAAGCAGCCCGCCGACAGCCGCGCCGTACGCGGGCATACCGTCGTTCCGGCGGCTCGAATGAATCCAGCTCGCAAGCTCTCTGCGAAACCGTGCGTCGGCAAATTGCGCGGAGTCCGCCTCGGCGATCAACTGGGCGATCGCCTGACGCGCGGTCTCCGCGTCCACGCAGGTCGCGATGGCGCCTTCCGCATCGCAGGCCGCGACCAGTTCCGTTTGCAGTTGCGGATCGACGGGTTCGTTGGCGAATGGCGCGCGGGTTGTGACGCGGGTCGTCAATGCACTGAACAGAGTGGCGAGTTCCGCGTCGAGATGCCCGTCTCGCGAGACACGCAGCTGCACGACGATATCGGGGTCGAACTCGGAGGGGAACACGGTGATTGCATAGGACAGCCCGAAATAGCTCAATGCGACTCGCAGGTTAAGCACGGCTGCACCACAACTTATGAGCAGTTCACGATCAAACGGATCGACAACGGGCAACGCCCGCGTCCGGTCCGCGCACACCTGGACCGTAGAGCCGTCGACGATGAACCGCCAGGGCTGTGTGTTGTGATTGGAGGGGGCGAGAATGGCGTACTGAAGTGCAAATCGCAACTGTTGTTCAAGCGACGCACGAGCATCGAAGTCCGTCTCGTTCAGCTCCCATGCGCGGAGGGTTATCGCGTTGTTCATGTCAGATATTCCTTGGCCCGTGCGACGATGGCGCTGTTCGCATTCATCGTCGCATGTCATGGCAACTCATCTTTGAGACAAATCAAGGTCTTGATTGACACCATCAGCCCGTGCGCCTCTCGTCTCTCGTGCCACTGAACCGGCAGCGTCCGTTTACCGTCGTGCGCTCAGACCTTCGCGAGGCGCTCGGGGTCGACGATCCGGACCGTCTTGCCGTTTGCTCGAACGAGATGCTCGCGCTGAAACTTCGAAAACATGCGGCTTACGGTTTCGAGCTTCATTCCGAGGTAACAACCGATTTCCTCGCGTGTCATGCGCAGATTGAACTCGGCGGCCGAGAATCCGCGCGTCTTGAAGCGCCGGGAGAGATTGAGAAGAAACGAAGCTACGCGCTGTTCTGCCGACATGGTGCCGAGCAGCATCATCTGCACGGACTCACGCACGATTTCGCCGCTCATCATCTGATAGATGTGATGCTGCATCGACTTTACCTCGCGGCAGATGATCTCGAGTTGCGCGAACGGAATAATGCAGACAACGCTGTCCTCGAGCGCGATCGCATCGCAGTTGTGCTGGCCGGCGCAGACGCCGTCGAACCCGAGCGCGTCGCCCGCGATCTCGAAGCCCGTCACATGCTCGCGACCGTCGCGGTGCATGACGACCGTTTTGAACGAGCCGGCTCGTATCGCGTAGATGCTCTTGAAATGGTCGCCGGCACGATACAGCGTGTCGCCGCGTTTAACGGCCCTCGTCGTGCAGATGACTGCGTCGAGTTTCGACAGATCGTCTGCGCTCAGATCGGCCGGCATGCAGATGGAGCGCATCGAACACGACGAGCAGCGCGTCGTGGCCGGGCGCGTCGGGTTGCACGGCTCGACGGGCCGAATCGGAATAATCTCGGCAGTCGCGTGTTCCGGGACGTGACTGGAAGCCAGCGTGTTTGCGTCAAACATGTTTGTCTCCTCAACCCTCGTCTGCGCGCGCATGTGCGCGGCGCTTTGCGATGAATCAAGTATCGGCGCGCTTATCGCAAAAAAACATCGGAGGCGCTTGAAGAGGAGATAGGACGCGAGGTAATCAAACTAGGAAAATTCCTACCAACGCTGACAAACAAACGGCTATCTATAACTCGTCGTCATCGACGAGCTTGTAACGAATCGCATAACGCACGAGCGCGTTCTCATTTGGCAACTGCATTTTCTCGAGCACGCGCGTTTTGTGGGTGCTGACGGTCTTGACGCTCACACATAGTTCGTGGGCGATCTCCGTAATGCTCTGACCGGATACGATTCGTCTGAAGACATCGAACTCCCGATCCGAAAGACGTTGATGCGGTAACGCTTCCGCGGGCTCGTTGAGGGTTTGGGCGAAGCGTTCAGCCATTGCCAGGCTGATGTACACGCCGCCACCGGCTATCTTTGTGACCGCGTTGACGAGTTCCCCACTCGCGCTTTCCTTCGTCAGATAGCCGGCCGCGCCCGCCTTGAATGCGCGCACCGCGTACTGCTGCTCAGCGTGCATCGTCAGCACGAGGATGCGCAGCGCGGGTTGCTCGTCCTTGATCTGCTTGATGAGTTCGATGCCGTTGCGACCGGGCATGGTCAGGTCCAGAACCAGCACGTGCGCTTGCGTGGAGCGAATGAGCGCGATGGTGGTCGCGCCATCCCACGCTTCGCCGGCCACCTCGAAGCCGCTTGCGTTCTGAAGTATGTGGCGCAAGCCGTCGCGTACGAGTGCGTGGTCGTCCGCCAACAGTACCTTGATCATGGTTGCGTTTCTTCCTGTCTGACAGATTGCAGGGGGAAACTTGACCGTTTTTGCAAAATTGCGGTCTGTCGCGCCGATCGGGCATTGGGCGGGACAAAGCATCGATATGTTCCGATTCTACGCGTTTGCATGTCACGCGCGTGACCCTAAATAATTTACTTTTTGTGCGCTTACATAAAAAATGGCTCGCGTGCCGTATTTGCGGGACCAGCGTCCGGTTGACCTGAGTCAATCGGTGACGTCGAGACAGGAACACACTGCCTTTCATGCGCATCGATACCCGTTTCCAGGTGGCCGACGCATCACGACGGGAGGTTGATCATGTATGACCGGATTCTTGTTGCGCTTGACGACAGCGCGAGCGCGCAGATGGCGCTCGGTGAAGCGGTCAGGCTCGCGAAACTCTCTCGCGGCGTGGTGTATGCGCTGTCGGTCGTGGACCGCGGCCGATGGCCCGCGGAGGCAACCGCACGGTACGACTTCGAACCCGAACCGTCGGCCGCGTCGAACGCCGCCACGCGCATATTCGACGAGGCGAACGCGCTGTTTCGGGAGTCGGGCGTCAGTGGGAAGACGCGCGCAATCGATGCATATGGTGAAACTGTCCCGGAAGTGCTCGCTCGCGCGGCGGAAGAATGCGATGCCGATATCATCGTGATGGGTACGCACGGAAGGCGGGGCGCGCAGCGGTTTTTCCTCGGCAGCGTCGCGGAGTCGCTCGTGCGTTCGTCGCAGAGGCCTGTCCTGCTGGTCCGGCATGATGGTTCAGGCGACGCTCAAGCGAAAGCGTGACGCGTCGCAATAACGCGGCGTCTCGTTCATGCACGTGCGGCTCGCACGCGACTCTTCTGTCGCCTTGCCTGTGCGGCCGCGCGGTGTGACGCCGACCGACGCGCATCGGTGTCACACCATTGTCTGCGTCGGCGCCGGTCTCACGCCGATGCGATGGCGTTCACTCAATCTCAATGCGACATCAGCACCGGCAAGGTCATCGATTCCAGCATTGTCCGCGTCACGCCGCCGAATACGCGTTCGCGTGCGCGGGAATGGCCGTAAGCGCCCATCACGAGCAGATCGATGTGCATATCCGACGCCCGGCTGAGCAAGGTGGCGCCGGCACTCGCGCCGATGTGCGCGCGCCGCGTAGAAAACGATGCGGTCACGCCGTGCGTATCGAGCCATGCCGCGACGTCGATTCCTACGGGCCTCTCGCGTGCCCCATCGGCGGGCTGCACGATGTCGACCGTCACGTAACGCGCGTTCTCGAGCAGCGGCAGCGCGTCAGCCACGGCGCGAGCGGCCTCCCGGCTGCCGTCCCACGCGATCAGAACGTTTTCGCCCAGCGCCTGCACGCTGCCTGCATGAGGTACGACGAGCGCCGGACAACCCGCATCGAGCACCAGATTGCCGACGAAATTGGGCGCCACATACGATGCAGCGTCTCTCGAGTCGTCCTGGCCCAGGATCAACAGGTCGGCATGACGCGCATGGAGCAGGGCGACTTCCGGCGCGGGTCCGCGCGGCGCGCGCCATTCGACGCTGCGGTGGCCCGCCCGTTCCGCCGCGGCGAGAAAACTGTCATGCGCTTTCTGCAGGAGCCCGGCGCGGCGTCCTTCGAGTTCCGCGAACGGACGGCTGCCGATCTGCCTGAGCGCGCCGGGCAGCAGTTCGGTGCAAACGGCATACAGGCCAATGAGATGCGCATCCCAGCGCCTGGCGAGATCAAGTGAAAGGGCGATTCTCGCTGCGCTGTGACGGCTATCGTCAATGTGGACGAGCAAGGTCTTGTAGGTCATGTCAGTTCCTTTTCGACGGGGATGTCGGTCGACGTTTCCCCGGTCGAGCCGGCGGTGCGCGCTGGAATCATCAGGACAGGACAGGCTGCGCCTCGCAACACCCGTTCGGCGACGCTTCCCAGCACCATCCGCCGGAAACCTCGCCGTCCATGCGTGCCCATGACGATGAGATCGGCATGCCACTCGCCAGCCGTTTCATTGACGCGATGGGCGACATCCTCTCCCGGCGGCGCGACTTCGACGACACGCGGCACGCCTGTCACGCTGCGTATTGCGATTCGTGCGCTCGCATCGGAGGCGATACGCTTGCCTTCTTCCTCGAAAGCGTCCCGGATGATGGAAGGATCGAAGCCGGGGACGTCGTAGGCGATCACGGGCACGTCGATCACATACAGCGGCAGAACCTCGGCGCCGTGTTCGACGGCGAGATCGAGAGCGATATCGAGGGCGCGCGACGCGGTGTCGCTGCCGTCGAGTGCGATGAGTATGCGTTTGTACATGACAAACCTTCCACGGCTAGTGTGAATAGAGAACGGGTACGGTCATCGACCGGAGCAGCGTTCGCGTGGCGCCGCCCATCACCAGTTCACGCAGACGCGTGTGGGCGTACGCACCCATCACGACGAGATCGCAACCGAGGTCGGCCGCCTGGGACAACAGCACTTCCCCGACGGGTGCGTAGCGCTCGACGTTGACTTCGCGCACTTCGACCTTTACGCCATGACGCGCGAGCGTCACCGCAATGTCGGCGCCCGGAATGCGTCGTCCCGTCGGCTCGTCGCGATCCGCGTTGACCGTGAGCAGGGTGACGTTGGCAGCGTCCGACAGAAAGGGCATCGCATCGTGCAGTGCGCGGGTCGCTTCGCGGCTGCCGTCCCATGCGATCAGCACCTGCTTGCCGCAGTCCGCGAATGTGCCGCTCGACGGCATCACGAGCACGGGCCGGCCGGCCGCCATGATCAGATTCTCGATGAACTGCTCGGCGACGAACGACTCGGGATCGTCGAGATCCGTCTGGCTTGCGACGACCAGATCGGCAAGGCGCGCATACGGCGGCATCGATTCGTTTGGATAGCCTTCGGCCGCGATCCACTGTCCGTCGACTTCGAGCCGGGCCAGTTCGGCGTGAAAGAGACGTTTGAGTTCGTCGCACTTGTCCTTCCGTTGGCGCTCGTGTTCGGCGTAATAGCTGGCCGTGCCCGCCATGATGAAGAGGGCCTGCGAATCTGGAACGTACGCCGAAAAGACACCCGTCAGTCTCGCGTGGAAGCGGTGCGCCAACTGCAACGCAAATTCGAGCCGCGCGCGTGCATGCGTACTGGTATCCAGATGAACAAGAATGCTTCTGTAGCTCATCGCCATTGCTCCCGATGGAATGCGGATTAGCGGGCGGCGCCCGGGTGCAATGGAGTCTATGACGCGCTATCCGAGGTCGATTGATGCATGTCAATCGCAATGCAGTACGCGCGGCTAGAGTGGACATCGAAGCGTGCCGACGCACGCACTGCATTGCACAAGGAGCAAGGATCATGAACCGGTTACCAGACTTCGCTGCGCCGCTGGAGATTTGCCAGGCCGAACTCGCTGAGCCGATCCGACTGACGGAGCTTGCGGAAGACTGGCGGCGCGATCTGAACGCATTGGAGAGCCGGAGCATCAGACGGGATCGCGATGCCATACGTCGCGTCGAGGCGGCGCTGGCGCAATCCGGCGATTCGTATGCTTTCACATCCGCCCTGCAGGCCGCGATGCGGGCCTATGCGAACGAGACACTTTCAATCTGGGGCGACGCGGCGCTGAATACCGCGCAGCGTCAGGCCGAACTGATCGACGAACTCACGCGCCTGTCGGGTGCATGGAGACTGTTCTGGTTCGCGCCGCTGCAAAAGCTGCCCGGCGCCGAGGCGCCCCTCGGCAGTTTCAGCGCATGGCTGCGCGCCTGTCAGGACGAAATGCTGAGCGTCGTCCGCTCGACACCGACGCAGTCACGCACGCCCGCCCATACGGCAATGGGAGCGTGACATGAAAACAGACCGTGTGGCTTTTGTCACGGGCGGCATGGGCGGCCTTGGCGCGGCGATCAGCAGGGCGCTTCACGACGCGGGAATCAACGTGGCCATGTCGTATTCGGCGCGTAACGATCACGTCGCGACATGGCTGATGAAGGAGCGCGATGCAGGCCGCAATTTTCACGCGTACGAGGCCGACGTTGCCGACTTCGATTCGTGCGCGCGGTGCGCGCGCCGCGTGCTCGACGAACTCGGGAAAGTCGACATCCTGATCAACAATGCAGGCATCACGCGCGATTCGACTTTCGCGCGCATGAGCAAGACCGATTGGGACAGCGTGCTGCATACCGACCTTGACGGCCTCTTCAACATGACGAAGCCGTTCTTGCCAGGCATGGTGGAACGCGGATACGGGCGTATCGTCAATATCGGGTCGGTGAACGGATCACGGGGTGCATTCGGGCAGACCAACTATTCGGCTGCCAAGGCCGGCGTGCATGGATTCACCAAGGCGCTTGCGCTCGAAGTCGCGAAGCGAGGCGTCACAGTCAACACCGTATCGCCGGGATATCTCGCAACGGCGATGGTGGAAGCCGTGCCGCGCGACGTCATGGAAACGAAGATCTTGCCGCAAATCCCCGTCGGGCGTCTTGGGCGGCCGGAGGAAGTGGCTGCGCTGGTTGCGTTTCTCTGTTCCGATAGCGCGGCTTTCATCACAGGCGCCGACCTGGCCATCAATGGCGGAATGCACATGGAATGATGGCCGCGCGGAAGATTGCACGCGGGCGTTCAGATGGAGATATGCATGTCGGAAGCGAGCAACGCATTTCTGGTCGTGTACTTCTCGCGCAGCGGCAGGACGCGGCGCATTGCCGAAATGCTGGCCTCGGAACTCGGCGCCGACGTCGAGCCGATTTGCGAGCGCAACTCAGGCGGCGCTCAAGGACGCAAGCGCGGCTATGTACGGTCGCTGCTCGACGCATGGTTCGAACGGCCGGCCGACCTGTTGCCTGCGCTACATGACGTATCGCGTTACGACGTCGTGGTGGTGGCGTCCGCGGTCTGGGCGAGCCACGCTTCTGCGCCTGCTGTGACGTGGCTGAAGGAGCATGGCGGACGCATCCCGCGTCTTGCGCTGTTCTGCTGCGTGCGCCGCCGAGGCCACAAACAGGCGTTGAAGCAGATGATGCACGCGGCGGGCAAGCCAGCCGTCGCGTGCTGCGTGGTCACAGACCGTGATGTGCGTACCCGTGTCGACGGGGTAAAGCGTCAGGCGTTTGCGCGGAAGATCAGGCATCAGCTGCCGGATCGGTTCGAAAAGGAGGGGACGATGTAACCGTTCCGCAGGGAACGCATCGTCGCTATTTTCAGCACGCAAAACAGGCAAAAGCAGCAGGCAAAGGCAGGCGCCATCGCGGACGCCTGCCATGCCGTTTGCCATGTTTGCCATGTTTGCGATAGCCCATCAATCCCCATCAATCGAGCGCCATCACGATCCGCCCATCCACTGTCCCTTCGCGGAGCGCACCGAACACCGCGTTGATGTTCTCGAGCCGGTCGCGATGAATGTGCGCTCGAACGCTGCCCTGCGCGGCGAAGTCGAGCGACTCCTGCAAATCGCGCCGCGTCCCCACGATCGAGCCGCGTATCGTAATGCCGTTAAGGACCGTCGAAAAAATCGGCAGCGGAAAATCGCCCGGCGGCAAACCGTTGAGTGCGACCGTGCCGCCGCGTCGGACCATGCCAAGCGCTTGCGCGAATGCACTGCGCGACACGGCAGTCACCAGCACGCCATGCGCGCCGCCAATTTCTTTCTGGATAAAAGCGGCCGGATCCGTGGTTTTCGCATTGACGACAAGCTTCGCGCCCAGATTGCGTGCAAGGTCGAGTTTCGCGTCGGAGATGTCGACTGCAACCACGTGCAATCCCATTGCAATCGCATACTGCACGGCGACGTGCCCAAGCCCACCGATACCCGAAATCGCCAGCCACTGGCCCGGGCGCGTGTCCGTCACGCGAATGCCTTTGTAGACGGTCACGCCGGCGCAGAGAATCGGCGCGATTTCATCGAACGCGACAGTGTCGGGAAGATGTCCGACATAGTTGGGATCGGCCAGCACGTATTCGGCATATCCGCCGTTGACCGAGTACCCCGTGTTCTTCTGGTCGTGACAGAGCGTTTCCCATCCGCTCAGACAGTGTTCGCACCGGCCGCAGGCCGTATAGAGCCAGGGCACGCCGACGCGGTCGCCTTCCTTTACGCCCTTCACGCCGCTGCCAACAGCGGCGACGTAACCGACGCCCTCATGTCCGGGAATGAAAGGCAGCGTCGGTTTGACGGGCCAATCGCCGTCGGCGGCATGAAGATCGGTATGGCAGACGCCCGACGCCTTGATGTTCACCAGAATCTGGCCCGGACCGACATCAGGCACGGCGACTTCTTCGATGCTCAGCGGCTTGCCGAATTCTCGTACGACAGCGGCTTTCATATGGCGGGTCATGCGACGCTCCTCGGAAAAATGGTTCGTGCAGTGTTGCGCATGCGAACATCGCGCGGTTGATTCAGATCAACGGGTATCGCCTGTCGCGCCGGAATGAGGGGCGTTCGCGTTGGTCTTGTCCGGTCAAACACGCAACGATCCGCGCAGCGTACCGAAGTCCGTGCGAGGCCGACGGTGCACGGGCGAGACGTCGGGGGTGGAGAAAGCAGGTTTGTCCTGACAGGCATGCAGCGCTTGCGCAAGATCGAGTGGGAAGCGGTGCAACGATGCGTTGTATTGCAGCGCTGCATGGTCGTACCGTTCACGCGCGGCCGCGATTCGGGCCGCAGACGATGCAAGCCGCGTTTGCAGCATCTGGAAACGCGGGGCCGTCTCAATTCGGTGCACGGATTCGCAGACGATCATGAGTTGCGAGATCGCTTCCGTCATTTGACGTTGCGCCACGTCGAATCGCGCGAACAACGCGGGTTCGCCGACGAGCGCCGGCGTCGCATGCAAGGCTTCGATGGCTGAACGGGCGTCTGCAACGTTCTTCAGTGTCGATGCGTCCGCGGGCAGGTAGCGGCGGGCGAGGGCGGTCGTTTCATCGACCAGTGCAAGGCGCTCGTCGTAAAGCACGACGACGTCCGAGAAGGCGGCCTTGACCTGGTCATCCGCCTGGAGCGATGGGACAACCCCACAGGCTGTCAACGCATCGAGGGCCAACAGAACCGGAATGATCAGCAAGGCTTTCATCATGTCGACCGCGCTCCAGGTGAGGTCCATCACATCGAGCGTAGACGGGCGTGTGCGTATCCGTTTGATCCCCGTCAAGCGCGACGCGCTTTTGAGAGCGCGCACCACGCATCGTTCGCGCAATGCGACTCATGCGTGCAGTCATTGATCAGGATCAGCTTTGAGCGGGCGCTCGCCGTTATCTTGAAGAGGTTCAGGAATTCGCCGGGGAGCACGGAACGTGTCGATTCGCGAGAGCAGGGAAGTCAGCCAGGCCCCAGACTTTGGTGCGACGGGACGCGTGATTGCCGCGCGAGGCGCGGTTGTCGACGTCGATTTTGCTGGGGAAGCGCTGCCGCCCGTCGACACAGCCATGTTCATTTCAACGGGAGACGGACGTCAGCCGATTCTCGTGGAAGTGCAGGCACACATCAGCGAGACCGTCGTGCGGGCGCTTGCGCTGCAGTCCACGGCGGGCGTCGCGCGCGGCATGCCCGTGCATTCGACCGGCCTTCCGATCGAGGTTCCCGTTGGAACAGAGACGCTCGGGCGGCTATTCGACGTGTCGGGGGCCGTCCGGGATGCGGGCGCGCCGTTGCCCGAGGGCGTCGAGCGCCGTCCGATCCATCGCGCGCCGCCTGCGCTGTCCGCACAGCGCGGTGCAACCCGGCTGTTCGCGACGGGGATCAAGATCATCGACCTGCTCACGCCGCTCGCGCACGGCGGCAAGGCCGCGATGTTCGGTGGCGCCGGTGTCGGAAAGACTGTGCTGGTGATGGAGCTGATTCATGCGATGGCCGAGCAGCACAGCGGCATTTCCGTGTTTGCAGGTGTCGGCGAGCGTTCGCGCGAGGGCCACGAAATGCTGGCCGACATGCGGAGCTCAGGTGTGCTGCCGCGCGCCGTGCTGGTCTATGGACAGATGAACGAGCCGCCGGGGGCGCGCTGGAGAGTGCCGCTGACCGCACTCACGGTCGCCGAGTACTTCCGCGACGAACGCCATCAAAACGTGCTGCTGCTGATGGACAACGTATTCCGCTTCGTGCAGGCAGGGGCGGAGGTCTCAGGACTGTTGGGTCGCATGCCGTCGCGGGTCGGCTATCAGCCGACGCTGGCGAGCGAGGTTGCCGCGCTGCAGGAGCGGATCACGTCGGTCGGCGAGACTGCCGTAACGGCGATCGAGGCCGTCTACGTTCCCGCCGACGACTTCACCGACCCGGCCGTGACGACGATTTCATCGCATGTCGACAGTATGGTCGTGCTGTCGCGCGCACAGGCCGCCGAGGGCATGTACCCCGCAATCGATCCGATCGCTTCGACATCGATCCTGCTCGATCCGCTGGTGGTCGGCGACGATCATGCGAACGTCGCCAACGCCGTGCGGCGCGTGATCGAGCATCAGCGCGAGCTGCAGGACGTCATCGCGCTGCTCGGCATCGAAGAACTCGGGGCGGACGACCGCCGGATCGTGCAGCGGGCCCGCCGTCTGCAGCGCTTTCTGACGCAGCCGTTCTCGGTGACGGAGGCGTTCTCCGGGCAGCCGGGCCGGTCGGTTGCATTGACGGACACGATCGCCGGTTGCAAGGCAATTCTCGACGGCGAGTGCGACGACTGGCAGGAAAGTTCGCTGTACATGGTTGGCGCGCTCGACGAGGCGCGCGATAAGGAAGCGCACAGCAGGCAGGCGCATGCGTCGCCCGTTGCCGTCTGAAGGATGCATCGCCATGACGGACGACTCGCTCAGCCTGACCATCGCAACGCCCGCGCGCGTGGTCGTCGACGGATTGGCGATCGTCTCGTTGCGCGCGGAAGACGCGAGCGGCGGGTTCGGCATTCACGTCGGACATGTGGATATGGTGACGCTTCTCGGCGCGTCTGTCGTGCGGTGGGCGACGCCGGACGGCACCGCGCATTTTTGCGCCGTGGACGGCGGCGTGCTGATCGTGTCGAACGGCGCGACCGTGTCGATCGCATGCAGGGAAGCCGTGCTGGGCGAATCGTTGCAAGGGCTGGAGGCGCAAGTGCACGGCACGCGTGAAACGCAACTCGATGCGATGCGGCGCGCGCGTGTCGAGCAGACGCGCCTTCATGCTCGTGCTGTGCGACAGATGTTGCGTTACCTGCGTCCACAGGCGGCGCGTGGAGTGCCCCAATGACAAGCCAGCGCAAGCGCGATGCCCCGGCGGACGATCGCGTCGCGAAAGCGGCACGGCGCGCTTCGGATCGCGACGCAATGGGACGCGAAGACCGGGAGCCGTCGCTGGCCGCACGGCTTGGGCAGATCGGCATTCTCGGCTGGACGATCGTTTTGCCGACGCTCGTCTGTCTCGCGCTGGGTCGATGGCTGGACCGGCTGATGGGAACGCGCGTGTTTTTCTCGGCGCCGTTTCTGATGATCGGGGCGGCGATCGGTTTCTGGTCGGCATGGAAATGGATGCACCGGCAGCAAAGGAGAGATCGTGACTAATACCGTTTTCGCTCACCTGCCCACTGCACTGGCCTTGTTCGTCGCCGGCCTTGCGGTCGGCCTGCTCGCGGGTGCGGCGCACTTCGCTTCGCTCCGCTGGAATGCCTCGCTGTTCATTGCCGGGCGTCCCGTCGGCGCACTGCTGCTGCAACTGTCGCGTTTCGCGTTGACGGCGGCCGTGTTCGTCCTGCTGGCGAAGGCGGCCACGCTGGCTCTGCTCGGCGGGATGGGCGGTTTCATGTGGACGCGCAGCATCGCGCTGCGGCTCGGGCGAGCCGGATCATGATGCATTCGCCTCTGACCACGGAGCCGTTGCTGCACATCGGTCCTCTCGCGATAAGCGCGCCCGTGATCGTTACGTGGGCGCTCATGGCGTGCCTCGCGACGGGCGCTGCACTGCTCACCCGCAAGCTGTCGGTCGCGCCTTCAAGAATGCAGACAGTGCTCGAACTGCTCGTCGAAACCGTCGATACCCAGATACGCGACACGATGCAAACCGATCCGGCGCCGTATCGCTCGCTGATCGGCACGCTCTTTCTGTTCGTGCTGGTTGCGAACTGGTCGTCGCTCGTGCCCGGCGTCGAGCCACCCACGGCGCATCTGGAAACGGACGCCGCGCTCGCTTTGCTCGTGCTTCTCGCGACCGTGGCGTACGGCGTGCGCTCGCGCGGCGTGCGCGGATATATGGCCACCTTCGCCGAGCCGACGTGGGTGATGATCCCGTTGAATATCGTCGAGCAGCTTACGCGAACCTTTTCGCTGGTCGTACGCCTGTTCGGCAATGTGATGAGCGGTGTGTTTGTCGTGGGCATCGTGTTGTCGCTGGCGGGCCTGCTCGTGCCGATCCCGCTGATGGCGCTCGATCTGCTGACGGGGGCCGTGCAGGCCTACATCTTCGCCGTGCTCGCGATGGTCTTCATCGGCGCGGCAGTCGGCGAAAAGCCGCATCCCGCCAACGACAACCAGAAGGAACACGCATGAACCTGATTGAAATCATCAGCATTGCCGCAGCCGCGCTCGCGGTGGCGTTCGGCGCGATCGGTCCGGCGCTTGCCGAAGGCCGCGCGGTGGCGGCTGCCATGGACGCTATCGCGCGGCAGCCGGATGCGGCGGGCACGTTGTCCCGCACGCTGTTCGTGGGCCTCGCGATGATCGAGACAATGGCGATCTATTGCCTCGTGATCGCGTTGCTGCTGCTGTTCGCCAATCCTTTCGTGAAGTGATGCGCGATGAAGATCGACTGGTCGACGCTGGCGCTGCAGACAGTCAATGTGCTGATCCTGGTGTGGCTTCTGCAGCGTTACCTGTTCCGCCCCGTCGCGAGAATCATCGCGGAGCGCCAGTCCGCGGCGCAGGCGCTCATTGCCGACGCGGAAGCCGTCAGGCTCGCTGTCCGCAAGGAGCTCGACGCGATGACGGCCGACCGTGCGCAACTTGCCGCGCGACGAGCCGAAGCCCTTGCGCAGATCGAACGCGACGCGGACCAGCAGCGGGCCGCACTTCTCGCGGCAGCGCATGAAGAAGCCGACAGGCTGCGCGCCGAGGCCGTCGCGGAGATCGAGCTCGATCGAGCAGCGCTCGCCCACGAGGCGTCGGCGCGAGCGGTCGAACTGGCTGTCGACGTCGCACGCAAGCTGCTCGAACGCGTGCCCGATTCGATGCGGGTGGAGCCGTTTATCGAGGGGCTCGTGAACGGCGTCAACGGACTTTCTCCAACGGCGCGACAGGCGCTGTTGGCGGACGCTTCACTGCAATTGACAGTTCCGCGCGCACTGACGGCCCACGAGCAGCACACATGCGAAGCCGCGCTTTCCGCGGCGCTCGGGCACGCTGTTGCATGGCGCGCGCAGATCGATGGCACGCTGGTTGCGGGACTCGAGCTGGCCGGACGTCATGGCATCGTGCGCAATAGCTGGCGCGATCAACTGGAGCAGGTTCGCAATGGATTATTCGACGGCGATGGACGCGTCTGACGACACGCGCGACGGATGGCTGGCCTGCAAACGCAGCGCACTCGCGGCTATCGAACTCGAGACACGCGCGATCGCGATGGGCCGCGTCGAGCGTATCGCCGACGGCATCGCCTTCGTGTCGGGGCTACCCGACGTCGCGCTGGACGAACTCGTCGATATCGAAAGCGGCGTGACGGGTTACGTGCATTCGCTCGATGTCGACGTCGCGAGTGTCATCATGCTGGATAGCAGCCAGTCCGTTCGGGCGGGCATGCGCGTGACACCTCGCCATACCGTGCTCGACGTGCCCGTCGGCGACGCGCTGCTTGGGCGCGTGGTCGATCCACTCGGACGGCCGCTCGACGGCGGCGACGCGATCAGGGGGGAGAGCCGCCTGCCCGTCGAACGTCCGGCGCCTGCTATCGTCGATCGCGATTTCGTCAGTGAACCGCTCGAAACGGGGGTGCTGATCGTCGATGCGCTGTTTGCAATCGGCCGCGGGCAGCGCGAGTTGATCATCGGCGACCGGGCCACCGGCAAGACGTCGCTCGCGATCGAGACGATCGTCAATCAACGGCATAGCGACGTGATCTGCGTCTATGTGGCCATCGGTCAACGGTCGACGGCGGTTCAGCGAGCGGTCGATGCGATACGGCAATACGGGGCACCCGAGCGCTGCGTCTTCGTGGTGGCGTCGTCGGCCTCGCCGCCCGGATTGCAATGGATCGCGCCGTTTGCCGGATTCTCGATAGCCGAGTTCTTTCGGGACCGTGGGCAGCACGCGCTGGTCGTCGTCGACGACCTGACCAAACACGCGGCCACGCATCGCGAACTCGCGCTGCTGACACGCGAGCCCCCGGGGCGCGAGGCGTATCCGGGCGATATCTTCTATCTGCATGCGCGTCTGCTCGAACGCGCGGCGCGGCTCTCCGCCGATCTGGGAGGCGGCTCGCTGACGGCCTTGCCGATTGCCGAAACCGACGCCGGCAATCTGGCCGCCTACATCCCCACGAACCTGATTTCAATCACGGATGGCCAGATCGTGCTCGATGCAGGCCTGTTCGCGGCCAATCAGCGTCCCGCCGTCGACGTCGGCCTGAGCGTCAGCCGCGTGGGCGGAAAGGCTCAGCATCCCGCGTTGCGCGATGTGGCGGGCCGCTTGCGGCTCGACTACGCGCAGTTTCTCGAACTGGAGGTGTTCAGCCGATTCGGCGGGCTCGCCGACGCCCGCGTGGTCGCACAGGTCGAGCGGGGCAAACGCATCCGCGCACTCTTCGCACAGCCGCGCTTTAGCGCGTTAAAGGGCATCGAACAGGTCGGCCTGCTCTCTGCGCTGGCAGATGGTCTGTTCGATGACGTGCCCATCGAAGCGATCGCGACGGCGCGGCGCCGGCTCGTTACATCGGGCGCGGTGCACTGCCTGACAGGCGACACACAGGACGCACAAGCGCTCTCAGTGCCGCTCGACGACGCGCTGCGTCAGCGTCTGATCGATGTCGTGCGCGAATTCATCAAACAGCCGAGCCCGGCAACGACGGACGCCGCCACCTCGCGGGAGCATGCAGATGACCAGCCGGCTCAGTGAGATCGAAGGCAGGATGACGACGGCACGTCAACTGGATGACGTGATCGGCGCGATGCGCGGGATCGCGGCGGCGCGCGAGCGTGAGGCGCAGGCGCGGCTTGCGGGGATACGTTCCGTCGCGGCGACGGTTGGCGAAGCGATTGGCATGGTGCTCGCGGCATCGGCCCATCGGGACACGCGCGACATTCCGCCGGAGCACAGCCTGACTCCCGTGCTGATCGTACTTTGCACGGAGCAGGGCTTCGTCGGCGGATTCAACGAACGGCTGCTGGAGCGCGTCGAAAGCTGGCCGTCGCGTGGCGCGGCTACGCTGTTCGTGGTCGGCACGCGTGGCGCGGCATTGGCGGACGAACGAGGCCTCGCATACGACTGGTCCGTGCCGATGGCCAGCCATGCCGAAGACGTGATGCGTGTGGCCGGGCGCATCAGCGATGCGGTGTTCTCGCGTTTCGAAGCGCATCCCGCATCGGAAATATGGCTGATACACGCATTACGGGTGGAAGGCGCACAGGTGGCCGTCGTGACGCGGCGGCTCGTGCCGTTCGATTTCGAGCGCTTCAAGACTACGTCACGCGTGCGGCCGCCGTTGCTTCCGCTACCGATAGACAGCATGTTGGCCGGGCTCGCCGAGCGTTATGTCCATGTCGAGCTATGCGAAGGCCTCATGTTGTCTTTTGCTGCTGAGAACGCGGCTCGTATGACGGCGATGCTCGCAGCGAGCGATCACGTCGGCGACACATTGAAAGCGCTCACGCGCGAGGCCCGCATCGTCCGCCAGGACGAGATCACCACCGAAATCGCCGAACTTGCCGTCGCGGCGCCAGCGTCGGAATTCGTGGCCGGGAAGGAGGCATCTTGACGCGTGCACCTGACCTGCTGTGCGTCGCACTCACGGCTTCGATACTGCTCGCCGCGTGCGCGACGGCGTCGCGGGAAGCGGCGTTCCGGAACGAAGAGGTCGAACTTTCCCGGGCACGTCACGAGGCCAGCATCGCGTGTGAGACGACTGTCGCCTGCGACAAGGCGTGGGCGCGCACGCGGACGTTCATCGAGACACACTCGGCGACGCGAATCGTGCAGGCAGACAGCTCGTCGATTCAGACAGCTCTTCCGCATGCGTTTGGCTTCGTTTATCTCGCAGCCACGAGAAGCGCAGACGAAGCGGGCCATATCGTCATTCATCTCAAGGCCATGTGCAGAGGCATGTATGCCAGTGACGGCGGCGCGGGGCTGCTGTACTCGACTTGCGCCCGATCGATCGAGTCGGCGCAAGCGGAATTTCACGCGTGGGTAGAGGAAGACCGCTAACGAGCCCTGAGGCGGTCGCGCGTGCCATCAGGCAGGAACAACCGGCGAACACCGCTAGGAATATTCCTACTTCATGACTTCATCGACTACCGACGTTTAAAGCCTCGCCGATTTCAATCAAAGCAGGTGCGCTCGATACTGTACTTAACCCGCCGCCGCCAGAGAGACACACGGTCGGCAAGCGGGGACAGGCAGAACGAGGAGCACGAAATGAACGGCAATGGCATTTCCCTCAGAGATCTCGTCGACAAATGGCTCGCACCAACGCGTTCCATCCCCGCCAAAGTGATCGAGATCGGGCGCTTCGGCTCCGGCGGCGTGCGATTCGTTCGTCTGGAGGGAGCGGTGTCGAACTGTCCGTTAAGCATTGTTTTCTTCCGGCATGGACACGGCGCATGGGATGTCTTTCCGCCCGTGCCGGATACACCTGCCATGGGCACACGCCTGTTCGCCGCATGATTCGCGTCAGAGGTCGAAAGCGGGCGCGGTCGGGGGCTGATCTGTGTCAAGGCCTGCACCGGAATCTGGCATAGCCTGACAAGCGGAGACACCACTTCGATTTGCCCGTCCGGCCCGTCCTGTCACGATGACGTCGCCCGGTTGCATACCTTCGCACAATGGCCAATAGCCTCGGTTTCTTCACGATCGGCGGTGTGGATTCGCACGATAATCCACGAGCGGTGCGCGCGTGGCGTCACATCCGCTGGTACTTGTGCGCATGCAGTTTGCTCGCCATCCCGGCTTTCTACGGCGAACTCACCGCGACTACCGATGCCGCGCTCTTCGTCGCCCGCGCGCTGTATCTGTGCATGTTCGCGGCTTTCGCGCTCTCGATCCTTCGTTTGCTTTATCTCAGCAAGAAGCGCAAAGCGCTGCTTTTGCACAATCGCCTCGATGTTCTGATCACGGCCGGCGCAGCGTTGAGTGCGACGTGGGGCGCGCCGCCGTGGCAAACGGCCGAATGGGTGCTCCGGCTATTGTTCGTGAGCCTCGTCGCGGTGCGCATCGTATTGTCCCTGCACGAGTTCTTCACGCCGAACCGGATCGTCTGGTTGCTGGGCGCGGGTGCCGCCGTGCTCGCCCTGGCCGGTGCCGGTTTCATGTGGCTCGAGCCCAGAGTCCACTCCTACGCCGATGGCTTGTGGCTTGCATTCGAGAGCAGCGCGACGGTTGGCTATGGCGATATCGCCCCGACTACGCCCGCCTCACGCGTGTTCGCTGTATTCGTTGTTCTGCTTGGGTACGGCATGCTGTCGCTGGTCTTTGCCAGTATTGCTGCCGCCTTCATCGGAAAAGAGGAGCGCGCGCTGCGGCGCGAAATGCACCGGGACATCAAGCATCTGAACGATGAAATCGCCCGGCTGCACGGTGAGTTTCGTGCGCTGCGGGACGCGCTGGGGAACCCGGCTGTCTCAACCGCTCAGTCGCCGCGGCAAGACGAGCGCGAACCGCGATAAAGCGCGTCCCGACCGAATCACTCGCCGCGAAGAGGCGGGACGGGTATCGATTGTTTTGGCGATTGTTTGACTGCGCCCCCGGTGGGCGTCGGCGCATGCGTAACGTCGGGAGAAGCGGTCACGGCGGGGCGCGATGGCGCGTTCATCGACAGTCCGATGTCAGCTGCAGGCTTTCCGGTCTGCACGGCCGTAAGCGGCTGGCTCGCCGCCGTCTGCGCGCCCGCAGCGATGTCGGCGATGCGCTTGCAATACAGCATCGCCTGCGATGCGCAGGCAGGCAGCATCAAGCTGCCGATCGCGGCATATTCGAGCGGATTGCGGACTGTCGCGGCGCGCATCCACGCTTCCTCGCAGAGGGCAATCCATTTCGTCAATGCTTCGGTGTTTGCCAGCGCGACAGCCTGCATCGTATCGGCGGCGAAGGGTTCGGAGGGAAGGGTGTTCATCAGCGTCTCCTGTTCCGTTCTGGGAATTTGCGGTCCGTGTCCAGCTTCGACTGTATGACGGCGACGTCCTGATCCGTTGAGGCACGTCAATCGACGGGACGATTCCGGTAAAAAAAGACACTGACGCCATGAGACGTCGAGCCTTGATGCAGGTCAAGCGCGCATGCGCACAAGCATCGAAGATAAGAAGCATGCCATGCGACGCATCATGCAGCGCGGCGAATCGTGGTGCAGCAAATACTTCAAGGAGGCGGTCATCATGTACAAGCAGATTCTGATTGCACTGGACGGTAGCAAGACATCGGAGAGGGTGCTGAACGAGGCGGTGAAGATGGCCCGCCTGACAGGTGGAAAAGTTCAGGCCGTGTACGTGGTCGACAAGACGCCGCTCTTCAGCTACGCGGGATACTACGATCCCATCGCGCTCGTCGATGCGCTGCGCAAGGATGGCCGTACCACTCTGCAGAACGCGGAAACAACCTGCCGTCAGGCCGGTGTCGTTTGCGATGCTGAACTTGTCGAGACCGAACGTCTGAACGAGGACGTGGCGACGACGCTTCAACATTGCGCCGAGCGGCTGGGTGCGGATCTCGTGATCCTCGGCACGCACGGCCGGCGAGGCGTGCGCCGCATCGTGCTTGGCAGCGTGGCCGAGCGCTTCGTCCGGTTTGCGCAGTGCCCGGTGCTGCTCGTGCGTGGCACCGAACCGGAACAGGGCGGACAGGGCTAGGAACTGTCGTCCGGCGGCGGACGACGGCGAAACAAGGCCTTCGTCCGCCGTGCAGATGAGGAAACGAGATGAAAGGCATCCTCAGGCTCGCGTTCAAGCTGCTCGTCAACGATAGCGCCAAGTTCACGGCGCTGATCGTCGGCATCACGTTCGCCGTGTTCCTGATGATTGAAATGACCTCGCTGTTCGCGGGCATCCTCAACAAGTCGTCGTCTACGGTGATCAACATCGGCGCAAAGATGTGGGTGATGGACCCCGCCGTACAGACGATTGCGAGCAGCATCGGCATGCCGGACTACGTGCTCGACGCCGTACGCAGCATCGATGGCGTCAACTATGCCGTGCCGCTTTATTCAGGGGTCGCGCTGGTGCGTTTGCGCGACGGCGCGTACCAGGCCGTCACGGTGATCGGGCTGGACGACGCCAGTCTGTTCGGCTGGCCGAAGATGAAGGCAGGCCGGATCGAAGACATCTACGCGGAGAATGGTTTTATCGCCATCGACGACGCGGAATTCATCAAGCTGCACAACCCCAGGCTCGGCACGGACTTCGAACTCAACGACCATCGCGGCGTTGTAGTCGGCATCGCGACCGTGACGAGCAGCGGCCTGTTCGGAACGCCGACGCTCTATACGACCTACAAGCGGGCGGTCGAATACATTCCGACGACGCGCTACACCACGTCCTATATTCTCGTCGAGCCCAAGTCGGCGGCGGACGTCGCGCATATCAAGCAGGTTGTCGCTTCGCTCGGGTACGTAGCCTATACGAAGAAAGAGTTCATGCAACGCATCTCGCACTTCTACAAGTATGAAACGGGGCTGGGCACGAACATTCTGTTGATGACGGCAATCAGTTTCATTGTCGGCCTGTCGATATCAGGACAGACCTTTTACACGTTCATCCTCGAAAACCTGGAGAAGTTCGGCGCGCTGAAGGCCATTGGTGCGAAGGGCCACGAGCTCGTCGCGATGATCCTGTTTCAGGCAACGTTTACCGCGTTGACGGGCTACGGACTCGGCGCGGGGCTGTGCGCGGCGTCGATCAGTCTCGTCCGTCTGCGTGTGCCTGACTACGCGGCGATGATTACCTTCGGCAATCTCGCGCTCGCATTCGCGATGGTCGTGGTAATCGCAGCCTCGTCGAGCTACCTCGGCGTGCGCCGCGTGCTGCGCATCGAACCGTTCGATATTTTCCGGGGCTAGCCGTGGCCGCCATTGCCATCGACGCGAGCGGGCTGAACAAGTGGTTCGGCGAGGGCGACGCGCGCACGCAGGCGCTGTCGAACGTGGCGATGCAGGCCCGCTTTGGCGAAATGCTGCTGATAGTCGGCCCGTCGGGAAGCGGCAAGACCACCTTGCTGAGCGTGATCTCGGGCATTCTGCGGCCGGATTCAGGCGCGGTGTCGATCGACGGCGTCGATCTCTGGCAACAGGGCGACGACGCGATCGCGGACTTTCGTCTCAAGCGTATCGGCTTCGTGTTTCAGGACTATCACCTGTTTCCACGTCTTACCACGGTGGAGAACGTAGCCATTCCGTTGATCCTCAGACGTCGCGACTGGGATCAATCGATCAGCGAGGCGATGACGTGGCTCGATGTGGTCGGGCTGCGCAACCGTGCCGCGCTGCCACCGATGAAACTCTCGGGCGGCGAGCAGCAGCGTGTGGCGATTGCGCGCGCGATCGTCAGTCAGCCCGATATCCTGATCCTCGATGAGCCGACGGCGTCGCTCGATGGCGATACCGGCCGTTCGATCATCGATTTCGTGAAGCACAAGGTGCTCAACGACCACCGCTGTATCGTCATTGTCACGCACGACAGCCGGATATTCGATTACGCCGATCGCGTCATGCACATGGAGGACGGCAAGCTCAAGACCATCGACGCGGGAGGCGGGCAATGAAACAGCGGCTCCTGTTCGTGCTCGCCTTCGTGGGTTTCATCGCGAGCATCGTGGCCGCGTGGGTCTACGGCATCCAGCAACCGCCCCAGCCACCCGTCTTCGATCCCGCGTCGAACCCTTATGCCCACGGGGTGTACGCGACGGGCATCGTGGAAAGCGATCAGCCCGCCGGGGCGAACATCAACATCTACCCGGATGTGTCCGGCGCGGTGACCAGACTGCTGGTGCACGACGGCGACAGCGTTCGCCGTGGCGACGTGTTGCTGGTCATCGACGACGCCGTGCAGCGGGCGACCGTCGCGCAGCTCGAAGCACAGGCAGACGCCGCGCAATCGGTACTCGACGAACTGCGCGCCCAGCCGCGTCCTGAAACCCTGGATGTGGCAAGCGCGCAGGTCGGCGCCGCGTCGGCCAGCCTCAAGATGGCGCAGGATCAGTTCGACAAGCAGAAGCATGCGTACGAGATCGACCCGAAGGCTGTCAGCCGCGATACGCTCGACAATGCCGCGAACGGGGTTGCCGTTGCGCGTGCAAACCTGGACGTGGTTACGCGGCAATACCGGTTGACTCGTGCGGGCGCGTGGACATACGACGTGCGCAACCAGGAACGCCAGGTCGAGTCGCTGCGCAAGGCGGTCGCGGCTGCTGATGCACAGCTCGAGCGATACACGCTGCGTGCGCCTGCCGACGGCGTGGTGCTGTCGGTGAATGCAGCGTCGGGGTCTTATCTGTCGCCGCAGGGCGTGTACGACACGTATGCACAGGGCAGCGCGCCCGTGCTGGTTCTCGGCACGCCGTCGAACCGCCTGGCCGTGCGCTGCTACGTCGACGAAATTCTGATCAGCCGGTTGCCGGATCTGCATGGGCTGAAGGCACGCATGTTCATTCGCGGCACGTCAGTGCAGGCGGATCTGCAATTCATGCGTGTCCAGCCGTATGTGACGCCGAAGATCCAGTTGACGGACCAGCGTAGGGAGCGTGTCGACGTGCGCGTGTTGCCTGTGCTTTTCCGGGTCGTCACACAGCAGCCGGCCCGTCTGTTTCCAGGGCAGATCGTCGATGTATACATTGCCGCCAGTTGAGCGCCGCACACTGCGGACGATCGCACGCACTGCGCGAGCCGCCGTGCTGCTAGCGAGCGTCGCATGTGTCGCCGCGTGCACGGTCGGTCCGAACTTTTCGCGACCGGCCACGCCGCGCGTCGAACGCTACGACGCATCGGACGCATCGGGCGTCGCCTCTGCGGGGCAGCAGCTATTGTCGCCCGCGGTCCCGCTGCGCGACGACTGGTGGACATCGTTCGGCTGCCACGCAATCGATATGGCCGTCGACGAGGCGTTGACGGGCAACGTCACGCTGGAACATGGGGAGGCGACGCTGAGGCGAAGCGAACATCTGTTGCGCGCCGGTGCAGGTGTCTTTTTTCCTCAAGTCGATGCACAGGGGGATGCTTCCCGTCAGCGCTTTTTGCCGCTGCGCACGGGCGTCGACGCGCCAGCGTCGATCTTTAATCTGTTCACGTTGTCGGCCACTGTCAGTTACACGCTCGACATCTGGGGCGGGGAGCGCAGGCAGGTCGAAGCGCTCGCCGCACAAGCGGAAACGCAACGCTATGCGCTCGTTGCTTCTTACCTGACGCTGGCTGCAAACGTCGTCAACGCGATGATCGCCCGGGCGGCCTATAGCGACGAAATCGCTGCGACACATGAGATGGTCGACCTCGTGCGCGAACAGGTTCACATTACGGAAGTTCAGGTCGCGGCGGGCGCGAGTGCGTGGTCCGCCGTGCTGTCGCTGCAGAACGAACTGGCGACGCTCGAGGCGTCGCTGCCCGGGATCGAGCAGAAGCGCATCGAAACTGAACATCTGCTTGCGCTGCTCGCGGGGATGTATCCGGAGCAATGGAGCGCGCCTGCCGTGTCGTTGGGCGAGATCGCGTTACCTGGCGTATTGCCGCAGACGCTGCCGTCTTCGCTGGTTAGGCGGCGCCCCGACATCCTGCAGGCGGAAGCCGCGCTGCATATGGCGAGTGCGGATATCGGGGTGGCCACGGCGGCACTGTTCCCGCAGATCACGTTGTCCGCTTCGGGCGGTTTCGAAAGTGCGGTGCTTCATTCGCTCGGAACACCGGCTGGACAGGTCTGGAGCCTCGCGGCAGGTGTGACGGCGCCCGTGTTTCATGGGGGCGCATTGTGGTTCCAGCGTAAGGCCGCCGTGGAAGCCTATAACGAGTCGAGCGCCGCGTATCGCGAGGTCGTGCTCGCGGCATTCGCCCAGGTCGCCGACGCGCTGCGGGCACTCGAACACGATGCACAGACGGTCGATGCGCAGACCCGTGCAGTTCAGGCGGCAGCCGAGGCGCTGCGGCTCATCAAGGAGTCGTATCGTGCGGGGACAGTCGGGTATCTGCAGATACTCGTCGCCGATGGCCAGTATCACCAGGCCCGGATTGCGTGGCTGCAGGCCATCGCCCAGCGCCTTCAGGATACGGTTGCGCTTTATGCGGCGCTCGGCGGCGGCCTGATTGCCGACTCATGATCGCCGTCGGTAATGAAGCACATCGTTACAGCACTATCGCGATGCCTGCCCGGAAATGGGCGCGGAGGTTTCGGGCAGTTCGCCCCAACCAATGGGCGCAAAAACGGTGCCGCCCGCCAGTTCGACCCACTCCGTGAACCTCTGCAGCGTGACGCCTGCCATGATGTGGATCTGCGTCCCGTGAAAATAGCTTTCGGTGCGCAGCCAGGGCGATGCGCCCACGTTGAGTTCGAGCACACTTAGCGAATGACCGTTGAGGCCGGATTCGGGCGGAAAGAGCGGGCCGTCGAAGGCAACCTTCAGAATCTGATCGGTGCCGTCACCATAAGGCAGGTGGGCATGAAACTGATACGGCGCCTTGTCCCATCCTTCGCCCCACTGTTCGTCGAGACCGATCCGGGTGAAATACGCCCACGGCCCGCGTACGAAGCACAGACGATAGACGTTGCCCACACCGTCGAGATCGACCCGCAATGTCATCTATGCCCCCATCTGCTTACAGAACACGTGTGCCGTCGATGCTGCGAAGGCGGCAATCCCATCGTTGCACGCGTCGGATGGACAGCGTTGATGCAAGTCAACGGATGCATGGACGACCTCCGTCCGCCGGCGTTGACATGCATCAAATCCACCCGCAAGCGCGAGGCTAATCTGGCATTGCACCCTTGCGCCCCACGTGGAGTCGTTGCCATGCAAATATCGTTTCCTTCCTGTCGCCCGGATTATTGCGCGCGCGACCTGGTGTTGACGTTTCCCGCGCGCGTCGATCACCAGACCGTGCAATGCGCCATTACGGCAGAAGCGCTCGAAGATCATTTCGACGCGCGGTCGCTGCGAGAAGAAGATCTCATCGACGCATTCACTGCACATCGTCGCGACATCGAGATTGCAGCCCGGCGGATGCTGACCGAGATAGGCGGGAATCCCATTCTGCTGCATAGCGGCTATTTTCGCTTTTGCACCTGATGCGCCCGTCGGCGGTCGCAGGTTCGGCGGCAGGCGAAGCTATCAGTTCGAGCACCCGTTTCCAGAAGGCAGGTTCGTTGAAGGCTTCGACGGGAACGACGGTCTCGAAGGCGAAGGTCTGCGCCGTTTCGACGGCCGTCAGAGGCTCTGCGGTGGCCAGTTGCAGGGACAGCGTGGATGTATCGGCGTCGGAGGCGTCGCGCTGGTTGCGCCGACGTGTGCCGATGCGTTCTGCCAGAACGTCTGGAGCGGCGCGAAAGTCCAGTATGCGCACACCTACGCCGAGGCGCTCTCCCAGCGCGAAAAAAGCGCTGCGATGGCGATGTTCGAGGAACGTCGCGTCGACGATCACACTGTAGCCAGCCTGTAGAACACAGGTTGCGAGGCCAAGCAGATGGTCATAGACGGCGTGCCGCGCCTCGGCCGTGTAGTGCGTCGCGTCCAGACGGGCATCTGCCGCAGCCATGGATTCCATACGCTTGCGTTCGACATCGCTCGATAGCCACACTGCGCCGCTCAACCCGGCCAGCGCGCGGCTGGCGACCGATTTGCCGGAACCCGAAAAACCGTGACACAGCAGCATGACGGGCGGCGGCGTTTGTGTCTCGGCTGCGGCAATCTCGATGTAGCGTGCGGCGTCGCGTGCCGCTGCGGCGGCCTTCGAAGACGAGCCGCTCTTGCTGCGCAAATGTGCCACGAGCACTCGAACCAGCGCACGATAGACGACATAGAGCGGCATCAGTTCGAGTGCCGCGTAGTCGCCCGATGCTTCCAGCCAGGCGTTCAACAGCCGGTTCGACAGACGCGTGCCTGCCCGCGCCCGAAGATCCATGACAAGGAAGGCGATGTCGTTGGCGATATCGATCCAGCGCAGTGCATCGTCAAAGTCGATGCAGTCGAACATCGATACCTCGCCGCGCCAGCGCATCACGTTGTCGAGGTGCAGATCGCCATGACAGGCGCGCACGAAACCGTTGGCACGGCGCCCGTCGATTGCGGCTGAGCGCTGCGCAAGTTGTTGTCCGCACCAGGCAGCGATTTCGGGCAGACGCGCTTCGACGCAGCCAGCCTGAAGCGCCACATTGACGGCTTCGATCTGCGCCTTGAGCAGTGCGGCGCTGCCGTACCGTGCGAGCGGCGCATTTCGCGGCGCACGCCGATGCCAGGCAGCAAGTCGACGGGCCGCGCCATCGACATCGTGCAGCGACAGTGCCCCGCTTCGGGCGAGACTGGAAAAGAGCACGGCTTCGTCGAATCGGCGCATCTTGACGGCGTGTTCGACTGCACGGCCTCTCGATCCGAATGTGACCGTACGCCCACGACGCATGATCGGGAGCACGCCAAGGTAAAGGTCCCGCGCAAGCGGTCTGTTCAGCTGCAACTGGGCTTCGCAGCAACGTTGCCGCGTCTCTGGCGCCGTGAAATCCGCGAATCCCGGCGCAACGGGCTTGATGATCTTGTAAGCGAAGCGGCCCGCGAGGTACACGATCGAGATATGGGTCTCTATTCTGACGATCCTGCCAGCCGGATGACGATACGTGGATGCTCGCTGCATGGCTTGTTCGATTCCGCGCACCTGGCGTTGCGCAGCCCGCACGCGGTTCGCGCCATGCAGCGTGTTCGAATCCGCCCGCCTGGCGCGCCGTTTCGTCGGCCTGCGTCTGAAGGGTTGGATCACGCGTGCCTCCTGCTACGGGTTGGCCTGTCTGTGTGTTGCCTGACGGGCATGCTCGACGCCGCGTCCTCGACCTCGCGCCAGAATCGGCACAGTGCCGGATGAACGGCTTCGCGCCAGCGCGAGCCGGTGAAAAGGTCATAGTGATTACACGTCGGAACCGTCATCTGGCGGTCGCGCGGTGGCGACGAAGCGCCGCACAAGGTGTGCGCACAGTGCGTCTGGCCGGCACCCGTGATGTCGTCGAGTTCGCCTTCCACGGTGCACAACGGCGTGCGGGAGAGCGCATTCAGTTCGACATGCCGGCCCTGAACCGACCACGCATTGCGCGGCAACCGATGCTCCTGGAAAACGACGCGAAGGATATCGAGGAAGTAGCTTTCCGCCATGTCGAGTACGGCCGCGTACTCGTTCAATGATCGCAGCGCCTCGGCGGCCGCGCGCATGTCGCCTGCCAGCCAGTTCGACCAGTAAGCCGCTTCAAGCCGGACGTGCCGTTCCGGGTGCGCCGCGAGCATGGCGCTCTGCTGGATGAACCCGGGATAGACGCGCCTTCCTGCGCCGCGATACGGCGGGGGACCACATCGATCACCTGATCGCGAAACCATTCCAGGGTGTGTGATGTGGCGAACCGGTCGATGCGGGTCGGATTGATCCGGGAATCGATGGGCCCTCCGAGCAGCGAAATGCTGGCCAAAGGGACGGCGAGCACGCTCGTGAGCAATGCCGCCGCGGCCAGCGCCGGTACGGTCGCCTGACAAACCGCGACGACGTGCACTGGCGGCCCGTGTGCACGGGCCGTGCTTATGAAGCGTTCGAGTGCAAGCACGTAGTCGTCGAGCGACAGAGGTCCGGCATCGGGCGGCACGTCTCGGGCGTCGGCCCAGTCCGAAACGAATACGTCGCGCTCCTCGAGCAGTGTTTCGACGGTCTCGCGCAACATGACGGCGTGATGGCCTGCGAGCGGTGCGCAAAGCATGATGGGCCATTTGACGCCTGTTTTCGCCGCCATGCGTTTCCGTGTGAATTTGCGCAACGCGCCAACCGGCAGCGAATCGACAACACTCTCTTCGATTTCGATCCGGCTGCCGCCGCTGGTTACCGAACGGATTCCAAAGGGCGGCGGTTCGCCATAGGCACACGCCGATCTGAGCAGCCAGTGGCTAAATGCCTTTGCCACGTCTCCGAGATTTGTCCCGGGGATTTGCATCGGGACAGCTTCGATGTCATTGCCGGGCCTTTCCCCGGCAATCGTTCGAGCGAGGCGCCGCTGTGCATCGATGAACCCATACCACATCGTCTACGCTCCTCATGCAAACTCCCGGCCCCAGTCGCCGCGACCCGCGCCATGGACGCGATCCTTCTGCGGATGCACGATCATGCAGTCGGTGGTCAGCAGGAGCGATGCCACCGAGATCGCGTTCTGCAAGGCGGTGCGCGCCACCTTGACGGGATCGACGATACCGCGCTCGATCATGTTGCCATAATCGCCGTGAGCGGCATCGTAGCCGTAGGCATCGCTCGCTGCGGCAACGGCATGAACGACGGCCTGAGCATCCGCGCCGGCATTTTGCGCGATCTGGCGCAGTGGCGACGCGAGCGCGTCGTACACGATCCGCGCGCCGATTTTCTGCGCCTGTGTCTCGCCGTAGTGCTCGAGAATCCGGCGCGCGCGCAGCAACGCGACGCCGCCGCCCGGCACGAAGCCTTCCTCGACGGCCGCGCGCGTCGAATGAAGTGCATCTTCGAAACGGTTCTTCCGTTCGCGCAGCGCCGTTTCCGTTGCGGCGCCGACCCGGATCACGGCGACACCGCCCGACAGTTTGGCGAGGCGCCGGTTGAGGCTGTCGCGCTCGTATCCGGCTGCGCTTGCGTCGATGCGCTTCTTCAGTCCGGCGATGCGGTCCGCGATGCGCGCATGGTCGCCCGTCCCGGCAACGATCGTCGTTGTGTCGCGCGTAATTTCGATGCGCCGCGCGGCGCCGAGATCCTGGAGTGTGGCGTTTTCGACCGTGCGCCCTGTCTGCGCCGAGATGACGGTGGCCCCCGTCAGGGCGGCGAGATCCGCCAGTTGCTCGGTGCGGCTCTCGCCGAAGCCGGGCGAGCGGATCGCGCAGGACTTGAACGTGCCGCGCAGATGGTTGACGACGAGCGTTGCGAGCGCTTCCCCTTCGATCTCGTTGGCGATCACGAAAAGCGGCTTGCCCGTTCCCATGACCGCTTCGAGTATGGGCAGCAGTTGCGGGATCGACGAGATGTTCATGTCGCACAACAGCACGCCCGGTTCGTCGAGCACCACATTGCGCTGGTCTTCGCCGAGAAAGAGCGGCGACACGAGACCGCGATCCAGCAGCGATCCGTCCACCGTCTCCAGTTCGTCGTCGAGTTTGGAGCCGTCCTCGATGCTGATCGCGCCTTCCTTGCCGACGCGCGCGACCGCGTCGGCCACCAGCGTGCCGATGCTCGCATCGCCGCTCGCGGAAATCGTCGCGATCTGGCGCATTTCGTCGACGCTCGAACACGGGCGTGCAAGCCGGTGGAGTTCCGCGACGACCTGCTTGCCCGCATCTTCGATGGCACGCTTGAGCGCCATCGGATCGTGCCCCGCCGTCACGCATTTGTTGCCCTCGACGACGATGGCCTGGGCGAGCGTCGTGGCCGTCGTCGTGCCGTCGCCCGCGACTTCGCTGGTGCGCGTGGCGACCTCGCGCAACAGCTGCGCGCCCATTTCCTCGTACGGATCGGACAGGTCGACCGAGCCGGCGACCACCACCCCGGAGTTCGCGACGAGCGGCGCACCCGGCACACGCTCGACGATCACATTGCGACCGCCGGGGCCGAGTGTGACCTTGACGGCTTCAGCGAGCGCGTTCACGCCGTTAAGCAGCAACTGGCGCGCGTCCTGATGAAATACGAGTGATTTGTGCAACACGACAGACCTCCGCAAGCGTTGGCCGATCGCGCATTCGGTGCGCAACCGCAATGGACTGTCTGCCTATTTAAGTCGCCGCGTACGGGAAACCGATTGATCTGCGTCAACGGGGCAGGGGCGATGCCGGCAGAACATCGTGAAACCGGACACGCCGCTTCCCATCGTCCCGAGAGACCATGATGCCCACACAGCGTCCTTCGCGCGATGCGCGCAAATCGCCCCGATGGTTCGACCTGTTGAGTATCGCGCTCACGGTGTTCTTCGTGATGGTCGTCGTGTTGCAGTTCCTGACGGCGCAAGGCATGACGACGGAAATTGCGTATAGCGACTTCCAGCGACTCGTTGCCGCAGGGCAAGTCGCCGACCTGGAAGTGACGCCTACGCGCATCACGGGAACGCTCAAGATGCCGGGTGCCGCTTCACTGCTGCCTGCCTCCGACGCAACAGCCGCCAACAGGAACGGCGAGCCGTCGCGCTTCACGACGATGCGCGTCGCCGATGAGCGTCTGGCTGACTCGCTCACGGCAGCGGGCATCCGCTATTCGGGTGCTGTCGACAGTGCGTGGCCCGGCATGCTTTTGTCCTGGGCCGTTCCCCTGCTGGCGATGTTCTTCGTGTGGAATCTGTTATGGCGGCGCACGGGCGGCTTGCAGCAGTACACGAAGATGGGCCGCGGCAATGCGCATATTCTCGTGCAAAACGAAACAGGGATTACCTTCGACGACATCGCGGGTATCGATGAAGCCAAAGCCGAGCTTCGCCAGATCGTCGCGTTTTTGCGCGACGCCGAACGCTATCGCCGTCTTGGGGGCAAGATCCCGAAGGGTGTGCTGATCGTCGGCGCACCGGGCACGGGTAAGACGTTGCTCGCCAAGGCCGTGGCGGGTGAAGCGGGCGTGCCGTTCTATTCGGTGAGCGGCGCGGGCTTTGTCGAAATGTTCGTCGGCGTGGGCGCGGCCCGCGTCCGGGATCTTTTCGAGCAGGCGCAGGCCGAGGCGCCATGCATCATTTTTATCGACGAACTGGACGCGCTCGGCAAAGTGCGCGGAGCGGGCCTGACTTCCGGCAATGACGAACGCGAGCAGACGCTCAACCAGTTGCTCATCGAGATGGACGGTTTCAAATCGAATTCGGGCGTCATCATCATGGCGGCGACGAACCGGCCCGAGACGCTCGACCCCGCGTTGCTGCGGCCCGGCCGCTTCGACAGGCATATCGCCATCGACAGGCCCGACCTCAACGGCCGCCGTCAGATTCTCGCGGTGCATACGCGCCACGTGAAACTGGCGAACGACGTCGATCTGAACGAACTGGCGTCGCGCACGCCGGGTTTCGTCGGCGCCGACCTCGCGAATGTCGTCAACGAAGCCGCGCTGCATGCCGCCGAAGCCGACAAGCAGGCGGTCGATATGGCCGACTTCGACGAAGCGATCGATCGCGCGATGACGGGCATGGAACGCAAGAGCCGCGTGATGAACGCGCAGGAAAAGATCACCATCGCGTATCACGAGGCCGGTCATGCGCTCGTCGCCCATAGCCGCAAGCATTGCGACCCTGTCAAGAAAGTGTCGATCATTCCGCGCGGCGTAGCGGCGCTGGGTTATACGCAGCAGGTGCCGACGGAAGACCGCTATGTGCTGCGCGAAAGCGAACTGCTCGACCGGCTCGATGCGCTGCTTGGCGGCCGCGTCGCGGAGGAACTGGTCTTCGGCGATGTGTCGACCGGCGCGGAGAACGATCTCGATCGCGCGACGGCAATGGCCCGGCACATGGTAAGCCGTTACGGGATGAGCGAGCGCATCGGGCTGGCAACGATGAGCGAATCGCCGGGTCCTCTGGACCTGCCGGGACTCGGTGGCTGGCGCGGGACGTCTTGCAGCGACGACACGGCGCGTCTTGTCGACGAGGAAATCCGACGGATGCTCGACGATGCGCATGCACGTGTCAAAGCCACGCTCTCCACCCAGCGCGCGACGCTCGAACGTATCGCCCGGTTGCTGCTCGAGCGCGAAGTGCTCGATCACGAGATGCTGCAACGCGCGATCGACGGTACGTCGAAGGCGGTACAGCAGGATGCACTTGCACCCACGGGCGCACCCACCGGCGCACCCACGGGCGCAAATATCGAAGCCGGAGAAGACGAGGAATCGTGCTCGGGATGAAAGCCGCACCGCTCGAGCCGTCAACGTGCCCGACACGAGCGCGATTGACATGAATCAACGGCTCGGAATCCGGTACGGATACGCTGAAAGCGTGATTTCGTACGGAATCGCGTTGCTGGGGCTACGGTGCCGCAGTCGCGCAGTGAGCCGGCTTTTGCGGTCGGACAATCGGGGCCATGTCCTGGCCTGCTTATCTGGAGGAGAAGTGCAATGAGCAATCTGACGCGTTTTGACCCGTTCTCGCTGGACCCGGTCGTTTCGGATCTGTTTCAGGGTTTCTTCCGGCCCATGCGGTCGATGGCGACGCCTCAGGACGCCGAGCTTGCGTCGATGAAGATCGACGTGACGGAAAACGATAGCGCTTATACGGTGAAGGCGGAGCTTCCGGGCCTCGACAAGAAGGATATCGACGTGCAAATCGACGGGCGCATCGTGTCGATCAACGCCAAGGTCGAGCGTAACAAGGAAGAAAAGGAAGGTGAACGCGTGATCCGCCGCGAGCGGTATTCCGGCGCGTTCAGCCGCTCGTTTTCGCTTGCCGGCGAAGTGGACGACGCGAAAGCAACCGCCGAGTACAAGGACGGTGTGCTGTCGTTGAGTCTGCCGAAAAAGGCGCCGACCGACCAGAAGCGTCTGACGATCGGCTAATGCGTGCACGGCGCGCCTTGTTTTTCATGGCGCGCTTTTCGACAGGTTTTCAAGCCGCCAGCAAAATGAAGGCGGACGCGAAACGGGCCTGATTTTCAGGCCCGTTTCCTTTTCCTTGTTGACTTTTCCTTGTTGACGCAATGTGCTGATTCAGCAGGCGCGCACGCGCATCGTTCTGCCTGTCCGGTGAAAGCAGATGAGATCAGTCTGCAAGAGAAGTCAGCGTCGTGCCCGGCGCGCCGATCGTCTGAGCAAGAATGGGGAGCTCGTCCTCATTCAGTTTCAGCGCGTCGCTCAGCAGACGGTGATTGATCCAGCCGCGCACGACGCAGCCCAGGCCTTCGGAGGCGCAGTACAGCGACACGTTCTGCGCCATGGCGCCTGTCGCGACAGCGGAAAAGATATCGCGCTGCTGTGGCGGCATGCCGAGCAGGCGCGACATGTTGACCACGTAGACCAGGTCCAGCGGCGCAGCGCCGACGAAGTCCTGGTAACCGGTCAGGTTGCGCGCATCGCTTGCATGTTTCAGGACGAGCCGGTGCGCGGGCGCATCGTACCGGTAGACACCGTTCGGCATCACGGCGTAGAGGTCGACTTCATTGAATGCGTTCGCCGATGGCGCGGTGCGCCCGCCTGTACGCGGCCGGTTGATGCCATCGGCGGCCCACAGCAGCGCGCCGAGCGTGGCGGATGGAAGCGGCGCATCGGAGAATTCGCGCGTGCTGGCGCGTAGCGCGAGGGCCTTCATCAGCGGCGCGCCCGAGGACATGTCGGGTTGCGGCAATTCGATAATGGCCGGGGTATCGCCCCGGGCGCGAGCCGGCGCACGACCGTGAGCGGGTTCGTACGTCAGCAGTTGCATGTCGGTCATGATCGACTCCTTCGTGGATGGGTCGATGCATTCGCCTGGGCGTTGGTGCATCGCTTCCAGGATAGAGGCGGCCTGAAGTATGACCGTTGACTTCGGTCAATCGCATCGCGATAGATGGGCGGGACCCATAGCCGGTCACGGCGAGAGCGTCAATCATGCCGTCAGGCTGCGCGAAATGCACGAAATGCACGATACCCGCCGCCTTGCATGAATCGCCGGGCAACAGCGGGTCACGTTTTCTGGCTTTCTTGCAAAAAGGCCAGTATCAGGTCGACGTCGGGAACTCGCGCATGCTTGATCTGCATCAGTCCCATCGTCCGCTCGTGGATCGATGCTTGTTCGTGGTGGCGCAAACCACGCTTCAAATGGAGGAGATGCGTAATGAAATCAGACCGGCAATTGAGAAAGGACGTCGAGGATGAACTCGATTGGGATCCCGCCGTGACAGCGACGGACATTGGCGTGGAGGTGACGGATCGCGTGGTCACGCTCTCCGGCCATCCTCCAAGCTACGCTGAAAAGCTCGCTGCCGAAAAGGCGGCGCATCGTGTGGCCGGCGTGAAAGCTGTCGTGGTGGACATGCAGGTCCGGCTGCCCCAGAAAGACGAACGCACCGATGAAGACATCGCCGGTGCCGTACACGATATCGTCCACTGGACTGTCGGCCTGCCGGACGATTCCGTGAAGGTTCAGGTAGAACGGGGATGGGTCACCTTGACGGGCGCAGTGGACTCGGCGTACCAGGCCCACGTCGTCGTGCGGGCGATCAGCCATATGCGCGGGGTGCGCGGCGTCGGCAACCGCATCGAAGTGCGTTGCCATGTCGCCCCGCAAGACATCGGCGCCCAGATTGCGCAGGCCATGCAACGCCATGCGGACCGCGAAGTCAGGCACATCGGTATCGATGTCAAGGATGGAACCGTCACCCTGTCGGGCAAAGTCGGCTCTTACGCCGAGCGAGCCGTCGCGAGAGGGGCCGCGTGGAGCGCGCCGGGCGTGCGAGCCGTGGTCGACGATCTCGTTGTCGAATGACATAGTCGTCTCACGCCGCCGCACCGTTTCGTAATCCGCGGCGGCGAGGGAAAAGGAGCCCGTATGACCTTGTCTGGAAACGTGCAGGAAGGCGCATGGTCCGTGAACGTGCAGACCGAACCGGTCGAAGGCGGCGGATATCGATCGACCGTCCAGGTGAAGCATTCGTCGCCGGAAGGGGACTTCGAACGTACCTTTCTCCATGGGAAACAGTTCAGCACGGAACGCGAGGCCGTGCTGGACGGATTGCGTGAAGGGATGACGTGGATAGAGTTGAAGATGGCACGGACCTTCAAGGTGTGAACGCAGACCCTGCTTTCAGCAGCGTGACGCAGGTCAGGTGTACGAGCCCGTGACCGCGTAAAGCAGGCATGGGTCAATAGCCAGGACAAACGAACGACGATGGCAACAATTCCTTTGATGGCCGACGACAAGCCTCAACCCTTGCCGGAACGTATGGCTTCACTCGCGACGCCCATGTTTGCGAGTCGCGTTACCCGCGGCAATGCACCGGACCACGCCCCAACCGGTTGTCACGAAGAGGGCGCGTCTCATCCGCTGCTTTCACGCGACGCGCTTGACCGCGCGGCGCATGCCGGCGTCGCCTCTTTGTCGGGCGGCCTGTCCCCGACCTCCGTGGCGCTCGCCTTCATGGATTGGGCGCTCCACATGACGGTCGCGCCGGGAAGGGTACTGGAGCTTTCGACCGACGCCGTATTGGCTGGCGCTGACATGGCACACGGCGCATTGCGCACGAGCGTGGCCAGGCAAAAGCGTGGACATGTGCCCGAAGATCCACGTTTCGCGGATGACGCCTGGGCCGCGTGGCCGTTTCATGCGTATCGCGACGGTTTCCTCCGGCTCCAGCAGTGGTGGGAGTCTGCGACGACGGACATACCGGGCGTCGAAAGACATCACGAGGATCTGGTGCGCTTCCTCGCTCGCCAATGGCTGGATGCGTGTTCGCCCAGCAACTTTGTCGCCACCAATCCGGTGGTGCAGCGGGCAGCATGGTCGAGCGGCGGGACGAGCTTCGTCGCGGGCGCAATGCACTGGCTTGCTGACGTGCGCGATCTTGTGCACGACCGTTCGGGCGACCCGCACGACTATTCATCGGAATGGCTGCCGGGCAAGCGCGTCGCGATCACCCCAGGAAAAGTTATCTGGCGCAGCGAGTTGTGTGAATTGCTGCAGTACGCACCGACGACACCGACGGTGGCGAAAGAACCCATCCTGATCGTGCCGTCGTGGATCATGAAGTACTACATTCTCGACCTTCAGCCACACGATTCGTTGATCCGCTATCTCGTCGACGCAGGCCATACCGTCTACACGATTTCGTGGCGCAACCCCGGCGCGGCATTCCGTGACGTCGGACTCGAAGCGTATCTACAGGAGGGATTGCTCGCAGCCCTCGCGCAAGTGCGCGACCGTGACGCCCAGCGGGTGCACATGGTCGGCTACTGTCTCGGCGGCACCTTGCTCGCCATTGCGGCAGCGGCGCTCTTTCGCGACGGCAGAGGGGACGAACTGAAAACCGTGACGCTGCTTGCCGCTCAGACGGATTTCACCGAACCGGGAGAACTCGGACTATTTATCGACGCCAGCGAACTCGCAGCGCTCGATGCGTTGATGTGGCGTCAGGGCTATCTCGACGGTTCGCAGATGTCGGCGGCATTCCAGTTGCTCAAGGCCCGCGATCTGATCTGGTCGCGGATGATGAGCGAGTATCTGCTCGGCCGGCGTTCGCAACCGAACGACCTGATGGCGTGGAACGCCGATACGACGCGCCTGCCTTACCGGATGCACAGCGAGTATCTGACCTCGCTCTTTCTCAACAACGACCTCGCGGAGGGGCGCTATTGTGTCGGCGGACGGCCTGTTGCGCTGTCCGATATCGAAGCGCCGATGTTCGTCGTCGGCACCGAGCGCGACCATGTTTCGCCCTGGCGCTCCGTCTACAAGCTTCACCTGCTCACACACAACGAGCTGACGTTTCTGCTGACGACGGGCGGGCACAATGCCGGCATCGTCTCGCAGCCGGGCCATCCGGACCGCTATTACCGTTGTGCAACGAGAGCGGCCGGTGAGCCATACCGCGGCAGGCAGGAATTTCTCTCAGCCAACGAACCCGTCGACGGCTCATGGTGGCCTACGTGGAATGCGTGGCTGCGCGACCATTCGGACGGCGAGGTGGCGGGGCGCGCAATCGTCGATGGGCTGGAGGACGCGCCCGGCACGTACGTGTTCGAAAGATAGCTGCGCGACTACGCCTTTACTTTAGCGACGTCAGGCGTAGCTCGCGTTATAGCCGTTATAGCCCTTCTATAGCCCTTCGAGTTCAACCGTTTGTTGATAGACGGGCACCTCGCAAGGCCACCGGAGTGTTTCGGAGATGCGGCGCCGCATCGCGTCCGCCGCCGCAGGTTCGCCGTGTGTCACGAAAGTGCGCACAGGCGGGCCCGTCAGGCTCGACAGCCATTGCAACAGTTCGCGGTAGTCGGCATGGGCCGAAAGCGAGGCGATCGATTCGACGTGTGCCCGCACACGGACATATTCGCCATGCAGCTTGATCGAGTTCTCATGAGCGGCGAGGGCAGCGCCGCGCGTGCCTGCCGCCTGGAAGCCCACCAATGCGATCGTGTTGCGTGCATCCGGCGCGTACAGGTGCAGATGATGCAGCACGCGGCCGCCCGTCGCCATGCCGCTGCCCGCGATAATGACCATTGGGCCGTGATGCGACGCGATGGCCTTCGACTGATCGACGGTTCGGGTCATGATCGCCACCTTGTCGATCGCGTGAGCCTCGGAGAGGGTCAACCGATGCTCGTCGAGATATTTCCGGTAAACCTCGGTGACGCTCGTCGCCATCGGGCTGTCGAGGTAGACGGGTACGTTCGCCATGCGCCCCGTCTCTTTCAGCTTGGCAATGTAGTAGAGAATCTCCTGCGCTCGCCCGACGGCGAAGCAAGGCATCACCACGACGCCGCCTTTCGCGAAGGTCTTGCTGAACATCTGCGCCAGCTCGTCCGCCGGATTCGACTCGGGGTGCAAGCGATCGCCATAAGTCGACTCGACCACGAGATAGTCCGCATGCGCGAGGGGCGCGGGTCGACGCATGATGGGATCATTCGGCCGCCCCACGTCGCCGGAAAACGCCAGTACCTTGTGATTCCGGCAGAGCACGACGCTCGCCGCGCCGAGGATGTGGCCGGCCGGCAGGAAGCGAAAGCAGAGTCCGTGTTTCAGGTCGACGGGATGGTCGAAAGGGCACGGCGCCAGCAGGCGCAGCGCGCGCTCCGCATCTTGCATCGTGTAGAGCGGCAGCGCCGGGTGGTGCTTCGAAAAACCGTGCCGGTTCGCGAAGTCCGCTTCTTCTTCCTGCAGCCGCGCGCTGTCGCGCAACATGATCTCGCAGAGCGCGGCCGTTCCCGGTGTGCAATACACGCGGCCGTTGAAGCCATTGCGCACGAGCAGCGGCAGATAGCCGCTGTGATCGATGTGCGCGTGCGTGAGTATCACGGCATCGATGGAATCGGCGGGCACAGGCAGCGGCGTCCAGTTGCGCATCCGCAGGTTCTTGACACCCTGAAATAGCCCGCAATCGACCAGAATGCGAACCCCCGGTTCCTCCAGTAGATATTTCGACCCGGTGACGGTTTCGCTCGCGCCAAGAAAGGTGAGTTTCATGAGGTCTCCATGCGTACGGGTGTATGGGTCAATTGCAACTCATTCGAGTTCGCGCCCATTGACCTGGATCATGCGCCATCCAGTCGTCGTGCCGGCAAGAGTGAAATTGCTGGAGCCGATGCGCTGTGGCCGCGCTTGACTTGGGTCAATCGCGTGCCGGACGCGAGTGTTAGCTTAATGACAGTGAAGATGGTGAGTGGAGATGGCAATGGTCAGACTGATCGCAGTGGGATGTGGACTCGTTGCATTGCTGACTGTCGCTGCAGTTGCGGTGATGTACTACGTCATCTGGAAGAACGCCGACTGATTTGTCGCCACGCCCGACTGTCGGGAGGCAAAAGCCGATATGCAAACCCTCAAAAAGATCGCTTTTCGCCTCGACCGGTCTCCGTACACTTGCGTGAGCCCATGAGACGCGAGGACACGGCATCGGGTCTGACGAGCGCCGAAGTGGCCGCGTTGCAGGCGCGGTACGGCCCGAACGTGATCGCATCGGCGTCGGACAGGCTATGGTGGCGTACCGCGCGCGACGTGCTCACGGAGCCGATGTTCCTCCTGTTGCTCATCGCCACCGCGCTGTATGGTCTGTTGGGCGATACGCCGCAAGCGATCACACTGCTCGCATTTGTCCTGGCAGTGGTATTGCTGACTGCCTTTCAAAGTCATCGAACGGCAAGTGTGCTGCGGGCGCTGCGCGATCTTTCGGCGCCGCGTGCCCATGTGCTGCGCGACGGAAAGCGAGACTCGGTGTCGGCGGTGCAACTCGTTCCAGGCGACATCGTCTTCGTCGAGGAAGGCGCAAAGATACCCGCTGATGGCACGCTGATCGAAGCGCACGAACTGAGCATCGACGAATCGCTGCTCACGGGGGAATCCGTCGCGGTCGACAAACACCCCGGTCTCTCCGGCGGCATGCGGCAAGAGGCTACGTCTAACATGCTGTTCTCCGGGACGATGGTGGTGCGTGGCCAGGGTTGCATGACGGTCACGGCTACCGGGGCGCACACGCAACTCGGACGGATCGGCATGCAGCTTGCCGATGTCAGAGAACCGTCATCGCCCTTGCAACTCGAAATCCGCACGTTCGTCAGACGCTTCGCGACGCTGGCGTTGATCATCTGCGCATTGCTGGTGCTCGCTTACCGCTGGCGCACCGGCGCATGGCTTCCGGGGCTGCTCGCGGGGATCACACTTGCAATCAGCCTTCTGCCCGAGGAACTGCCCGTCATCATGACCGTGTTCATGGCGCTGGGCGCACGACGCATCGTCAACGAGGGCGTATTGACGCGGCGGCTCAGCGCGATCGAGACGCTGGGGCAGACGTCCGTGCTGTGCGTCGACAAGACGGGCACGCTGACGCAGAACCGGATGTCGGTCCGTACGCTCTACGCAAACGGCGAGGAGGCGTGGCTGAGGGGCGACGAACCTGCCATCACACAGCCCTTTCATGAACTGATCGAGTATCTCGTGCTGGCAAGCGAGATCGAGCCGCTCGACCCGATGGAGCGCGCGTTTCACGAGGCGGGCCACGCGTACCTCGCCGACACGGGCCGCCTGCATCCACACTGGTCGCTCGTGCAAGAGTATGCGTTGAGTCCCGAGTTGCCAGCCATGTCGCATGGATGGCGAACGTCCGAACCCGGAGAAAGTCTGGTCGCATGCAAGGGGGCACCCGAGGCGATCTGTGCCTTGTGTGATATGCAGCCCGAGGCCGCGCAAGCCTTGCTGGAACGTGCGACGCACATGGCGGAGAAGGGGCTGCGCGTGCTCGGCGTTGCAAAGGCGCGCCACGATGGGCAAGCGTGGCCTGCAGGACAGCGCGAGTTTGACTTCACGTTCGTCGGTCTCGTCGGACTGCTCGACCCCGTCCGCCCGGATGTCACGGGCGCAATCGCCGAATGCAAGGCGGCAGGTGTGAGGGTCGTCATGATCACGGGCGACTATCCATCGACGGCTTGTGCGATTGCCACGGAAGTCGGAATTGCCGCCGCACCCGTCGTGACAGGTGCCGAACTCGCCGCCATGGACGATGCTGCATTGCAGCGGGCGATACGCGAGTCGAATGTGTTTGCGCGCGTGACACCCGGACAGAAGTTGCGGCTTGTAGAAGCGTTCCGCCGCGCTGGCGAAGTGGTCGCGATGACGGGCGACGGCGTCAACGACGCACCCGCGCTGAAGGCGGCGCATATCGGCATCGCGATGGGACGGCGCGGTGCCGAAGTGGCGCGCGAAGTCGCGTCCCTCGTGCTGTTACGGGACGATTTTTCGCCGATCGTGTCGGCCATTCGTCTCGGCCGCCGCATCTACGGTAACCTGAAGCGGGCAATCAGTTATAGCGTTGCCGCGCACATCCCGATGGTCGCCGCCGCGACTATTCCCGTCGTCGCGGGCTGGCAACCCATGCTTGGACCCATTCATATCGTCGCGCTCGAACTGGTCATCACCCCGGTTTGTTCGATTGTCTTCGAGAACGAGCGGGAAAGGTCCAATGTGATGCGGGAACGGCCGCGACGTGTTGGCGAGAGGCTGATGACCAACCGAACGCTGGCAACCAGCGTGACATTGGGATGCATCGTTGGCGCCATCGTCGTGTTGGCGTATGCCATCGCGCTCTCCGTCGGGCTCGATGCCGTCGCCGCGCGCACGGTCGCCTTTCCGCTGCTCGTGTCGGGCAATCTCGGCCTCATGTTCGGCGTGCGTCTGCTCGCAAGAGGTGCGAAAGCGCACGCTCTACGGAATGCGAACCCGTACGGATGGGCCGTTGCCGGATTTGCGTTGGCTGCCCTGGCCATGCTGCTGACGATCCCCGCCATCGCGACCGTGTTCGACATGCGCGCGGTGTTGGCCGACCTGATGTGACGCCAGGGCGACAGAGAGGAGGGCGCGCTCGTGATGCAGTACCTGAGCATCCTGTTTGCGGCCGTTTTCGTGCTGAACCTGATGCCGGCGTTCGCTCCGCCGACCTGGCTCGCCATGTCCTGGATCGGCTTCCAGAAGCCCGAAGCCAATCCGCTGCTGATCGCATTCGTGGCTGCCGGTGCGGCGACGCTTGCGCGTCTCGTGCTGGCGCGCAGTGCGGGGTGGCTGGTTCGAAGCAGGCTCTTGCGGGAAGCGGATCGCGAAAACGTCGACATCCTGAAGTCGCGTATCGGCCGACACAAAGCGACGACGGCGGGGGCGATCCTGCTCTATGCTTTCAGCCCGCTGCCGTCCAACTATCTCTTCATCGCCTACGGACTCATGCGGGCCGATCTCTGGCTGATCGGCGTCCCGTTTTTTGTCGGACGGGTGGCCAGCTATACGGCGTGGGCCAGTCTCGCGCAGTGGGCGCATGGAGTGCTGGACCTCGAGACAGAGGCCGAGGGCGCGTTTCTCAGTCTGTACTTCATCGGCTCGCAGTGCGTCACGCTAGGACTGCTGGTACTGTTCGTCAGGCTGGACTGGGGGCTGCTGCTGCACGAACGGCATTTGCGGCTGCGGCCGGCTCGCTGGCAAAGGAAGCGGCGCGTCGACAAGAAGGAGGAGAAACCTCCTTCGGCGAGAGAGGCGCCGTAGCAACGGCGCCGCTGTGTCCCTCGTGCTGTCAGACCTTGGCGGGCATTGCTTCACGGTCGTGCACGAGCAATACAGGCGTATCGGCGAGACGCACCGTGCGGGCCGCGACGCTGCCGACAAGCCAACGCTCGAAGCCGCGCCTGCCGTGAGTGCCGAGTACGAGCAGGTCGCCTTTCCAGTCCTGAACGTCCCGTAAGATCGTGTGGGGGATGTCGTCGCGGGTCGCATGCGTCTTGAGCAGCGCCGTCTCCATGTAGCGCCCCTGTTCGGCGCAGATGCGCGCTGCACGTTCGAGTGCTGTGCAACCCTCTTCGAGATTCGCGCTTTCCATGATGCGGATGGCCTCGCCATCCATCACGTTGCTCGCACGGTCCACGACGAAGATCGCGCGCAACCGGCTGTCAGGCGTGGCCAGCTGAAGGCCCGTGCGCAACGCCGTGATCGAACACGCGCTGCCATCCATCGCAAACACCATTCGCTGGGCGGCCGCATCGGTTGCAACACGGCTGTCTTCAGGGACCAGCAGCAACGAGCAGCTCGCGCGGCGTGCAACGGGTTCGGACACCGTGCCTTCGACCCAGCGCAACAGGCCATGATGGTGCCGCATGCCCATCACGATCAGATCGGCGTTCCAGTCCGACGCGGTTTCAAGTAATGCGTCCGCCGTATTTCCGCGGTGAACGGAAAGGTCGATCAGGCCGAATTCCAGTTGCGTGCCTGCAAACATGGCTTCGATCCTGGCAAGCGCGGCGCGCGAATCGCCGACGATTTCGTCCCGTGCAGCGGCGAGAAAGTCTTGTGTGGTCGAGCCGAGCGGAAATAGCGTGCGCGGATTCTGCGCAACCGTGACGACCCTGATCGTCGCGCGTCCGGCGAACATCGTCTTCGCGTACTCGGCGGCACGCATCGTCGCTTCTGAGTCGTCGATCGCCAGCATGATGCGCTGGAGCGTGCGGCGGTCGGTTAGCTCCACGCTGGATGATTCCTCCATGATGTTTCTCCGTATCGGGTGAGAGGGCGACGAATCGATTCTCCGTCGAAAAGAGCGCGTTCGCTTGATCGTCGTCAAGCGAGCGTCGACGCGGCCTTGTCGTCCGATGCAGATCGCGGCACAGCGACCTGATTGACTTCGATCAATCGAGCGAAATGCGTGCGGATTAGTCTGACCGTGTGGACTCGATGTTCAGTTCAGGAACGCAAGCATTCAGGAGGACCGTCGCCATGAAATCGGACAGTCAACTGCGTCGCGAAGTGGAAGAAGAGCTGTCGAACAATCCGGCTATCGACGCGAACCGCATAGGGGTCGCCGTCGCGGATGGCATCGTCACGCTTAGCGGACATGTGTCGGACTATGCACAGAAGGTTGCCGCCGAACGATCCGTGCTGCGGATTGCAGGTGTCGTCGCGGTGGTCGCGCATATCGACGTGACGGTTCGAGAAACCGATCAAAGAACGGATGAAGACATCGCATTGAGCGTGCGGGCCGTGCTCGACTGGATCTCGGGTCTCGAAGAAGACTCCATCAGGATCAAGGTGGAGCAGGGGTGGGTGACATTGAGCGGCAGCGTCAAGGACGGTTATCGCAGCCATGTCGCGGAGAAACATATCGGACACCTGCGCGGCGTCACGGGTATTACGAACAACATCAGAATCTCGGGTTCCGCTTCTCCGACCGACATCGAGCACAACATTCGCAAAGCCATCCAGCGTCACACGGATCGCGAAATGAAGCACATCGCCGTTCAGGTCGAGGGGGGAAACGTTACCCTCTCGGGACAAGTGAGCACCAAGGCTGAGCGCGCGGTTGTATGGGGTGCGGCGCGCGCTACGCCGGGCGTGAAAACCGTCGTCGATCACCTCATGGTGGGTTGACGAAACGCCGCTGCAATCACGTGCGGGAGCTTGCAGTGCCCGCGGCATACGTGATGTGACAGGCATTGACTGGAGACACCTATGAACTGGCTGACGGAATACTTTGCGCAAGAAACGCGCACGTTGAATCTCTCCCTGTGGGCCTATCCACCTGCTGTCATGGGGCCAGATGGTCCCATTGTCCAGTCGGCGGCGCTGTACGCACCGTATCCGGGTATCGAACTGACGTTTTCACCTGCCGGAAAGGTCCGGCACGGCGATCGCACCTACGAACTCCCCGCGAGATACGACAGCACAGGCGCGATGAAAGCGACCGCGACGGCGGCGCCGAAAGATGATGCGAACTTCTTTCGCGAGGTGTCCATTTTCGCGCCCTCGCATCTGAATGGCGAAGCCGTCATCGTGATCAACCATGCATTCTCGTTTGCGCCGCAATTTGCGGCCGACGGTACGCCCGGCTTCGTTGGACTGGCCGCGCCGGATTCGGACGACTATTTCCGCACCGGACAGATGAAATTGCCGTGGATGTTCGCGGGCTACCTGAGCATCTGAGCGTCTGGGCAAAACGAAGCAACACGAGTCGATCACGTGTGGATCACGAGCGAGGAGGAGCCCATGAGCACGATTGAAACGCCGATCCGCTGGTTCGACGCGTTGCGTCGTACGGATGTACCGACCGTAGGCGGCAAGAATGCGTCACTGGGAGAGATGGTGGGCTGCCTTGCCGGCAAAGGCATCCGCGTACCGCCCGGCTTCGCGACGACGGCGGGGGCGTACTGGCAATTCATCGACGCGAACGGGCTGCGCGAAGCCATTTCGACAGTGCTCGCGGAATTCCGTGCCAGCCGACGCTCGCTCGCCGACACGGGGGAAACGATCCGCCGGGCAATGCTTCGAGGCGAATGGCCCGCCAGCACGACCCAAGCCATTTGCGACGCGTACGCCGAGCTTGCACGCCGCGTCGGAGTCGACAATCCGGACGTCGCAGTGCGTTCGAGCGCGACAGCTGAAGATTTACCCGACGCAAGCTTCGCGGGACAGCAGGAAACCTTGCTCGCCATTCGCGGCCCACACGCGCTGATGGATGCGTGCCGCCGGTGCTATGCGTCGCTCTTTACGGACCGCGCGATCAGTTACCGCGAGGCGCGCGGTTTCGATCATATGAAAGTTGCACTGTCGGTTGGCGTGCAGCAGATGGTGCGCTCTGATCTCGGTGGCGCGGGCGTCGCGTTCTCGATTGATACCGAAACGGGCTTCGACAAGATCGTATTGATCAGCGCGGCGTGGGGGCTCGGCGAGAACGTCGTGCAAGGCGCTGTCGATCCCGACGAATATGAAGTATTCAAGCCGCTTCTGCAAAACGAAGCCTTTGCACCCATTGTCGGCAAGAAGCGCGGCAGCAAGCTCAAGAAAATGGTGTACGCGAAGGGGAGCGCTCATACGACGAAGAACGTGCCGACTTCGAAGGCCGAGCGGGCCGCGTTCGTCCTCTCTGACCACGACGTGCTCACGCTATCGCGCTGGGTGTGCGATATCGAATCGCACTACGGGCAGCCGATGGACATCGAATGGGCCAAGGACGGTCTGAGCGGGAACATCTTCATCGTTCAGGCGCGGCCCGAGACCGTTCAGTCGCGGCGCGAGGCAACGGCCGTCAAGACGTTCCGGCTGAAGTCGGCGGGGCGCGAGCTTGTCACGGGCGTGAGCGTCGGTCAGGCGATCGCTGCCGGCAACGTGTGCGTCATCGACAGTCCCCTTGAGCGGGACCGTTTCGTCGACGGCTCCGTTCTCGTCACAGCCGCCACCGATCCCGATTGGGTGCCCGTGATGCGGCGTGCCGCCGGTATCGTCACCGACCACGGCGGCCGCACGTCGCATGCAGCCATTGTGAGCCGCGAACTCGGCCTTCCCGCTATCGTCGGCACGGGAAACGCGACGCGGGTCTTGCACGACGAGCAGGAAGTGACCGTTTCCTGTGCGCAAGGCGAGATCGGGCGCGTATTCGAAGGCATCGCGGATTACCAGGTCGAAGAGATCGACTTTGCGGCAATCCCGCCAACCCGCACACACGTCATGCTGAATCTCGCGAACCCTGATGCCGCGCTGCGCTGGTGGCGTATGCCGGCGGATGGAGTCGGACTGGCGCGGATGGAGTTCGTGATCAGCAATCACATCAAGATTCATCCGATGGCGCTGGCGTGCTACGACCAGTTGAAGGATTCGGAGGCGGCCCGGGCGATTGCTGCGATGACGGAAGGGTATAGCGACAAGACGGAATACTTCGTCGACCGGCTCGCCTGCGGGCTCGGGCGCATCGCGGCAGTGTGCTATCCGAAACCCGTGGTGGTCCGTCTGAGCGACTTCAAGACCAACGAATACGCGCATCTCATCGGAGGCCAGGCTTTCGAGCCGAGCGAGGAAAATCCGATGCTCGGCTTTCGCGGCGCATCGCGCTACTACTCCCCGCGCTACGGTCCCGGCTTCGCACTGGAATGCCGTGCGCTGCGCCGTCTGCGAATGGAAATGGGCCTGCGCAATGTGATCGTCATGGTGCCGTTCTGCCGGACACCGGACGAAGCGGACCGCGTTCTCGACGCGATGGCTGCCAATGGTCTCAGACGCGGCGACGACGGTCTGCAGATCTACGTGATGTGCGAGATCCCGTCGAACGTGATCCTGGCCGAAGCATTCGCACAGCGCTTCGATGGCTTCTCGATCGGCAGCAACGATCTGACGCAACTCACGCTCGGCGTCGATCGCGATTCCGCCGAACTGGCGTCGCTGTTCGACGAGCGCAACGAAGCCGTGCGGTGGATGATACGCGAGGTCATCGAACGGGCGCATCGTGCGGGGGCGACAGTCAGCCTGTGCGGCGAAGCGCCGAGCGTGCATCCCGAGTATGCGGCATTTCTCGTGGAATGCGGCATCGACTCCCTGTCCGTGAGCCCCGATAGCTTCATCGCCGTCAAGCGGCACGTCGCGCAGGCGGAAGCGTCGAAGGGTTCGACGGGCGACGAGGCGCGCGGATCGATACTTTCTGCAATCGCGCGGTAGGGCCTTGCCATGAACGACATTGTCACAGTCACCCTCAATCCCGCAGTCGATTTATCGACGGCCGTCGATCGCGTCGTCGATACCCACAAGCTGCGTTGCGAAGCCGCGCAGCGCGACCCCGGCGGCGGCGGGATCAATGTCGCGCGGGTGTTGCATCGCCTCGGCAGCGAGTGCATCGCGCTGTTTGCGGCGGGTGGAGCGACGGGCCGCACCCTCGGCGGTTTGCTCGATCGCGAGAATCTGCGTACTCGCTGCATCGACATCGAAGGCGAAACGCGCGAGAACTTCTCCGTGATGGAAACGTCCACCCGGCGTGAATACCGTTTCGTGTTGCCTGGGCCGACTCTCGCGCCGGCGGAGTGGAATGAGTGTCTGCGCAGCGTATCCGGGCATGTCGGTTCTGCGCGCTTTCTTGTGTTGAGCGGAAGCCTGCCCCCGGGCGTGCCGCCGGACGCCTACGCTCAACTCGCCCGCGCGGCCACCGCTGCGCGGCCGGACATCCGCGTTGCCGTAGACGCATCGGGCCCGACGCTCGCGGCAGCACTCGACGGCGGGTATATCGACATCGTCAAGCCGAGTCTGAACGAACTGCGTGAGTTGACGGCGCTGCCGCTGAACGGCGTGGACGAGCAGATCGGCGCCGCGCGAAAGTTGATTGAAGAGCGCAAGGCAAGGATGGTTGCGCTCACGCTGGGCGACAAAGGTTCAGTGCTCGCAACGCACGACGAAACATGGTTGATGCCCGCGCTGGAAACCGAGGTTCGAAGTGCAATCGGCGCGGGCGACAGCTTCCTCGCCGGATTGATCTGGGCGCTCGACCATGGAGCCCTGGCATGCGAGGCGCTCGCATACGCGACAGCGGCGGCCGCCGCGACGATGAAGCAGACGGGCACCCGGCTTTGCGATGCGCGAGACGTCGCGCGCGCCTATGCAAAGGGAGACCGTCCTGTACCCGTGCAAGTCTCCACGCGTTCGTGCAACACGCACAGCGAACTCACGCCATCAAAGCAATGAAGCGCTTCTTTACGAACGCTTTGTTCTCCTCGTAAACCCCGCCAAAAGAAAACGCCTCGCGTAAGAAGCGGGTAAGCGGGCGATTTTATCGTTACGTATAGCGCGTCGATACCTTCCGACGGTGATCCCTATCAGGCAGCAAAAGACATTCATGCAGGAGACGAAGATGGATCTGGAACTCGCAGAGAGAATCAAATCAGGCGTGACGTATCACGAACTCGTGCGAAAGCGCTCGCGACTGGGATGGACGCTGACGGCCCTTGTGCTTGTCGTCTACTACGGCTACGTGCTGCTTGTCGCGTTCGACAAAGAATTGCTGGCGACCCGGATGGGCGCGGGTGTGATGACGTGGGGCATGCCGATCGGACTGTTCGTGATCGTATTCACTGTTGCGATCACCGGCTTTTACGTGCGGCGCGCCAACGGCACCTATGACGAACTCACCGACCGGATCAAGCGGGAGGCAGCATGAAGACCCGACAAACGTTCGCCCCCGGCATCCTGCTCGCTGTATCGTCCGGCTGCTTCGCCGCCGGTGCCGACCTCGGCCAGACGATCAAGCAGGCAACCAACTGGACCGCGATCAGCATGTTCGTCGTGTTCGTGATAGCAACGCTTTTCATCACCAAATGGGCCGCCAGGCGGACGCGTTCGGCCGCCGAGTTCTATACGGCCGGCGGCGGGATCACCGGCTTTCAGAACGGTCTTGCGATTGCGGGCGATTTCATGTCAGCCGCGTCGTTCCTCGGCATTTCGGCCGCGGTTTACTCGAACGGATATGACGGTCTTATCTATTCGATCGGCTTTCTGGTGGGCTGGCCGATCATTACGTTCCTGATGGCGGAGCGGCTACGCAACCTCGGTCGCTTTACCTTCGCCGACGTCGCAGCATACCGCTTCAGGCAGGCACCGATACGCGCATTCGCGGCATCGGGCACGCTGGTCGTCGTCGCGTTCTATCTGATTGCGCAGATGGTCGGCGCCGGGCAACTGATCAAACTGCTATTCGGGCTCGAATACTGGATTGCGGTCGTGATCGTCGGTGCGCTGATGATGGTGTACGTGCTTTTCGGCGGCATGACAGCGACCACCTGGGTTCAGATCATCAAGGCATGCCTGCTCCTCGCGGGCGCCACGTTCATGGCCTTCATGGTGTTGTGGCAATTTCATTTCAGCCCTGAAGCGCTCTTTGCAAAGGCCGTCGAGGTGCATGAGAAGAAAGCGTCGATCATGGGTCCGGGCAACTTCATCAAGGACCCCGTTTCGGCGATCTCGTTCGGCATTGCGCTGATGTTCGGCACGGCTGGCCTGCCGCATATCCTGATGCGCTTTTTCACGGTCCCGAACGCAAAGGAAGCGCGCAAGTCGGTGTTCTGGGCGACCACGTGGATCGGTTACTTCTACATTCTGACGTTTATTATCGGCTTCGGCGCGATCGTCATGGTGAGCACCAACCCGGTCTTCAAGGACGCAGCGGGCAAGCTGCTGGGCGGCACGAACATGGCGGCGGTGCATCTGGCGAGCGCCGTCGGCGGCAACGTGTTCCTGGGTTTTATTTCCGCGGTTGCCTTCGCGACGATTCTCGCGGTCGTCGCGGGTCTCACGCTCGCTGGCGCATCGGCCGTATCGCATGATCTGTATGCGACGGTGTTCAAGCACGGCAAGGCGTCGAGCGCGAACGAACTGTTCGTCTCCCGCATCACGACACTCGCGCTCGGCATCATTGCCGTCGTGCTCGGCATCGTGTTCGAGAAACAGAACATTGCGTTCATGGTTTCGCTGGCGTTCGCCGTGGCCGCTTCCGCGAACTTCCCTGTGCTGTTCATGTCCGTGCTCTGGCGCGGTTGCACGACGCGTGGCGCAGCCATCGGCGGCTTCCTGGGCCTGTTCTCGGCGGTGCTGCTGACCGTGCTTTCGAAGGCGGTATGGGTCGACGTGTTTCATCATGCAAGCGCGCCGTTTCCCTATGCATCGCCGGCGCTGTTCTCGATGGCAATTGGCTTTGGCGGCATCTGGTTCTTCTCGGTGACCGACCGGTCCGCGCGCGCGCGCATCGACCAGGCGGGGTTCGAGGCACAGGCAGTGCGCTCCGAAACCGGCATCGGCGCCGTAGAGGGCGCGAGCCATTGAGCGCTGGCTGCAACCTGCATGATTCGCATGTCGAGGTCGCCCGGTCCGCCGGGCGATTCTGGCTGAGTTGCCGCGGCAGTGTTGCCGTGTGCGCAGAACGCTACGCGCTGCGCCACGCAAACGCCAAAAAAACCGTCGACGGGGCGCCAATGGGGAAAGGCGTCAACCGAGTCCAAATCGCCGGACAAACCACGTCTTGGTCAAATGCGTCAATGCTGCGTAGCTGAGAAGAATCAGCACAACAGCGGGCCAATACGTCCACGGCAATGGTGTGAATCCGAGCATCTTTCCAATCGAAGTGAAAGGCAGGCTGATGCCCGCGACGCCGACCGCGATGCTCGTCGCGATGAGCGCCGAACTCGCGCGGCTTTCGACAAAGGGCACCTTGGCGGTGCGAATGATATGGATGATGAGTGTCTGCGTGAGCAGCGATTCGACGAACCAGCCAGTCTGAAACAGGGCGGGGTTGTCCCATGCGTCGAACATTTTCAGCATCATGAAGAAGGTCACGTAGTCGAACAGCGAGCTGACGGGGCCGATCAACAGCATGAACTTCACGATATTGCCGAGATCCCACCGACGCGGAACGCTGAGGTATTCAGCATCGACGTTGTCGGTAGGAATGCTGGTCTGGGAGAAATCGTAGAGCAGGTTGTTGGTGAGAACCTGGATTGGCGCCATAGGCAAGAACGGCAACAGGATGCTCGCGCCCAATACGCTGAACATATTGCCGAAGTTCGAGCTTGCGCCCATCTTGATGTACTTCGTGATGTTGCCGAATACCTTCCGGCCTTCCAGCACGCCTTCGTTGAGTACGGCGAGGCTTTTTTCGAGCAGGATAATGTCGGCGGAATCTTTCGCGATGTCGACGGCGCTGTCGACGGACACGCCGACGTCCGACGCCTTGAGCGCCGGCCCGTCGTTGATGCCATCGCCCAGAAATCCGACGACGTGGCCTTTGCTATGCAACGCGTTGACGATGGATGCCTTCTGCGAAGGAGAGACCTTCGCGAACACGCACTCTTTTTCCGCCAGATCCGCAAGCCCGGCGGGAGTCAGCGCTTCGAGCTCCTTGCCGAGCACGATCCGCTCCACGTCGATGCCCACGTCGTGACAGATCTTTCGGGTGACCCTGTCGTTGTCGCCCGTCAGGATCTTCACCTGCACGCCACTCGCCTTGAGCGCCGCAAGGGCCGCCGCCGCCGTTTCTTTTGGCGGATCGAGAAACGCGATGAAACCGAGCAGAATCAGATCACGCTCGTCCGCAACCGAATACGCCGTCTGATCGGGCGGCATCTCCTTGTATGCGACCGCGACGACGCGAAAACCATCCGAGTTGAGCGCATCGGTAATCTCTTTGGTTGCAGCGTAATGGCTTTCGTCGAGCGTGCCCGTCTCGCCATCGATCGCGTAGCGCGTGCTGACCGAGAACATTTCCTCGACTGCCCCTTTCGAAATCATGATATGGACGCCATCTTCCCGCGCGAGTACAACCGACATCCGGCGGCGCTCGAAGTCGAATGGCATCTCATCGATCTTGGTGAAGCTCTCGTGTGCCTTGAGCTGCTCGTGGAGTTCGGCATGCTTCAACACTGCAACGTCGAGCAGGTTTTTCAGTCCGGATTGATGCGTGCTGTTGAGGAACGCATATTCGAGAACCCGATCCGATTCATTGCCCTGGATGTCGAGGTGGCGCTTCAGGATGATCCGGTCCTGTGTGAGCGTTCCTGTCTTGTCGGTGCATAGCACGTCGAGCGCACCGAAGTTCTGGATCGCATTCAGGCGCTTCACGATGACTCTTTTGCGCGACATGTCGATCGCACCTTTCGCAAGGTTGACGGTAACGATCATCGGCAACATTTCGGGCGTGAGTCCGACGCCCACGGCAACGGCGAAAAGAACCGCCTCGAACCAGTTTCCTTTGGTCAGGCCATTGATCACGAATACAAGCGGCACCATCACCAGAATGAAGCGGATCATCAGCCATGTGAACCGGGTGACCCCCTTGTCGAAGCTGGTTTGCACGCGCTGTGCCGCCACCACGTCGGCGATTCCGCCGAAGATCGTCGCCTTGCCGGTCGATACCACCACGCCGCATCCGACACCGCTGATAATGGCGCTGCCCATGAAACAGATATTCGGAAGCTCGAATTGCGAATCGACGGTCATCGTGCTGGCATGCGGATGCTTTTCGCACGGCATTGCTTCGCCCGTCAGCGCCGATTGATTGACGAACAGATCGCGCGCGGAAATCAAACGAAGATCGGCGGGCACCAGATCGCCGGCGGACAACACGATGACGTCGCCTGGGACGATCTGATCGATGGGAACGTCGACATGGCCCGAATCGTTCTGCCCGGTTCTCCGGAGGACCGTTGCCGTCGTACGCACCATCTTGCGCAGTGCGTCCGCGGCCTTGTTCGAGCGATGCTCCTGCACGAAACCCAGCGAAGTGCTGAGGACGACCATCACGCCGATCATGATGGCGGCGCGCGGGTCACCGAGCGCATACGACGCCGTGGCAAGCGACAGAAGCAGCAGATTGAGCGGGTTGATCGTGCGGCTGACGAGTTCGCCGGCAAGCGTGTGGCGCGTCTCGTGGACAACGCGGTTTGGACCGTAAGCGTGTAATCGGCGTTCTGCTTCATCGGCGCTTAGCCCGCACGCCGCGCTGTGACACCGTGCCAGCGCCTCCTCCGTCGACAGCTGAGCCCAGTCTGAGATTGTGTCGGCGGTTGCGGACGGCTGATGCGCGCCATCACGAGAGGATCGCCGGAGGCGCTCCAGAAGCGAGGGTGATCGCACGCTGTGTGTTTCGGCCGTCTGCATTGTGAGCACGCCTTTTCTTTAGACAACTACAGAGCTTGACGCGTGCGGTCCGCCAGCCATTGATGTATGTCAATGGCGAGGTGGCGTCGAATGCCCTTTGCCGGAACGCAGTCATTGGCGTGATAACTGACTCAGCGGGTCTGCTGTTGCGCCGCGTCGTCATACATCAGCCTGTGCAGATCCGCGACGAAACGTTGGAGCGACGACAGTGATCCTGTCACGCTCTGGTAAGTTTCGCGTCCGATGCGTCCGTCGAGCATCACCTGCATGCCGGCGCGCCGTGCGATCGAAAGGATAGCGTCGTCAGAAGGCATGAGTGCCTCCCATTTCGTCCCGCCTTCCGATGCGACATCGCGGACGCACTCGTAACGGGTTTCAATATCCGCATGTGCGACGGTGGCTTCAGGCGACATGATCGTTCTCCCAGTCGGCAATTCCTGGTGCACCCTGGTGCGCACGGTTGCTCAGTTCAGGCGCACCTGAAAAGGATGATTCCATGCTTGCAGTATCGGACGGCGGGATCAGAACGGCTATCAGCCGGGGATGAATGTGATTTAGGATATGGCGCGTCGCTGTCAGGATATTCCTAGCCGCGATGCAATGCGTTTCCGTCAAAGCTGTGTTTCATGAGTCTTGTGCCACTCGACGATCGCTTGCCAAACGGCTTCGGCTGTCTCACGGAACACGAACAGATGCATGTCGGCCGGCGAGATCATGCCTTCACTGACCATGAAGTCGAAGTCGATTGCGCGTCGCCAGTAGGACTCTCCGACGAGCACGACGGGCAGCGGCTTGATTTTGTGCGTCTGCAGAAGCGTCAAGACCTCGAACAGTTCGTCGCAAGTGCCAAACCCGCCGGGAAAGAACACAGCTGCGCGAGCACGTTCCAGCAGATGCAGCTTTCGAATGGCGAAGTAGTGCTGCTTGAAACACAGTTCGGAGCTGAGATAGGGGTTGGGCGCCTGTTCATGCGGCAACGAAATATTCAGGCCGATACTCGGCGCGCCGGACTCGTAAGCCCCGCGATTCGCGGCTTCCATGATGCCTGGACCACCACCCGTCACGAGTGCAAGGGATGACAGTATTCCCTCGCACTGTGCAGTCCCCGCAATACGGCCCAATTCTCGCGCTACGTCATAGTAACGGCTGCGCTCCAGTACGATCTTCGCGGCTTGCAGCGCGTGGTGGCCTTGCATGTCACTGCCCTGTTCCCGCAGCATGCGCCGGGTGTGCCGGAGCCGTTGTCGTGCGACAGCAGGCGCGAGGATACGTGTGCTGCCGTATACGACGATCGTGTGCTCGATCCCATGGCGCTGCAGCGATTCCTCCGTTTTCCAGTAGTCGAGTTGCAGCCGCACGCCGCACATTTCGGGCCGCCTCAGGAAAGCCAGATCTTCGTCTGCCTGAAGACAGCGCGCACTTCCGCCCCGACGATGTGCGCGCGAGCCGCGTCGCGAAGCGATGCGCGCGTCGGCGCCGTCTTCTGAGCCAGCCGTCCCGTCGGCCGGCTCGGATTCGACGGACGTGCCGCCCTCGTGTCGATGATCTTTCATAAACGGTTCTTTAGAGAAAGGAAGTCCCAGACCTTCCGCCGGATCGCGGTCTCTGATCTATTAGGCGCGCAGGCTGCCTTTTGCGATTGACACGCGTCAACGATCGGAGCGAGACGTTCACGGTATTCGTCACGCCGGTCTTGCAGCCGTGAGACGGATGCCATGATCGGCGCATTGCTGCAATTGCCTATGCAATTAGCCGGGGTAATCCACGCAGATCTGAACTCGCTTGATATCGATCAATGGGAGGCGACCTCCATGGTCGAAGATTCGATTATGCACGGACGGTTTATCCAAGGCCCCGGTGTGGGACCGCCTGCCGTTCATGCGACTAATCATGGAGGACTTAAGGATGCGCGCAATCGATGTCATGACCACGTCGGTCGTATTTGCACACCCACACATGACGGTACGGGAAGCGGCACAGATCCTGGTTGAAAAGAACGTGAGCGGAATGCCTGTCGTCGACGACAAGGGCGAGCTGCTCGGCATGATTACGGAAGGCGATCTGCTCCATCGCGCCGAGATCGGCACGGGAGCGGGCAAGCGTGCATGGTGGCTGGAGTTTCTGGCTTCGACCCGTGAACTGGCGAGTGAATATGTCAGGGAGCACTCGCACAGGGTGAGTGACCTGATGACGAAGGATGTCGTTGTCGTTGACGAAGATACGCCCGTTGTCGACATCGCGGAGTTGCTCGAACGGCATCGCATCAAGCGGGTGCCCGTGGTGAAGAACGGGAGGGTGACGGGTCTTGTGAGCCGCGCGAATCTGATCCGTGCGCTCGCCAGCATCGGCGCTGAACCGTCCGGTCCAGCCGCGGCGGATGATCAGTCGATCCGCGAAGCCATCGCGCTAGCCTTGCAGAATACGCGTTGGTCTGTGCCGCGCGAGAGTATTCTGGTCAAGGACGGCGTCGTCCATCTTTGGGGCGTGGTGACAAGTGACGAAGAGGCCGATGCCATTCGCGTCGCTGCGGAGAACGTACCGGGCGTGAAGGAGGTCAACAGCCACCTTGAATATCCGACAGTGCTTCCGGGCATGTAGGCCCATACGTCACGGAGCGCTGTCCAGGATAACCGCACGCGACGGAGACCAATATGACACGCGACCAGATATTGAAGCATGCGGTCGAGAAACTGCTCGGCGACAGCGCGCCCGTCGATTCGCGCGACATCACGGTGCAGGCGGCTCACGGCATTGTGACGCTTTCGGGTACCGTACCCAATGCCTTCCAGAAGCATCTGACCGAGGAGATCATGCGGCGGGTCGAGGGATGCCGCGGGTTCGTCATGGACCTTGGCTTTGCTGCGACGCCAGACCATCGCCAAGCCGATGAAACGCTCGCATCCAGAGTCGTCGCGGTCCTCGCGGGAATAGAAGGGCTGTCGCCCGACCGCGTGCGCGTGGCAGTCGAACACGGTTGTGTGACGCTTACGGGGCAGGTTGATCATGAGCCGCAGCGGGATGCGATCGAGCTGGTGGTCGGCAGCATCGACGGTATCGTCGAACTCAGCAACCTCATAGCGTTGCCGGCGCGCCGACATTCGGCTGCATAACGGTCTAACGGTCGGTCTAACGGTCCGGTTCGGCTGATCACCCGTTGCGTGCGCACGCGGATGTCGATAGTGCGCTCGCGCAAATACCTGTCAAGATGAAGCGCCGTCGCGGGCCGGTCTTCGACACGAAGACCGGCCCGACGTCGAGCCGGCAGCCATCAGGCGCGGTGACTGAACTGCTGCAGCACGGCTGGATTTTCGACGGTGGACATGTCCTGAGCAATGGATTCGCCCTTTGCAACAGCGCGCAGCAGACGCCGGACGACCTTACCGGAGCGTGTTTTCGGCATGCTTTCGCCGAAACGGATTTCCTTCGGTTTTGCGATCGGGCCAATTTCCTTGCCGACCCACGCACGCAGTTGTTCGGCGATGTTCTTCGCGTCTTCCGGGGCGGGGCGCGGTCCTTTCAATACGACGAACGCGACAATCGCCTCACCAATGGTCTCATCCGGCCGTCCGACGACAGCGGCCTCCGCGACGAGCGGGTGGGATGTCAGCGCCGACTCGATTTCCATCGTACCCATGCGGTGACCCGACACGTTCAGCACATCGTCGATGCGGCCGGTAATGGTGAAGTATCCCGTCTCCGGATCACGAATCGCGCCATCGCCAGCCAGATACAGCCCGCCCCCCAATTCGGGTGGATAGTAGCCATGCCGGAACCGCTCCGGGTTGCCCCATATGGTTCTGAGCATGGAAGGCCACGGGTGCTTGATGACGAGCAACCCGCCTTGGCCATTGGGCAATTCGGAGCCCGTCTCGTCGACAATGGCCGCTTCGATGCCCGGCAGCGGCAGCGTGCACGAGCCCGGCACCAGTGGCGTTGCGCCTGGCAACGGCGTGATCATGTGACCGCCTGTTTCCGTTTGCCAGAATGTATCGAGTACCGGGCAACGTCCACCACCGACTTCGCGTGCATACCATTCCCACGCGCTCGGATTGATCGGTTCGCCGACAGTGCCGAGCATCCGTAACGAACCCAACTCGAACCGGCGAGGATGTACCGTGCTGTCGGCCTCGGATGCCTTGATCAGTGAGCGGATAGCCGTCGGCGCCGTGTAGAAAATGCTTACCCTGTGGTGCGCAATCATTTCCCAGAAGCGCCCGGCGTTCGGCCACGTCGGCACGCCTTCAAAGATCAGCTGGGTGGCGCCGACGGCGGTTGGTCCATAGCAAATGTAGCTGTGACCCGTGATCCAGCCGATATCGGCTGTGCACCAGAACACATCGTCGGGACGGATGTCGAAGGTCCAGTGCATCGTCACGGCGCTCCACAACAGGTAGCCTGCCGTGCTGTGCTGGACGCCTTTCGGCGTACCCGTCGAACCCGACGTGTAGAGCACGAAGAGCGGATGGTCGGCCTCGACCCATTCTGGTTCGCACGTGTCAGGCTGTGCGTCTTCGAGCTCGTGCAGCCAGCAGTCGCGTGGCGGATTCCAGACAATCGTGCCACCCGTGCGCTGATAGACGATCACGGTGTGTACACCGTCTGTGCCGTCCATGGCGAGCGCTTCGTCGACGATCGACTTCAAGGGCAGACTCTTCCCGCCGCGCTTCTGCTCGTCCGCGGTGATGATGGCGACAGCACCGACATCCACCATCCTCTCATGCAGGGACTTCGCGGAAAAGCCGCCGAACACGACCGAGTGCACCGCGCCGATACGGGCGCAGGCCTGCATTGCGACGACACCTTCGATCGACATCGGCAGATAGATCATCACCCGATCACCCGCGCCGACGCCGCGGCCTCGTAATGCGTTCGCCACCTTGCACACACGCGCGTGCAATTGCCGGTAGGTAATACTGGTGATCGTGCCGTCGTCTGCCTCGAAGACTATCGCGTGTTTCTCGGCATTGCCATTGTAAAGATGACGATCCAGGCAGTTATACGATGCGTTAAGCAAGCCGTCATCGAACCATTTGAAAAAAGGGGCATTTGAATCATCCAGCACTCTCGTAAATGGACGGTGCCAAACCAGATGCTCGCGCGCGAGTCGTGCCCAGAATCCCGGCCGGTCGACGCGGGCTTCCTTGACGAGTGCCTCATAGGCAGCCATGCCGTCGATGACGGTGCCTTTCATGAGCGGTGGAATCACCGCGTCCGGTTCGTACGTGTTCGCGCCGAGCGTAGACATAGTCTCCTCGCTGGAATGTTTGAGAGAGTCCGAGCACGTCCACCTCGCGCGTTTGTCACCGCGAGCAACCGTTGTGCGTTGTCCTTTTGGCGCGCATTGTAGCGAAATCAGACGTCGCAAGCAGTGTCGTTCGGGTCACCCGGGATCCAATTGACACAAGTCAATTGCAACAGTCCTGACGGCCGTACATTTCATCTGACGGCAGGTGAATGTGCGATTGCTTCGTTACAGCTTCGCTCGCGTTTCCTGCACTCAGTTCGACATGCCGAGGAGAGCAACGATGAGTACTCCATCCGTGACAGAAGTACGGGAAGTGGCTACGGCGAATGAAATCCGCAAGATAATAGGACCATTCGAAGACGACGTCGTGACGAAAATCATGGCGATCAAGCCTACTGTCGACGACGTTGCCCGGGCATATTCATGGCTCAGGTCGGACGAGCATCTGCAGCGGCATCTCACACACAATCTGGCCGCGCGAGCGGCCGACGTCTTCGAGATACTGGCCGCCGAATATCCGGATCTCGGCGACCCTGTTCTCTGACCGAAGGACATCGTGTGAGCGAATGGAGGTGTCTGTGACGGGCGAACCTGGGCTTACCGGCAATGAGGAAACGGGGTCCGGAGGCAAGGTCTCCGGGGAACGCCGCTACCATTTCGCCATCGACATCGACGGGGAATACGCCGTCTTCACGCTGGATTCAATCGGTCAGGTGGAGACGTGGAACGCCGCTGCAGAACGCGTCACAGGATATGGCGCAGTGGAAATCCTGGGGAAGCCGTTTTCCGTGCTGTATCCGGCCGCTTCAGCGGACGTTCCCCTTCCGACCGACTTGCTTGCCAGAGCGGCGGCGACGGGACGCGCCTATTACGAGGGCTGGCATGCGCGTAAGGACGGAGCACGATTCTGGGCCAGCGTACTCGTCATTGCACAGCGACGTGAACAGGGCGACCTCGCCGGGTTTGCAGCCGTCGCTCATGATTTTTCATCGCGGCATCTGATCGAAGCAAGGCTTCGCAGGAGTGAGCAGCGGCTTCAGGTAATGATCGACAGCGTCGAAGATTATGCAATCTTCATGTTGAGTCCAACTGGCGAAGTCGCGACATGGAACACAGGGGCAGAGCGAATCAAAGGCTATCGCGCCGAAGAAATCATCGGCCACCACTTTTCCATCTTCTACCCGCCGGAAGGCAGGGCAGCGGGCCTGCCAGAACGCATGCTCGAGACAGCATCTACGCAGGGCCGTTCTGAAGCGGAAGGATGGCGTGTCAGAAGCGACGGTTCCCGATTCTGGGCGGACGTGATCATTACCCCCATTCGTGACGATACAGGAACGCTTCAAGGCTTCACCAAAGTGACCCGTGACCTGACCGAGCATAAACGGCTTGAAGAACTCGAACATGTAGGCAAGCTTGCAGCGGCGGCTGAAAGAGCACGGGAAGACGAAAAGAAACGCATCGCCAGAGAATTGCACGACGACCTCGGTCAGCAGCTGACCGCGCTAAAAATGAGTGCCGTCATCTTGAAACAGGAAGTCGAGGCCGGCCATTGCACCATGAAAACGGCGGCAATGGCGCGGGGCATCGTCACGCAGACTGACGAAACGATGAGTGCGGTTCGGCGCATTGCGTCCGATCTGCGTCCCACCATGCTGGATGATCTGGGATTGCTGCCAGCCGTCGAGTGGCTGGCAGATGAATTCAGCAGACGCTATGGCATCAAGGTAAACACCCGGCTGTCCGCAGGAGAGCTTGAGTTTAGCGATACCGCTGCGACCGCGATCTTTCGGATCGTTCAAGAGGCGCTGACGAATGTGGCACGTCACGCGTATGCGACGGAAGTCACCATCACGATCGAGCCCGAAAGCAGCCAATGTGAAGTTCGAATCGACGATGACGGCAGAGGTGCCGGTCCCGCGTCGAGTGGCAAGTCCGACTCATTTGGCCTGTTAGGCATCCGCGAGCGCGTACGGCAACTAAACGGCGCTGCGTGGCTTGGTAATAAGCCTGAGGGTGGTTTCAGCGTGAAGGCCAGTTTTCCGCTGGATTCGATCGTGCATCGATAACCAGTGGTCTGCAACCGTTCGGATTCGCGGCGGCCATTTGCAGGCGACACGAACTGAATGCAGACCACCCGTCTCGCGGCTGACGACGCTGAGGCACATCAACGATCTTCGCCCTTCAAAGGGAGGGCATTTCTAGGGCGCGCGATACTGTATGCCACGCGTTTTCATACTCACGCAGGTACCGGCCCGGCGTTCTGTAATTGCTTGAATGTCAGCCAGCGAGCCGATGACGGCATCCCGGCCGGTCTGACGAACGAATTCGACGGCCGCCTGCACTTTCGGTCCCATCGAGCCGCTTGCGAAGCCAAGTTTCTCCAGTTCGTCCGGATGCGCCTGCGCGATCGCTCGTTTATCCGGCGTTCCCCAGTCCACGTAGACGGCATCCACATCGGTGGCGACGATCAGCATATCCGCGTCCAGTTCCTGCGCGAGCAGAGCGGAGCACAAATCCTTGTCGATGACGGCCTCGACGCCAATCAGCTTCCGGTTATCGTCATAGCAGGTCGGGATGCCGCCACCGCCCGCGCAGATGACAATCGTGCCGTGTTCGAGCAGCCATCTGACAGGCCTGATTTCAAAGATATGCTTTGGCCGTGGGCTCGCGACAACGCGCCGGAATCTGTCGCCGTCGGGCGCGATGCTCCAGCCGCGTTCCTTCGCGAGGCGCTCGGCATCTTCCTTCTGGTAGACGGGCCCGATAGGCTTGGTTGGATGCGTGAAAGCGGGATCGTGCGGATCGACTTCGACCTGCGTCAGGATCGTTGCGAACGGAACCTCGTAGGGCAGCAGATTGCCGAGTTCCTGCTCGATCAGATAGCCGATCATTCCTTCCGTCTGCGCGCCCAGAACGTCCAGCGGATAGGCCTCGACTTCCTTGTATGCGGCGCTCTGCAGCGCGAGCAAACCGACCTGCGGACCGTTGCCGTGCGCAATCACCACTTCATTGCCGGGCGCGACGAGCGCAATCTGGCGGGCGGCGAGCCTGACGTTTTCGCGCTGATTCTCCGCCGTCATCGGCTCTCCGCGCCGCAACAGCGCATTGCCTCCCAATGCAATCACCATACGCATGATGAAGCTCCTCCTGGCGTGTATGCAAGATCGCGGGCGGCGCACATGTCACTGACGCTTGCGTCCCCGCGGCCTGATTGATTCCACCTGACGGCTCAGATATCGGCGAGTGTGGAGACAAGGATTGCCTTGATCGTATGCATGCGATTTTCCGCCTGCTCGAAAGCGATATTCAGAGGCGACTCGAAAACCTCTTCTGTCACTTCGATTCCATTAGAAAGGGCAGGGTACGTTTCAGCGATCTGCTTGCCGACCACTGTCTCGCTGTTGTGAAACGCCGGCAAACAGTGCATGAACTTCGCTTGCGGATTCTGCGCGGCTTTCATCAGATCCATATTGACCTGGTACGGCAGCAGCTGCTGGATGCGCTCGCCCCATGCTTCCACGGGTTCACCCATCGACACCCAGACATCCGTATGCACGAAGTCCACGCCTTTCACGGCAGCTTGCGCATCTTCCGTGAGCATGATGCGTGCGCCCGATTCGGCAGCGAAGCGCTCGCACGCCTCGATATGTTCCGCACTTGGCCAGAGCGCCTTGGGTGCCCCGATTCGCACGTCCATGCCGAGCTTCGCGCCGATCAGCAGCAGCGAATTGCCCATGTTGTTGCGGGCGTCTCCGAGGTATGCGTAGCTGATGGCCGTCAGCGGCTTGTCGCTGTGTTCGCGCATGGTAAGCACGTCGGCAAGCATCTGCGTCGGATGATATTCATCTGTCAGGCCATTGAAAACGGGTACCCCCGCAAACTTCGCCAGTTCGTCGACGATGTCCTGATGGAAGCCGCGATATTCGATCGCGTCATACATGCGCCCGAGCACGCGCGCCGTATCTTTCATGCTTTCCTTGTGTCCGATCTGGGAGGAATGCGGGTCGATATACGTGACATTCGCGCCCTGGTCGTACGCTGCGACCTCGAACGCGCAACGCGTGCGGGTCGACGTCTTCTCGAAGATCAGGGCGATATTGACGCCTTTGAGATGCTGCTGTTCGGTGCCCGTGTACTTCGCGCGCTTCAGATCGCGCGACAGGTCGAGCAGATAACGAAGCTCACGATTGCTGTGATGCATGAGGCTCAAAAGGCTTCTGTTGCGCAGGTTGAAACCCATGATGGGACTCCTTGAATGGCTATACGGCGAAGGCGCGCAGCCGTGCCGCGCGCCATTGAGTCAAGTATCAATAGTCGATGCGATCGCGCACGATCGGGCACGTCATGCAATGGCCGCCGCCTCTGCCTCGGCCCAGTTCGCTCGCCGTGATCGTGATCACTTCGACGCCGGCCTTGCGCAACAATGTGTTGGTGTAGGTGTTGCGGTCATAGCCGACCACGACGCCGGGCTCGATACAGACGACATTGTTGCCGTCGTCCCATTGCTCGCGCTCTGCGGCGAACGTGTTGCCGCCCGTCTCGACGGTGCGCAGCTTCGGAAGTCCCAGGGCATCGGCCACGACTTCGATGAACGGCTTGTCTTCGCGTCGAATGTTGATGCGTGTCGCTTCGGAATCGCTGGGGCGCAGCGAGAACGCGACGATTTCGTTGACCACTTCAGGAAACACGGTGACGAGATCCCGGTCGCAGAACGTGAACACTGTATCCAGATGCATCGCGGCGCGAGACTTCGGCAGGCCGGCCACGATGATGCGCTCGACAGCCCCCTTCGCGAACAGGCTCTGTGCGAGTTCGCCGATCGCCTGACGCGACGTGCGTTCGCCCATCCCGATGAGCAGCACGCCCTTGCCGATTGGCATCACATCGCCGCCTTCGAGCGTCGCCATCCCGTGGTCGCGGTCCGGATCGCCGTACCAGACATCGAACTCCCTGTTCGCAAAGTCGGGATGGAATTGATAGATTGCTGCCGTCAACACGGTTTCCTGGCGTCGCGCGGGCCAGTACATCGGATTCAGGCTGACGCCACCATAGATCCAGCAGGTCGTGTCGCGCGTAAACAGCGTGTTCGGCAAAGGCGGCAACACAAAGCCCGAATAACCGAGGTACTGCCGGTACATCTTCAGAGCGTTCGAATCCTCGGTATCGGGAATGTCCTCCGCGACAACGCCGCCGATCAGAAACTCGGCCTGCCGTCTCGGCTCGAGGCTCTCGAGCCACGCGCGAACCTCGTTGGCGAGCCCGACCCCGACGGTATCGGGACGGATCTTGCGATCCAGAATCCACTTGAGCGCTTCCGGGTTGTGCACGGTTTCTGTCAGGAGGTTGTGCATTTCCAGCACCTCGACACCGCGCTCGCGCATCTTCGTCACAAAGTCGAAATGATCCCGTTTGGCCTGGCTGAGCCAGATGACATCGTCGAACAGCAGTTCATCGCAATTGCTTGGCGTCAAACGTTGGTGCGCGAGACCCGGCGAGCAGACCATCACCTTGCGCAGCTTGCCGGCTTCCGAGTGCACGCCATACTTCATTGTTTCCGTGTTCATCATGTGTCTCCTCGAATCGAATCAGAGCGTGAGGAAGCCCTTGTACAGGCCGAATGCGGCAACCAGCGCCCCCAGCACGACCGCCGCAAAGACGGCTTTTTCCAGCGCCGTGAAGACAGGTTGCCCCGCTTCGCGCTTCGCCTTGGCAAAGAGCAACGCACCGGGGGCATACAGCAGCGCGGAAAGCAGCACGTACTTGAACCCGCCCGCATAGAGCAGCCATACCGCGTACACCACGGCGATTGCGGCAATCAGCATGTCCTTGTTGCGCTGCGCCGGTTCCGCTTCGTAGGTCTCGCGGCGCCATGCAACGAGCAGCGCATAGGCCGCCGACCAGAAGTACGGCAGCAGGATCATCGAGGTGGCCAGATAGATCAGCGAAAGATAGGTGCCTTTCGAAAACAGCGTGATGAGCAGGAATGCCTGTGTCATCCCATTGGTCATCCACAGCGCATTCGCGGGAACCTTCTTCGCATTCTCCTTGCGCACGAAATGCGGCATGGTGTTGTCACGCGCCGCCGAGAAAATGATCTCAGCGCAAAGCAGCACCCAGGAAAGCAACGCGCCAAGCAGCGAAATGACCAACCCGACGCTGATCAGAATTGCGCCCCAGTGCCCCACGACATGTTCGAGCACGCCTGCCATCGACGGGTTTTGCAGTCCGGCCAGATCCGGCCGCGACATGATGCCGAGCGACAGCATGTTGACGAGCACGAGCACCAGCAGCACGCCAACGAAGCCCATGACGGTCGCCTTGCCGACATCGGTGCGCTTCTCGGCGCGCGCAGAAAAGATGCTTGCGCCTTCGATGCCGATGAAGACCCAGACCGTCACGAGCATCGAGCCACGCACCTGGTTGGCGACGCTGCCGAGTTTCGGCGTGCTGAGCCCGAAGAAATCATTTGTGAAGATATGCGCGTTGAACGCAAAGATGCAGATGACGATGAACAGGACAATCGGCACGACCTTCGCAATGGTCGTGACCATGTTGACGAACGCTGCTTCCTTGATGCCCTGCAACACGAGGAAATGAACACCCCATAGCAACACCGAGGCACAGGCGATCGCGATCGGCGTATTGCCCTCGCCGAAGACGGGAAAGAAGTAGCCGAAGGTGCCGAACAACAGGACGAAGTACCCGACATTGCCGAGCCACGCACTGATCCAGTAGCCCCATGCCGACGAGAAGCCCATGTAATCGCCGAAACCCTGCTTCGCGTAGATATAGACGCCGCCGTCGAGTTCGGGCTTGCGGTTCGCAAGGGTCTGGAAGACGAACGCCAGGGTCAGCATGCCGACCGCCGTTATCGCCCAACCAATCAGCACCGCCCCCGCGCCGGCACTCACCGCCATGTTTTGCGGCAACGAGAAGATGCCGCCTCCGATCATCGATCCCACCACGAGCGCGGTGAGCGCGCCGAGATGGAGTTTCGGGGCGGCGGCGGACGTCGTCGACGGTCCTGTGGTCGCCCCGGATGTGGGTTGCGTTACTGAATCAGACATGTAACCTCTCCTTTACCTGGTTTCGAGTCCGCAGCAATGTATTGGGTCTTTTTATCGATTCGCCCACTCGGATTCACTGCGGACCCGCAAGTGCGCCAGGGCAGTCCCGGTCGCGCCGTCACAGGCGCGCATAGTCCGACCGACTCTCGACGCATCATCAGGATAGGAACGGACGACGCACGTCGATTGACCTGAGTCAATGGATGTTCCGGTATCCATAAGATCGCCTCACGCTCACACAACTTGCGTGAGGCGATTGGCGACCGTTCACCGGTTGAACCACCGATACTGCAACGTCAGCGAAATCGACTTGTAGTCGCCGCCCGCCCTGACCATGAAGCCGTTGGAGACTGCAAGTCTGGCCGACCAGTCGCGCGTTATCGGAAGCGAGAGCGTGAGCCCATAGCGGGCATTGCTTCGCCCGTCATCGTTGCGGACGCCATTGACGGACGTTGCACCGCCCGAATAGAAGCCCACATCGGCCGCTACCCACAGGCCGGGACGGAATGTGTACCCGCCGTGCAGCTGAAGCACGGCGAGCGGCGCTTGTCCGCGCCGCTTGCTGCCGAGAAACGACGTGTTGTCCGTGAACAGCCACACGCCGCCCATGACTTCCGCGAACCAGTTGCCGAGCGGCTGCGAGACGCCGAACTCTGGTTTGAATGCCCATCGGTTGCTTCCGATGTTGACGAGATGTGCTGGATCGTACTGTCCAGTGGGCGCCACGACCGTGAGGCTCGTGCCGACGATCGTGTCGGGTGTGCGGCGCGCGAACTCTTCGCGGGTCAGCGCTGGGCCGCCCAGAAGATCGACGGACAGCCTGAACCGGAGATCGCCGAGTCCCGCTCGATGCACCTGATTCGGAGCGTCGAAGACATTGCCCGAGATATCGCCGCTGACGAAAGGCGCAAGCAACCCGAATGAGGCCGCACGGCCGAAGAGATTGAACACATGCACGTAGCCGATGGAGGCAGAGGTGAGCTGCGCGCGCACATCGGTGATGGGAATCGACGGGTCGACGAGAACCTGTCCGCCAAGCCTCGTATAGGTGAACCCGATAAAGTTGGTGCCGACGGGGGCAGGCGAATACGCTCGCGGCTCCAGTTCCTGGGCGGACACGCGCATGACGGACAGAAGCAGGCAGGCGCCGACGAACCGTGCGCGAGACGGATCTGCACGGATTTGCGCGAAACTGGGACGCATAGCCGGCATCATTGATCGAAGGAAATGAAGGGAGACTGGCTGGCCGCGCGGCTTCTCGATATAGCCGCATCAAGCCATTTTCATGCAGAAGCGGATTCATTCACTGCCGACGGCATAACACAGGAAATGCGCGCTTATCGTCGGCGATCACGTTCTCGAAGTGTTGACCTGCATCAACCACGCGGTTGGTCGCATGCGTATCGTGATTTGCACGGAAAGAAATGCCGTGAGATTCGTAGGGGGACGCGATGGACAAAGCTGTTTCGCGCAAGGCCGCACATAACGCGCACGCAACGTCTGGCGGATATCGCACGCCGGATGAGAGGGCGGCGGAGGGGCGACTGTTACGCGACAATGTTTCCAGACGGGCACAGGCCGGATGGAAGCTTCCTGCGCAACGCCGCGATCCCATCGAGCTTCTCGAATTGTCTAACGAAGGTCGCATCCCGAGTCTGGTTCCGATCCGCTTCGGACGTATGTCCGCTTCGCCGTTCGCGTTCTATCGCGGGGCGGCCATCGTCATGGCGGCCGATCTGGCAACGACGCCGACGAGCGGCTTGCGCGTGCAGGCATGCGGCGACGCGCATCTGATGAACTTCGGCGGTTTCGCTACACCCGAGCGCAATGTGATCTTCGACGTCAACGATCTCGACGAAACGCTGCCGGCGCCATTCGAATGGGATCTGAAACGTCTTGCGACCAGCGTCGTGATCGCGGGGCAGCATCTGGAACTGGCCTATAGCGACACGACGCACATCGCCACGGAACTCGTACGCGAGTACCGCGAACGCATGCACGATTACTCCTCGATGCGTGCGCTCGATGTCTGGTACGACAAAATCGACCTGCAAAAGTATAGGGACCGGTCGGGCGATCCCGAGGTGGTCGAAGCGGCTCGCAAACGGATATTGGAACGGATCGAAATAGAGCGCCGCAAGACCGTGCCGGATCATCTCTATCCGAAGCTGGTAACGGAAGAGGGCGCGCAGCCCCGGATCAAGGACGAGCCGCCGCTCATATTTCATCCTTCCGGGGAGTTAGCCCCAGGTCTGGAGTCCGGGTATGCCGACGCGATCGCATCGTATCGCGAGAGCCTCCCCGAGCACGTACGTATTCTGTTTGACCGGTTTCACTTCGTCGATCTCGCGCTCAAGGTGGTCGGCGTGGGAAGCGTCGGCACCATGTGCGGCGTCGGTCTGTTCATGGCGGCGGACAACGATCCCTTGCTGCTGCAGGTCAAGGAGGCGCGGGCGTCGGTGCTCGAAGCCTACGCGGGCAAGAGCCTGCATGCGAATCACGGCGAGCGCGTGATCGCCGGCCAGCGCATCATGCAGGCCGCGAGCGACGTGTTTCTCGGCTGGAGCCGGGGAGAAAACGGACGCCACTTCTATATTCGCCAACTGCGCGACATGAAGATGTCGGTGATCATCGAGGCGCTCGATGCGGGCATGCTCAGGCAGTACGCGCGCATGTGCGCGCATGCGTTGGCGCGGGCTCACGCGCGGTCCGGGGATGCGGCGACGATCGCGGGCTACATGGGTTCGGGCCAGACGTTCGACGACGCAATCACGGAGTTTGCGACCGAGTACAGTTCGCAAAACCGCCGCGATTACCGGGCGTTTATTCAGGCCATTCGGGAAGGCCGGATCGACGCGCAAACAGGGGAGTAGGGGCCGACGGGAGCGGCCGCCTCTGCTTCAGATTTCGAGCCTTGGGCTTTACCGGAGAAAGTTGTGATCCGAAAAGGCTTTGTGACGGCGAAGAGGAAGGCGCTCTTTCTGGCGGTGTGGTGCACAGTCCTGTGGGCGTCCCCGGGAAACGCCGCAATCAGCGAACGCGCTCATGCCGGGTTGCCCGATCCGCACTCCGCGCTGGCGAGTCCTGCTACCCCTGAGATGTCCAACCTGGACAGGACGCTGACTCAGAACGGAATCGCCCCAGGCTCGGCGAAAGCGCACATGCTCACGGCATGGTTCGAGATGGTGTTGCATGACCCGGACATCGCGATGCGAATGGGTGGCGGCCCCGCTTTACTTGAACGGATTTTCCTGGACGAGGGCAAGCGCGAAGCACTGATGTCGAGCGGGCTTGCACGCGTGACTCCGCAGGTGCGGCTGCTGTATTTGCAATTGTTCACTCGCCTGCTCGATGAGTTTGTTCCCGTCAACTGCTTTGGACTTGTCGATATGAACGCGGTGATGAATCACATCACGCTAGGGGAAATGTCCGATGCGGATGCGGCGCTCTACCTGCAGCTCCTTTACAGAGTATTGGTCAGCAGTATGTCCGACGCGCCCGTCCGGCTGCCGACACCGCAGGAATACGCGGGTGCGATGGAGGAACTGTCCCGCGCAATCGTCATCGAGCTGGATGCGGATACGGCGAGTCTGGACCGCTATGGGGCATACACACGACGGCCATCCACCGCGACGCCATCCGACGTGTGCTGGACGACGAGAGTTACGCTGCACGCGATCGCGAAGATGCCCGAAAGCGCACGCGACATCATATTTTTGACGGCCATTACCGCATCGCACGTTGGAGCGTTCGCGAATCCTGCCGAAGAGGGTCCCGGGCAAGTGCCGCGCGACTCCGGCAAACGCATGGACGAGGGCATCCCTTAGCGCGCGAAGTTCAATATCGCCGCCGGCAAACACCGTGTGCCTTACGGTCGGATGGTGGCCGCCGGCGCCATGTAGTCTCGCATTGGAGAGAGCTTATGAATGTGCAATGGCCGTGCCGGAGCCTCGTCTGCATGATTGCCCTGTTGTCGGGCATAGGCGCGACAATCGATGCAGCAGGCCAGGACCAGGCTACCGATGTCGAACAGTCGAAGCCGTTCTCCGGCACCAGCGTCACGAGGACGAGGGCCATCGTATTCGGGATCGATACGACGCGTAACAGCATGACGCTTATGCAGGAGAGCGGCGAGCCGATCGATATTCTGGTGGACCCGTCGATTGGAGATGTCAGTACCCTGAAAACAGGCGATGCAGTTTCCATCACTTACAGCCGCGCGCTTCTGCTTCGTGCGGGAAAGACACCGACGGACGGTATTCGCGAGCGCATCGACAGTGGATTCAGCACTGCACAGTCCGTGGAGTCGTCGTTGTCGATGCACAGAGTTCAGGCAGTGGCGACCGTCGAAAAGATCGATCGCACGAATCGCTTGCTGACGCTGCGAGATCCGACCAGAACGTTGACGCTCGAAGCATCTTCCGAAGGTCTTCTGAACGGACTTAAGGTCGGCGACAGCGTGCGCGTCGATTTTGTCGAAGCGACGGCTATTCGCATTTCGCCCGGTGCAGCGCCTCCTCACTGAAGGCGATATGCGATCGCAGCAATGTTTCATATCGACTGTATGCCCGTCTCGGTGTGCAGACGACGTGGTTGAGAATGAACAGCGTTTTGCGGCGGTCAGGGCTTTGCGCTGCAACGGGGCGCGCCTGCCACGCTGAGCGCGAAGATCGGCTTAATCCTCGCGTGAGGGTGCCAGGTGCGACGCGAACCATTGGACGGCGAGCCGTTCCACCGTTTCGAGCGTGCCCGGTTCCTCGAAAAGATGTGTCGCGCCCCGTACGATTTCGAGGTCGCGCACGCAAGCCATCTGCTCCGCTGCCCCGCGGTTCAGACGGATGGCTTCTTCGTCGAACTCCCCGACTATCATGAGCGTGGGTGCGGTCACGAGCGACAACGCTTCCCGGGCCAGATCGGGGCGGCCTCCGCGCGACACGATTGCCCGAACCTCAGGCAGGTTTCCGGAAGCCACCAGCGCGGCCGCTGCGCCCGTGCTCACACCGAAAAGCCCAATGGAAAGCGTCGACGCATCGTGCTGCTCGCGTAGCCATGCCAGCGTTCCTGCGAGTCGGCGCGCGAGCAGTGGAATATCGAAACGGTACCCGGCCGTCACACTGTCATCGGCCTGTTCACCGTATGTGAGCAGGTCGAATAGCAAGGTCGCAATACCGGCCTGTTGCAAAGCCTTTGCTGTCTGCTGAGTGCGATAATTCAGCCGCCAGCTTCCGCCGCCGTGCGCGAACACCACAATGGCATTGGCCCTGGCAGGAATGCTCAGAGTGCCCTGAAGGCTCACATAGCTGACGGTTGCGTCATGCCGGCTTCGCATACAGCCTCCCGATCTTTCAGTCATCGTGCCACTACATGCTGCTACGTGCTGCTACGTGCTGCGGAAAGCGCCGCTATGCGAAGAGCCCTTCAGTACATCTATACCCAACCGTCTTCGCGTATACAGTCAGACGCCTTATACAGTCACATACGCGGGCTGCGTCAGGTCCCATCAGCAGTCGCGTGATGAACGTCGAGCACGTCGGGCGCATGCTCGGGCGCATCCTCGCCAAGGTTGGCAACCGCCTTTGCATAGCTGCCGATCGCGGGAAGCGCCGTCAGTCCGTGAGCGAATATGCTGAGCAAAACCGTCGCCATGACAGCGAGTCTGATGATCGGCTCTCCCGGCAGGTCGGCTTCTCCTTCGAGATAGACAAGTCCGAGAACAATCGATGCCAGTCCTCGCGGACCAAACCACCCCATAAATAGCGTTGTCGGCCGACTGAGATGCGTGCCTCTGAGCGCGATTGCGACCGGGACCATGCGAATCAACGTCAGACTCAGCACGGCGTACGCCAGAATCGCAAAGCTGAACTGCGCCCAGACGCGGGTGACGAGAAGGCCAAAGAGAAAGAACACAAAATAGTTGAAGAGTTGGCCACAGTCCTCTGTAAACTCGACGCCATGTTCACCCACTTCGCGAAAGCCGGACTGAGTCGCCAGGCCGGCCACGAATGCTGCAATGAACATGCTTGCGCCCGTCGCCTCCGAAGCCACGACGCAGGCAAGTGGCAGCGCCACTACGCCAAGCTGTGTGGCGGGTTCGGCCATCCATGCCTTGCGGTGAGCGAGACTGAGCAGCCATCCGCCGAGCAATCCGACGCCGAGCCCGATGAGTGTTCCATAACCGAGCTGCTCAAGCAGAAAACGACCCAACACTGAGCCGCCGCGGCTGGTCTCGCGCGCCTCTGCCAAGGCGATGAAGAACATCAGAAATGGGACCGAGAGTCCGTCGTTCAGGCCCGCCTCGACATTCAAGGCCTGACGGATCTGATGAGGGACTCGCGGGCTGTTCACAATGACCTGTCCGAGCCCGGCGTCAGTCGGCGCCAGTATGGCCGCCAGAATACCCGCTTCCCACCAGGTGAGCGTCCTGAAGACAACCATCGCGACGAGCACACCAAGTCCGATTGTCAGCAGCATTCCCGTGGTTAGCAGACGCACCGGCAAACTGGTTTCACCTTTGAGCACACGCGGCGGGACGCGTGACGCATCGGTGAAAAGCGTCATAACAAGACCAAGTTCGGCAACCAGCAGCAGTTCTTGCCTGTCCATCGCGAGTTCGTTCAATGCTCCCTGCGAAGTGGCCATCAACGCACCGAGCGCGGTGAACAATATCGGCGCAGTGAGTATCGTTCGCTCCAGCCGCCGGGATACCAGGCTGAAGAGGAAGGTCATCGAGATGAAAGCGGCGATGAGGATCATCTGTCATCTCCAAAGCTGCAGAGTCACGCTGTCGTAGCATCAGAGCGGAAGCAACGAGTTCTGCCTGAGTACCGTGCGCGAAGAAGAACGGCTCACAAAGTTTCTGTGAACCGGTAGCCGTAAAGATCGAGGAGTCGCGTATGGGCCGCGCGCTCATGCAGGCATCACATCGCGGATCGAGGTCACCGCGATTGATCCATGTCAATGCGGAGCGCACCGCGGAACCTGATTCAGGGGGCGCGTAATACAGCGCAGCAGCACCCGGAGCGTGGCACGCTCTCAGCACGATGATCGTCTTCATCTGCGTCGATCGGGCTAAATGGGCTACACCGTCCGCTAACAGAACATCCGCAATTGACCTGCGTCAATCGCTGGTGCGGTCGCGTGATTATCGTGATCTTCAGACCGGTCGAGTACCACACCGCATCCTTTGGAGAAGGAGTTGTTTCCTCATCTGTGCGTCCGCAAAAAAAGAATGATTCATCACTCGCGGCATCGGATCTGAAGCAGGGCAGGGCTGTCCGACTCGACCGATCGAACCCGCAGAAGCGTTGCTTTCAACTGGCGCGACGACATTTTGAGGCCCATGATCATGAGCGATCATTTTCTGCCGCACCACGGCCCGGAATTTCACCTTCCGATTCTCGAATGGGTACAGGGCTATCAGAAATCGTGGATCAAACCGGACGTCGTCGCCGGTGTGACGGCGGCGGCCGTGGTGCTGCCCGAGGCGATGGCCTACGCGACAGCCGAAAAGAAGTACCGCGAACAAAAGATTGCCGTCTGGCTGCTCGGTATGAGCCCGGAGGTGTTTGCCGTGGTCGAGAAGACACCGCTCGGCAAGACCCTTGAACACGAGCGCATGTTTCTCAATCTCGAACAGACGCTGGCTGCCTGGCATGACCTCTCGTGCAAGCAGGACGACGCATCGAGCAATGAGCCGACAAGTATCTGAGTGCGGAGCCTCGTCATGAGCACGATTTCACCCTTCGAACATGCCGAACCCGAACGCCGGGGAAGAATTCTCAACACCGTCGACCGCGTCTGCGAACTGTGCTTTGGTCTATTCATGGCGTTGACGTTCATCGGTGCTGTAAAGGCTGTGAGCGCTGATGCCGACGCCGGGCACAAGATGTTTTTTGCTGCACTCGGATGCAATCTCGCGTGGGGGCTTGCCGACGCCGTCATGTATCTCGTACGTACGCTTGCCGATCGGGGGCAACGCCTCAAACTCGCGCGGGCCATGCGCGGCGAGAACGAGCGGTCCGTGGCGCTGCGTGCTCTGCGCGACGCGTTGCCCGAGGCGCTCGGACCAGTTGTCGAGGATGCCGATCTCGAGCGAATTCGCGCTCGCCTGGCGGCTTTGTCGCTGCCAGATCGAGCGAGGTTCGTTCGGGACGACTTCCTCGGCGCACTGGGGATTTTTCTGCTCGTTGTTCTGGGAACATTTCCTGTCGCTATCCCCTTTATCATCTTCGATGATCACACAACTGCACTCATAGCCTCGCGCGTGCTCACACTGCTGATGCTTTTCAGTGCAGGTTTTGCACTTGGACGCTACACAGGCGGAGGCGCAGTCAAAGCAGGATTCGTCATGATCGCGCTTGGCATTGCGCTCACTCTGGCGATCATTGGACTGGGCGGATGACGGCTTCTTGATGCTCTATTCGGATGAGCCGTGCAAGCCGATTTTGCGTGTGGTTGGCAGGAACGCTGATATACGTCAATTCATTCGCCGCTCCCGTGGGTAGCTTAGCAATATGGTGTGACTGATCCACGCTGCAATCTGTACAGCGGTGTTTGGCACAGAGGCAGCACTCGATCAACGTCTTTGTCCAACGAGGCGAATTCCGTGGCTTTTCTTATACCAGCCTTGATTTTCCTTGTGTCGACAGGCTTCCTTGTCGGCGCATCGGTACAGCACGCGGAGCCGACTGCCGTTGCTCCCGCCCCCGCGTCAAGCTCGGGTGAGGGCGGGCCCGTGGCGCCGTCAGTACCTCCCGGGCCATCCAGCCTGAATAGTCCGGTCCGTCTGCAAGGTCCTGCTTCACAAGCACGGATATGAGTTTGGCAGAACGCACGGTGCAGACGGGTGAGATGGCAACCTGGATACGCGGTTCGTCTGGCAGGCTGTCAGCAGCCGGGCAATTGCATGTATGGCTTGCCCGGTTTGGCCGCGTGAGTTCGTTGTGCATTCCGCAAACGCGTGCGAAGTCGCATGCGATCGCATCGAACGAAGGGCGAGGGCCGTTTCCTACAGACGAGCGGGACAGAACCGGCGCGGATCTCGTCTAGAGACCGGTCGGTCCACAGTATCCTCTGCTCGCAGGAAATCGAAAAATGGCACGCCCACGCCGTGCTCAAAAGCTGGCCGGGTTGAATGTGGAGACGCGCGGCTCCGCGAATGCGGAACCGCGTGTGAGTGACGATCGGCGTAGCTTATTGCGCCGGCACCACCGACACCGATGCTTCGCTCGTCAGCATCAGGAAGGTCAGCGTCTCGCGCAGGTAGAGGCGCACCGTCGAGTCGGTATGGCTCTGGTAGCCGATCGACACGTCCTGGCCGAGATGCAGTTCGTAGTCGCCGCCGCGCATCGACAGCACGCTGCCGCCTTCGAGCGCCGGCGCCCAGATGATGTCGCCGTTCACGATCCGCTTGATGTGCTCGATGACGGGATAGCCTTGATCGCTTGCTTCGCCGAGCGCCGTGTACGCATCGGCGCCGAGCAGCACGGAGTAGGGACCGTCGACGCCCGCCAGACGCAACTGCTGCAGTGCGCCGCCAATCGCGTTCGGATAGTCGGCGACATCGGCGGGCAGTGTGAGCGACGTGTTCGACGAACCCTCGCGAATGCCGACGATGCCCGCCGCCTTGTAGCCGTCGAAGATCGCGCGGTCTTCCGCATAGGCGAGTTCTTTTGCAGCGTCCTTTGCGGGCTGCCAGTCCGAATCGTTGGCGCCACGTTCGACGGCGTCGATTGCATCGCGCGACAATTCGAACGGCACGGTCAGTTGCACGAGCGCCTTCACCTCGGACAGCTTCGCGCTCACGCCGTGATGCGGCGCTGCAATGCTCGCCAGGTGTCCCGTCCCGACGGCCGACAGATCGACGCCGCCGGGGCCCTTGACATCGACCACGCGCCGGCCGGCGACGGAGCGCCTGAACGTGCGCGCCACTTCTTCTTCGATTTGCGACCACGCTTCGCTGGAGATGGGGGCGAGCTCGCGATGCAGGTTATTCATATTGGGCAGTTCCTTTCAAAGAGCCGATATTCAGCGAGCCGTCAACGCGCGGCTCGGCGGATGCGAGGGTTTCGGAAGGCGCAGCCGGGCTCGCGCTCCCGTGCGAACTGTCGGGCTGCGGATTGCGGTCCGCGAGCGTTTCCAGCAGCGGCGCCGAAGGCACGAAAAAGAGTCCGCCCGTCGCCGCGCGGCTGAAGTCGAGCAGCCGGTCGTAGTTGCCCGGCGGGCGCCCGACGAACATGTTCTCCAGCATCTTTTCGATGGGTTCGGGCGAGCGCGCATAACCGATGAAATACGTGCCGAACTCGCCCGAGCCGGGGCGCCCGAAAGGCATGTTGTCGCGCAGGATCTTCACTTCCTGTCCGTTCTCGACGAGCGTCGTCAGCGAACTGTGCGACGAAGTCGGTTTGACGGCGTCGTCGAGTTCGATATCCGACAGCTTCGTGCGGCCGATGATGCGTTCCTGCGTCTCCACCGGCAACGCGTTCCAGCCTTTCATGTCGTGGATGTATTTCTGCACGAGCACATAGCTGCCTGCCGTGAATTCCGGGTCTTCGTCGCCGATCATCGTGAAGTCGACGGCTTCGCGGCCAGTCGGATTCTCCGTGCCGTCGACGAAACCCACCATGCTGCGCAGATCGAAATAGCGGAAACCTTGCACTTCGTCGACGACCATCACGGCTTCGCCGAGGCGGCCGATCAGTTGGGTTGCGAGTTCGAAGCACAGATCCATCTGGTCCGCACGGATGTGCAGCAGGATGTCGCCCGGCGTGGCGATCGCACGGCGCTCGCCCGGACCGAACTCGCGAAACGGATGAAGCTGCGCAGGGCGGGGCGCGCCGAAGAGCCTGTCCCATGCGTCGGAGGCGAAGCCGACCACGCATGACAGGTTGCCGGACGGAACGCGCTTGCCGACCGAGCGGACGAGCGCGGCGACGTCTGCGCACCATGCACGCACGGTGTCGGCATGCGCATCGCCATCGACGAGCGTCGCGACGATGAAGATCGCGCTGCGCGTAATCGGTGCATAGACGGCCTGGGGTTCTGGAATGTCGTTGGGCATCGGACCGGGTCCTGTCGAAACCATTGCGGATACTTGCGGATACGTTAGTGCGGAAAAAGTGCCGGATAGGAGAGTACCGCGAACGGGGGGTAGTTGTCGTAGGAGGGGATGGCGAGCGTTTTGCGAAAGTGGCTCACACCGGACTGACATGCGCTTATGGTGCGTCATGCCGCGTGCTTATGCTTTTGCGGCGTGTATCAGATGTCGAAAATGCACGATGGGAGAACGACAGCAAGCGGCGCCTCGCACTGCGCGCTCGCTGTCGCTTTGAGTTGTGGCGGACGTGCGCGGTCTAGCTCCAGTCGTCCATGTCGTGCTTGATGGTGTGCCGGTTGGCGATGAGCGTCTCCACGCTCGGTTCGTTGTTCATTGCGCGTTGAATCGCGAGTTTGGTCGCCTCGTAATTCGTGCGGTACATGTCCTTCTTGTCGAGATTCGCGTCCGTTGCGCAACGCGGATCGATCCACACCAGACTGACGATGCAGAGTTCGTTCGCCTGGTCCCTGGGCAAGATGCCTTCGATCAGGCAATCGACGATCGCATCCGCCGTGGCCGATTGCACGACGCCGCCGAACAGCTCGATCGTGGCCATGTCCCTGAGCGTCACCTTGGGCACGATCATCGTGGCGGGCCGAACCATCTGATTGCAGGCGCGAATGGCGAACATGGCCGTGTGCCCTTTGCTCTGTGCCATCATGTTCGCGAACGCATGGCCGACGGGCCCGTCGACCCGGCCGATCAGAATCTCGGGCATGGCGTCGGTCGCCTGGCCGGGCGCGGCGAACACGGTGGCTTCGCCGGCGCGGAACGTCAAATCGATACTCATCCTGGATCTCCTTTGATTGGGCGCGATGCCGGAAGGTCGAAGAATGCAAGGGTGGTGCCATTCGGCTCTGGGGCGTGGGTGATCGGATGCGACGAAGACGGACGGTGCGCAGTGTGTGCCGGGAGTGGAACAGATTGGGACAGACCGATTGCGTCAAAGTGACTCAGGCAGCCGCGCGATCCCGCGTTCCGACACCATCCTTAGTCGCTTCTCGCGCGACAGCTATCCCGATTTCTACTGTAGCGCGACTGGTCGCGCGTCGCTACGCTGACTCGCTCTCTTCGTCGATGCAAAGACTCGGGATCGACCACTGGCGAATGGCTTATCTCGGGATCCGGCAGGTGCCGCGTGGACTCAGTGAGTTCGAGCTCAACACGTTTTTCACGTTCTCCAGGCGCGAACTCGCGAGCATCGATTCGCGCCGCTCCGATCTCTACCGGCTGGCCATGGCATTGCACGTCGGGTTCATACGGATGACAGGCCGGACGCTCGTTTCATACAGGCAGATTCCAACGGTCCTCCTGCGACACCCCGGCCAGCAGTTGGGTGTGCAGTCGCCCGACGTCGGGACGCTTCGCTCGATCTACGACGGCAACCTGAAAACGCTGTCCGACCACCAGACCTTCGCGCAGATCATCGTTAATTTCCGGTCGATCGCAGAGCATCAGCGTCGATACGTCATCCGCTGGCTCAAGGAACAGCTCACGGGACCACGTCGACAGGGCATCGCAGGCGACGCTTTGCCTGCACCGAACACGATGAGCTTTGACATAGAGCTACAGGCCCCGTGACACGCAAGGCGTTGGCAGCGGACGTCGTCTCCACTGCGTCGATAGATCTTCACGGCCTTTTAGCGGTCGGGGATAAGGCCGCTATCTTTAGCACCCCACGCCTCCCGGAAGCGATCCAGGCCAATGGCCTGCTCGTATGGTGAGTGCGCGGATCACATCAGGCTGCATGCATCGGGAATAACGGTTCGAGGAAACCGAACCCCGATACGAGCGATCAACTGCGAGGAGGCCTTGGGCGCGACCTCACCGGCTTCCACTTGAGGGTTTTCCTTAGCCTCAGGCAAAGCAACAATGCCGATGATTGGCCGTCGGTACATGCTAGGATTTCTTTCAAACAACTCGGGAAACTGCTATGCCGTTCATCTGCGAAAACGTTGAATGTCGTGCTGTGCTGGCTCGCGGGCAGGTCAGATCCAATCACGAGGAAAGCGGGTGGTGCTTCTACTGCCCGGACTGCAAAATCAGGAACGAGTTGAAAGATATCGGCCTGCCTGGCGGTCCAGTAGAGTTGGTTCAGCCAGAAAGATCCGACCTTCCACACAAGGTAATAGCGACTGCTCGACCACTGGAGGACGGCAGGTACGCAGCGCAACTGCGTGTTCAGAGAGCACTCGGTATGAAAGGAACGTACGCAGTCGAAGAGTACTGGGAGCAGCTCGGTGTATTCCCCGACGCGCAAGAGGCCGTAGCGCATGCGAAGTCTATCGCAGCAGACATGCTGGAGCGAAAGGCCTAGTCGCGAGTGGCCCGCCGGATTGCGCCATACCTGTCAATGCGTGGATTTTACGGCGGGCCCACGACCGTAGATCCGCGCAACAACCCGGTGCTGTAGGGTGTGCATGTAGTGCAGAAAGCGGTTCAGTGTGTCTAAACGGATACCGCAGCACCACTCAGAATTCTCCATTAAACAAGATGTGACTGGCTTGCAGTCAACCAACCTTGACTCACGAAGCACCACCGGCAGTGAGCATGACAAATAGTCTCGCTGCTTCGTTGCCGTGGGACAAAGCGCGAAATGCAAGGGAGAGTGCTAGCTGTGCGTCGTGGGAGACCGCGCTCCGATCCTGATCGAAGAGCTTGACGGCATGGCGCATATGCTGCGCCGCCTGTGTGTGAAGCTCCACGGCAGCCGCATGATGTTTTGCCACGTCCGCAGCACTTACGCCTGAGACGCTTGATGGAGGCGTTATCGACGGCGTGTTGGCGCTGTGCGCGCCAGCGTCGCGTGCCTGATCGATCGCATGCAACGTATGTCCATGGGCTATCATCGCTTGATGTGCGGCGTGGGCAAAGTCTCGACCGTCCTCGAAATGCCGCGACGCCTCACGATGATGTCGCGCTGCCTGCTCGTGGTGTGACGCCGCGGCTTCGAGATGACCTTTCTTGCTGTGTTTCATGTTCAAGCCGGCTCCTGTGCAACTTCAGCACTAACTCCGATGGCGACCGATTCGAAGACACTGTGGCGGGTCGCAACAAGATCCTAATCTACACGCACTTGCGCCTTCTGTGGCGTTTGCGCCTCGCGGAAAATCGGCATCACGTTCGGCCCGCGTTTCGAGCCGGAGCGTTGTGGTGATCGCGCATATTGAACCGCGCGAACAAAACGTTAGCGCGGCTCGTCGACCATGGCGAGCTACATCATCGTTGATTCGACTTTGCAAATGTTCATCCAAATTCCGTGCGTTATCGTGGCAGCTCTGCGGGTGGCAGCGCAGATGAATATGGCTGAGCCTGCCGGGAGCCCGCCTTTAAAGGACGGCTGACGGAGAGACTCGACATTTGCGAGCGATCGTTGCATGCGGCGCATAATGGTGAGGTATTGGCCCTTGGCTGGAAAGAGGTCATATGCGCTGCACAAACTGCGGGCTCGAGAATCTCACCGGGGCCAGCTTCTGCGAAGCTTGCGGCACCATGCTGACACGCACCTGTTCCCGCTGCGGACACGAGGCGCGGCCATCCGCGAGATTTTGCAGCGAATGCGGGGCGACACTCGGCGACCCATCGTCACTCGCGGATGCACGGTCAGGCTCGAAACCGCTGCCGGCGCCGGTCGCTTATACGCCACATCACCTTGCCGAACGTATACGTGCCGAGCACGCAGCAATGGCAGCGAGAGGCGAGACGGCCGGCGAACGCAAAACGGTCTCTGCGATGTTCGCGGACATGGCGGGATCCACGGCATTGATCCACGACCTGGACCCAGAAGAGGCGCATCGCCTGATCGAACCCGTCGTCGCACTGATGATGGAGGCGGTCCACTACTACGAAGGTTATGTGGCGAAGTCGCTGGGCGACGGCATCCTCGCTCTGTTTGGCGCGCCGATCGCACACGAAGACCATCCGCAACGCGCGCTTTTCGCCGCGCTACGAATGCAACATGCGATGCGCCTGCATGCCGACCGCATTCGTCTGGAGAAGGGCATTCCGTTGCAGATCCGCGTCGGCGTCCACACCGGCGAAGTCGTGGTGCGCTCCATTCGTACCGACGATCTGCACACCGAGTACGATCCGGTCGGGCATACCATCCACATCGCGTCGCGCATGGAGGGGATGGCTACCCCCACCTCGATCCTGGTCAGCGAATCGACCCACAAGCTGGCCGAAGGCTATTTCGCCTTCAAGGCGTTGGGAGGTGCCCAGATCAAGGGCATTCCCGATCCGCTTTCGGTGTATGAGGTGCTCGGCCCGGGTACGCTGCGTACGCGGCTGCAATTGGCGGCGCATCGCGGTCTTGCCCGCTTTGTCGGCCGCGAACTCGAGATGGAACATCTGAAGCAGGCACTCGAAACGGTTCGGTCTGGCCGGGGGCAAGTCGTCGGCGTGGTCGGAGAAGCGGGGGTTGGCAAGTCCCGGCTCTTCCACGAGTTCAAGGAGCGGTATCGAGGCGACTGCCTGATGTTGGAGACGTTCTCTGTATCGCACGGCAAGGCTTTCGCCAACTTGCCTCTGATTGAGCTCTTGAAGAGTTACTTTCAGATCACGGCTCAGGACGACGATCGGCGGTGCCGCGAAAAAATCATCGGCAAGGCACTGACGCTCGAGCGCAGTTTCGAAGATCTCGTGCCTTACCTGCTGTATCTGCTCGGTATCGGCGAGCCTGCTTCGGCGGTGGTGGAAATGGATCCACGGTTGAGGCGCGATCGGACGCTCACCGCGATCACACAGCTTTTGGCGCGCGAGAGCGACGATCAGCCGATAGCGCTGGTATTCGAAGATCTGCAATGGCTGGACGGGGAAACGGAAGCCTTCCTCGCGTACCTCGTCGAGCACGTGCAGCGCTCGCGAATTCTGCTGCTCGTGAACTATCGGCCGGAATATCGGCCGGTATGGGATTGCAGCCAGCTTCGGCTCGAACCGCTCGGCCCGGCGGAGGCCCAGCGACTCCTGACGGCCCTGCTTGGGGACGACGCGAGCCTCATTTCACTGAAGCAGCTCATCCTGGCGAAGACGGAGGGCAATCCATTCTTCATCGAGGAAGTGGTGCAGACGCTGATCGAGGAGAAAGCGCTCATCGGCGAAGCCGCGCACTACCGGATCGAACACACGCCGGTAGCCCTGCACATTCCGACTACCGTGCAGGGCGTCCTGGCCGCGCGTATTGACAGGCTCCCCATCCCGGAGAAGGACTTGCTGCAGACACTCTCGGTGATCGGCAAGGAGTTTCCGTTCAGCCTGATTCAACACATCTGCAGCGCTCACCTCGCGCGCACGGACGACGATCTGCGCGAGCTTCTCGCCCATCTGGAGGCCGCGGAGTTCATTTACGAACGACCGGCTTTTCCGGAGGTGGAATATCTGTTCAAGCATGCGCTCACGCAGGAACTCGCCGGACATTCGCTGCTGACTGAGCGGCGCAGCGCGTTGCATGAGCGCACCGCACAAGCCATCGAAGCACTGTTCCCCACACACATCGCAGATTACTGCGGTGAACTGGCGCATCACTACAGCATGAGCGGAAATGTCCCGAAAGCCGTGGAGTACCTCCAGCGTGCCGCGCAGCAGGCGCTTCGACATGCAGCGCATCTGGATGCGCTGCATCACCTGGGTGCGGCTTTGGGGTTGCTCGAACGATTGCCCGATACACCCGCTCGTGCGCATCGGGAACTGACCTTATTGCTGGCGATCGGTCCCGCCTTGATGGACGTGCGCGGCTATGGCGCACCGGAGGTGGCGGCGACCTATACGCGAGCGCTGGCCCTGTGCGAGCAGTTCGGCGAGACCTCGCAACTCTTTTCCGCGCTGCTCGGCCTCAGGATCTATTACATGGTACGAGCAGAGTACGCGACTGCCCGCGACCTGGGGGAGCGCATGCTGCGCATGGCGCGGCAATCGAAAGATCCGAGTTTGCTCGTCGAGGCACATGGCGCACTCGGTGCCTGCCTGTTTCTCCAGGGTGCCTTCGGTGCGGCTCGCGTACACGAACAAAGGGCAATCGCGCTCTACGACCCTGAACAGCATCAGGCCCATGCGTTCACGCATGGGGTCGATCCGGGCGCCCGCGCGCTCAACTTCCTGTCCCTGATCCTGTGGCTTCAGGGATATCCGGATCAGGCGCACCAGCGGAGCCTGGAGGCGCTCGACCTTGCCCGGAAGTGTGCGTACGGACCGACGCTGGCGTTCGCACTGGCTTATGCGGCCGAATTGCATCAGCTTCGGGGCGAAGCGTCGCTGGTCCGCGAACGGGCTGAAGCGGCCATTACCGTTTCCACCGAACTGGGACTGCCGTTCTGGCACGCGTGGGGAACTGTCTTCAGGGGCTGGGCGTTGACCGAACGGGAAGACCTCGAGCAAGGAATCGTTCAGATGCGCGAGGGATTGAACGCCGAACGGATCAGCGGCAGCGAGGACCAGCGTCCGTACTTTCTGGCCGTCCTCGCCGAGCGATACTGGAAGGCCGGAAACCGGAAGGCCGGCATCGAGATGCTTGAAGAAGCCATGGCAATCATGAACGCGACTGGCGAGCATTGTTTCGAGGCCGAACTGTATCGGCTCAAAGGAACGATGTGCGTCGATGCCTTGGACGGCCGCGACCTGCCTGCGTACAGTGAAGAGTCGGAAGCCTGGCTTCGGAGGGCGGCCGCCGTAGCGCGCGAGCAGGGCGCCAGATCGCTGGAGTTGCGCGCGACGTCGGACCTGGCCCGGCTGTGGCAGCGTGCCGGCAGGATCGAGGAGGCGAAGCAGGTGCTGTCCAGGGTTTACGATTGGTTTACCGAGGGTTTTGACACGGGAGACTTGCGGGAAGCCGCGGCCCTGCTTGACACGCTGGCATCGAGCGAACCGTGAAGCGATGATGCGCTCGAGATAAGGGCGTGCTGGACTGCTTCCCGGCGCGACGACCATACCTGAGTCAGAAGAGGTCGTAGATGGCGACCACGGAAAACAATCAGCAAGAACAGGCCGCGCCCAAGCCGGTCGCACTGGCATTGCAGGGCGGCGGGATGCACGGCGCGTTCACGTGGGGGGTGCTCGACCGCCTGCTGGAAGACGGCCGGCTGGCGATCGAGGGTGTCAGCGCGACCAGCGCGGGTGCGATGAACAGCGCGGTGCTCGCGCACGGATTGTTGACGGGGGGCGAGGGCGCGGCGCGACAGGCGCTGCATGACTTCTGGAAAGCCGTCGCGGAGTCGGCCGAGCGTTATAACCCGCTTCGCTGGGTGCCGTGGCTGAAGGGGACGCACAGCTTCGGACTTGACCATTCGCCGCTTTATGCGTTCGCAGACATGATGCTGCGCGTGTTTTCCCCCTACCAGTTGAATCCGCACAATCTGAACCCGCTGCGGGAGGTGCTCGAACGCCAGGTCGACTTTGCGGCGTTGCGAAAGCAATGTCCGATCCTGTTGTTCCTGTGCGCGACCAACGTCGAGACCGGAAAAATACGCCTCTTCACGGAACATGACATCAGTGCAGACGCGGTGCTGGCATCGGCGTGCGTGCCGACGCTGTTCCATGCGGTGGCGATCGAAGGCGAGCACTACTGGGACGGTGGCTACATGGGCAACCCGGCCATCTACCCCCTGATCTACAACTGCAAGACACGTGACGTGGTGATTATCCACATCAACCCGCTAGTGCGGCTCGGCGTGCCCATCACGGCGGCCGACATCCTCAACCGGATCAGCGAGATCAGCTTCAATTCGTCGCTGATGCGGGAAATGCGTGCGATTGCTTTTGTCACTGACCTGATTCAGCAAGGCAAAGTCGAGCGTGGCGAGATGAAGGAAATGCTGATCCATTCGATCCGTTCCGACGCTGCAATGTGCGCGCTCGGCGTGTCCAGCAAGTACAACGCCGATTGGGGTTTCTTGTGTGAACTGCGCGATTGCGGGCGACGGGAAGCCGATGCGTGGCTGACAGAGCATTATTCGAGTATCGGGCAGCAGTCGAGCATCGATATTCGCAAGGAATTTCTCTGAGCGCGGTGATGACGGCGGCACGTGAAAGCTTTGGGGTCGCGCGATGCACAAAGGAGTAGGGATGGACCGGATGCAGACACGCTTCGTCGCGTTATGGTCGCGCAACGGCGGCGTGCGCGGCGAGACTGTCTATGCCGATCTCGCGCAACGTTATGCGGAAGCCGTTCGTCGCTATCACACCTTGCGTCACATCCGTCGCTGCCTGCGCTATTTCGATCTGGCGCACAACGCCATTCCGGATCCCGATGCCGTCGAGCTTGCGCTGTGGTGCCACGACGTGATCTACCTGCCTGGCGCATCGGACAACGAGCAACGCAGCGCAGAGTGGTTTCGGCGCTGGGCTGACGGCCGTATCGCGACGTGTGACCCTATCTGCGAACTGGTTCTCGCGACCCGACACACGGATGTGCCGACCAGACTGGATGAGAGCTTCGCATGCGATGTCGATCTGGCTGTGCTTGGCGCGCCGCGCAGTCGATTTCGCGACGATGGTGCACGTCTGAGAGCCGAACGCGCCGACATTGACGATCACACGTACGATCTGCAGGAACGGGCAATTCTGAGCAGCCTGCTCGCGCGGCCGCGAATCTATGGCACGGATTTTTTCTATGTTCGCTGCGAGGCGAGGGCACGCGGGAATCTCGCCTGGCGGCTCGGGTTGCAGAGACCGGGATAGAGGTGAAACGATGCTCAGCTGTCGCTTCATCCACGATGTCCTGTGGCGGCTGATCCGACCGTCTACACTGGTGAGCGGGAGCCCTGCACGGACTGGCTGACGGACAGCGCTCCGATGCCGGTTTGACGACCTGAAGACGGGCTGGTCATGGATGATGAACCGAAATATCCCACGTCCCACGCATCCGTGATGTTTGCGGACGTAAGCCGCAGTACCGAGCTCTACGAGACTGTCGGCGACATGATTGCCTTCGAGGCGATTGCGCGGTGTATTGCGCTGATGAAATCGCGTGCGGAAGCGGCGGGAGGGCGAATCGTCAAGACCATCGGCGACGAAGTCATGGTGGTGTTTCCCTCCGCCGAACTTGCAATGCAAGCTGCGATCGACATGCAGCTGGCCGTGTCCGGCTTGCCTTCAGCGGCCGGTCAGCCGATGTCGCTGCGAATCGGCTTTCACCACGGCCCGGTCTTGCCAGACGAAACAGGCGACGTGTTCGGTGACACGGTGAACCTGGCTGCCCGGTTGACCGGGATGGCTTCGCCGGGGCAGATCGTCACGAGCAAAGATGCGATCGAGTGCCTGTCCGCCAGATTGCGCGAGATGGCTCGCTACCTTTACCCGATTCGGATGCGTGGAAAACGGCAGTCAACGGAGTTGTTCGAAGCGATCTGGCAACAGGGCACCGATCTGACGATCGTGGGGAATGGTCAAGATGGCGCGGATGGCCAGGCTGGCTTGCCTGGTTCGTCGTTGCTGACCCTGCGATATGGTGACGCATGCGTGGAAATGAGCGAAGCGTCGCCGCTGACCACTATCGGCCGCGGAGCGAATATGAGCGTGGTCGTGCGCGATTGCCGCGCCTCGAGGGTACACGCGTCGGTCGAGTGCCGCGCGGGACAGTACGTGCTGCGCGACTGCAGCTCGAACGGCACGCGCATCACCATCGACGGCGGCCATGAGTTGATCCTTCGACGCGACGAGGTCACGCTGTGGGGACACGGCTGGATCTCGTTCGGACCTTTCCTCGGCGATGAGGGGGAGCGCGTGGAGTTTTCCTTTACGCATTTGCCGAGGGCGGCGGGTTAAACCATCAACGGACTGAAGGCACTTGCGATGCGTTCCGAAGACAGCATCAGTGATTTGACATAATATAAATTATCAACATTTTAAGATCGGATTAAATTTATCGCGCCCGGCTTGCCAGGCTTGAACGAACACGCCATCAGAGTGCATTTACAGAAATTGTTTCGGAAACTTGACAGAAATCGTTAGGAAATGGCGTTTGCGCCTTTTCCGAGCGATTCACGTCAAGAAAAATCGGCATCGGTGATCACGATGCATTTCCGGGTGATTTCTGTCATCGGCATTGGACGACGCGCCACGTCTTGGCTCCGACGGTCGACGACGCGGCAAAAAGAGCCTGCTGGGTTTGTCGGAGTGCATTTACTAAAATCGTTCCGGATACTCGACAGAAATCGTTCGGAAATGGCGTTTGCGTCTTTTCTGAACGATTGGCGTCAGAAAACGAACGCATGGATGACCAGGTGCCATTTCCGAGCGAATTCCATCATCGGCATCGGACAGGTCCGCGGGAGCGTTTTCGCGCGTCGGCGAGCGACGCGGTTCGACTTCTTCAGATCCTGCCGACGTTCGGAGGGCACCAAGCGCACCGAGAGTGCATCCACAGAAATCGTTACGACAGCTTGCGTTACGGTCGCCGACGGGCGCTCCAGTACAGGTGCCGACGATGGGCGGCCGCGCAGGCGCCTTCCGATGTCACTGACGAGAGAGTCGTCGACGGCTGTTTGCGAAAACGGCGTGGGAGAGCGCTGCAGCGAACTGCACGCTGACCACCCTCGCCTTTGTCATTTGAGTGTCAGGCTCGGGAGGCGGCTGTTGCCGCAGTGGCCTGGTGCGAGGTCTTCACGTGTTGGAAAGAGAGACGGCCCGGCTTTGCGCATTTGCGCGCTGGTGAGCAATGTCGCCAGGAGCGCTGCTTCTGTCACCGTGGCGCTAATGCGGGCGCATCTGGCATATTCACTTTCATCAGCGCTTTAGCTTCTCCTGTTCCGCGCGGGTATCTTCCCATTTCGCCTCGCGCTCCCAATCGTCGGCCATGCGGTTCAGCATCGCCACGGTCCGCGGACATCCGGACAGTCCCTGTGCCCACCGGCGATACCGTTCAGCAATTTCTCGCTCCTGGCCACCGCCCTCGCCGAACGATCGCCTGACAACCCCTCGCATGTTGTAACGTTCGGTCACTATACCCGTTTCCACCTGCTCTTCCTGTAGCGATTCAATCGTGCGCCGGACAGCAGAGTGCGGCCAAATACCATCATTCGGATCGGCCTGGCAGTGCGCGAGCAGCCTGCCAATGTACTGGTCGCCGATATCGCCCCGTCCGGTGCTATGCCCTGCCTTGCGAACGTCGCTGATCCAGGTGGCGAGTGCGTGTTCGTCAACACCGTCGGCAGTTGTTCCCGGCAATATGTGAAATGAGGCGAGAAGCTCGTAAGACAGATGGGCCAGGTCGCGTTCGGCTTGAGTCGGCTCGGTGCGCTCTTCATCGGCACTCCCAAACACGTTGCAAAAGACCTCGAAATAGAAGTCCGGGGTTTGAGCCATAAACCTGTGCAATAACAACCCGTTTTCCTTTCGCTGATCGAGAAGCGGAAGGTAGGCGTATTCCCGCCGCGCGACTTCTTCCATTGTCACGTCGGTCTTGTCACCCAGTATTTCAAATGCCCTCTGCACGTGATAAGCGAGCATGGTGCCGTCGCGCTGCGGATGCGCGTTGATCGTCTTGATGCTTTCGTCAAGCAGCGAGAGTATGAGTTGGCCGGGTAGCTCGGTAAGCCGTCTATAGGCGGCGCCAAACACGTCGAAAGGTCGACCGACCTCACGGAATCTGTTGATCGCATACAGCAGCTCGCCGGTCGGCCCCTCCGCCGGTAGGGTGCCAATACTTTGCCAGTATGCATTTTCGACTTCCTTGCCAAGCGACCGCGCCATCTGCCAGGTCGCCGGGGAATTCGGCCAGTGAACCAGCAGTCGGGCGAGCGCCGCGACGTCAAGGGTGCTGGTTTCGGCGAGCGTCCGCACTGTTTCCTCCCAGGCACCGCCATGCTGCTGCAACGCGATCGCAGAGAGCATCCCGGCGAAGCCCTTGTGCTCGTGCAGTTCGGTCAGCGCAAGTTCTACGAGATCGCGGAAGAAGCCCACGGGCTCTTCAATTTCCGCGAATGCCTCGGCGACAAGATATGGCTTCGTTCGTGTGGCCAGTCGTACCACAGCGTCGGCACCGTGCCCGGCCAGGATGGCACGTATCGCACGCACACGCGCCGGTCCTATGGCCTCGGTCTTCAGATCTCCTGGTCGCCTGATGGCTAGAATCGAGTCATCGAAAAGCCACGCGAACTCCTCGATCGGATCGTCGGGTGAATGCCGCTCGACGATATCGCGGATGGGCGCCAGTTGTTCGTCGCTCAACGTCCAGTCCATCTCGGCCAGTGCCTCGTGACGATTCACCAGATCCCGCAGCGCGTCCCAGACGGCCCTTCCTGCGTCAAACGGGCGGGATGCAAGATAGGAACCCAGCCGTTCGATGACCTTCGGCCTGTCGACTTCAGCCATGGAGGGCAATGCATGGATAAGGGTCAGCAGGCGGCCCTCGACGTCTTCGGCCTGGTCAATTGCCCGCGCGATCATCGCGGTATTGGCCCGCCAGACCACACCGAATGTAATGATTTCGGGATGCCTTGGCATCACATCGCGAAGTGCCGGCTTCCTCGTGGGGCTGGTTGTGTCATGCGGTCTGGGCAGCAAACCTGCAAGCAGCGTCCAGCCCACCTCCGGTTCGGCCGACACGATCTGGTCGATGCACGAGAGGCGCTGGTCGAGCGTCGCGTAGGTGTTCGGCGCCCACGACAGAAGGATGGAGCGAAGCGAGTTGATCGGACGGTTTGTCAGCTTGCCGCCGGGGTCCAGCCTGGCTAGCCTGGCGAGGACCAGTCCCACTCGCGCCAGCAGTGCAGGATCCCACGCAAGCAACTCAAGGGCGAAAAGAATATGGACGTGCAGGCTCGTCGGCTCGAACAGCCCGTCCGACCGGGAAAACACGTTCGCGATCTCGGTGTCGCCCTCAAGCATCACCTCGAGGGCGTCGAGAAAAGGGATGGGGGCCGCCTCCGCAATGGTCGGCAACAGATCCCGCAGCACGCGCAATGAACGATGGCTTCTGCCCCATTCGGGCAGCTGACGTATGATTTCGTCGACGAACTCTTGTGGTGTCTGACCCGGGACGTCCAGCCCGTAGGCATCCGGGGCGGTCGCGATGAGCACCATCGTGTTCGCAAGCCCGTCACGTAGCCAGGAACTGTAGTCCTGCGGCGCCTGATAGTTCAGCTCGAACCTCTCGTCGGCGGAAGGTTCGTGGACAGGGCGACTCAGGACCGCCAGCGCAGCCTCACGAAGTCGCTCGAATTCAACTTCCCCCATCAGATGCGTGAAATAGGGAAACGCATCGATGGGCGAGCGTGTCTGCCAGACTTCCTGAACCCGATCGATGGGTGGGTCAGACAGCTCGAGGGTTGGGCGGATGCCCCGCTCGAAATCCGCATAGGCCGCTCTTGCCGCAAGTTGCCGGAGCACATCCTTGTCAAGCTTGGAACCCGTACTCCAGCCGCCGGCGAGAACGGCCGGGAGCAGCGCGTCACGATGCGCGACCCACCCAGGCTCCGGGGACGGGCCATTTGCAATCAGCCGACGGAGTATTGTCAGTGAACGGGCACAATCCCGCGCCCGCTGGTAGGCTTCTTCGGGCTGAAATCCCATTGTCTCAAGCGCCTTGCCGAGCGACGTGGCACTGGGCCGGACAAGCTTCTCCGCGTTACGCGCCTGAACGCCCGTTGCAGCCGAAAGTGTCGGGCCGCACTTTCCAAGCATCCCTGCGTGCGCGTTCGCGTCTCCCCTCGTCAGATAGACCAGCCCCTGTTTCGTCGCGAGAAATCGTGCCGCCTCCGTACTCTCGACAATGATCGTCCGCGCTTCGAGCAGGTGTCGCGTTTCCGCAGGCGCTGACCGGATTGCGGCAACGGCAAATGCAATCACGTCATCTGCCGATTCGCTGCCATAGAGAATGGTCTGCGCCAGGCCGCCGAGCCTCTCGATGAGGGCGGCCGCCTGCTGCTCCCGGTCGCAGAGGAGTACGGCCTCCGTCAACGCCGGCTTGTATCGACTGCTATATGACTCCCAGAATTCGTCAATGCTCTGCGCTCCGGTCGGCGGAGCCAGGCGGAGTACCCCGCGGGCGTAACGAGCCGCGACAGCCGGATGCAGGTCCAGCCAGTGCTCGAGCTGCGCGCCGTCGATGTAACGAACGTTACGCCACTGCCCTTCGCGTACCCGGTTTCGCGTCCATGCGTCCAGCTGGTCATCCGGCTTTGAGCTGTCCCAGGTATGCAGGTTGACCAGGACTAGCGTATTGGACTGACGGACCGCTTCTGTCGTGGCCCCGGTCCGCTTGTTGTAGTCGCCCCTTGCCTTTCCGACGCCCAGCGAGACGCCGAACTCCCATTTGGATTCTCCAGCGGGTACAAACGGGGCCTCCACATCACACTCCAGATCACCGTCGAAGCCACGCACCTGCGCCTTGTCGCCGCCCGGGAAACGGAAGTGATTAGCGTTCGGAACGCTGGCGCGGATCAGATCCCCGACCATGTCGACAAGCGCAGCGCGCGCATCGAGTCGCCTGGACCAGTCGGCCAGATCGTTTGCAGTTATCCATTTCATATAGCGACCCGGAGCCTCTTGTGGGTTTCTTCTTGAGCATGCATGCGCGTCGCCGCTAATGCATATCCGCCGATTGTTCCTGCGCGCCACTTCCACCCAGGCGACAGTTGGTTGAACGTGCGACCGCAATTATTTCAGTTTTTCTTGTGTACCGCGGCCGGCGTTCCAGATGATCGTCGTGCTCGCGTGCCTGATGGTTCTGCGCGCGCAGCGAGCGGCGTTTCCGTTACACTCTTGCGCCGGCAACCGCGCACGCAAGCCTGCATGAAGACCGGGCTGAGCCGGCGTTGCATCTCGTCCTGAAGTGCGACGTTAAGCGGCGGCTGCCATCCGCGGTCGCGCCATAGAAGCGTTTGGCGGCGGCGCACCGCGGCAGTCAGCCCGTCCAGAAGCCGGGTATCATCCGGCGGAAAATCCGCATGCAGCGCGTCGAGCGCGCTGTTGATCGTGTGTCGTTCGTGTTGACCCAGTCGATACGGGACGTGCCGGCGGTTTCGGTGATGCGTAAATGAACGTCACGAGGTGCTGCGTGCCAAGGTCGTCCGCGCAAGCGCGTCAAGAACCGCACGAACTACCTGCTGCGAAATCGACGCGAGATGGCCGTCCGGGTTGCTGCGCTCGCGGATCTGCTTATGCGGATGAATAAGGTTGCGCGACTCTCGCAGAGCCTGTGCATGTCTCGCGTGGCCGGCGTCAAGGTAATCGAGCTCCGTCGCAACCGTGATGAGCTCCGCGAGCGTCCACCGTTCGAGTGGCTTCGCGTGCCCTGCCCGGTCACGCGGCGTACTGACTGCTCGCATGGCGGACGCAAGATCGCGCTCCAGCCAGCCGACCAGGATCACCTCAAGGATCGAGCCATACAGCGCGCATGCGGCGAGCCACGCCCGCGCGCCGACACAGCGCTCCGCTTCCTCCCAGCGAAAGCGCAGGTTGTCGGCCAGCGTTGCGTCAAGTCCCAGGTCGTCGAAGGGCAGTCGCTCAGGCTCGAGCGCTGCGAGAATGGTCGCAGGTGGCCGGAGGCCGAGTCGCGGGACGATAGCCTGTGCGTAAAGTCGCCGACCATCTGCCGACAGCAGCAGTCTGGCGGGCCAGTTCCCGATGCCGTGATCAATGCGTCGCGCTACACCATCGGCCAACAGTCGATCCAGCAGGGCGTTGCATTCCGATTCGCCAACACCGAAAAGATACACACCCAAGGCGCGCTGGGCCAGCCCCTGCTCGGCGAAGCCCCCTTCGTGCTCTTCCCCACCGCTTGCGATCAGAGCGATCATCAGGTCACGACAATCCGTTGTCCCGGACAACAGCGCCGGGTGCCGTAGCCCGCGCTGCTGCCAGCGCATCTCGCGCGCGATCAACCCGGCGCGCGTGGCCTGCCAGGTTGATCCGCCGGTGCTCACTAACCCGTCGGCCTTCATGCTTGCCAGCGCCGAGCGGATCGCCTCGGCTTCGTATTGCCACGTTCCCTCGAGTTGCCGGATGTGTTCGAGCGAATAGGAGGCGCCGCCTGCGTGGGCACTGAACATCTTGTGCTCAAATAGCGCATCGCGGACTGCTGCGTCGGCTGTGGAATCGATCATGGAGGGGGCGCACGTGAGTCAACCGTCACGGTGTGCGAAGGCCGAAGATGGGCGGATTCTGTCACAGGCAGATTCATTTTTACATCCGTTTTTATAGTCTCTTTGTTCCGTCTGCAGACGTTACCGTCGTACGGTCGTCGAGTTTTCAGGTACGCTTGTGCCGCCAGCTGGGGCGGCCGCCCCGGCTCCGGCGACCTCACGCTAAGCACATCAACAAGAACCAACGATGGACGACACCCCCGACAAGCTGCGCCGCAATGTGGTGGTGCTTGCGGCCGCGATTCTCGCGATCGCTTTTTTTAACCTGTCTTTCCGGCCGACCGGCACGCTGCTCGGCTTCGCCGAGGTCGGCCAGGTGAGCCCATTCAATGTGTGGCTGGCACTGGCGATTGTGCTGTGCTACCTGTTCCTGCGTTACCGCTTCGCCAATGAAACACTCGACGAATGGTTTCAGATCGTCGACGAATTCAAACGAATACGCTACCAGGTGGTCACACAACAGGTTGCCACGGCGGTGCGCCGGTACTTCCTGCACGGACAACGCGTACCGTGGTTTCAGGATTTCGATGCTTTTATCGATGGCGAGATCGTAACCAGGATGCAACGAGACGGTAATGCGCGCCGCATAAGAAGTCTGACCGCGAGCCCGGAGAATGAAGCGAACCAGAGTTGGTGGCAGGGCCGCGCTGGCATCACGTTCGAGGTCGAATGGACGTCGGGCGTATATGGCCGTTCGGGCGGACACATGCCGGGATTTTCATTTCCGGCGCGAGTACGCGCGCGCGTGATTCTTCTTTGCATTGTTCGGGCTGCCGTCAGCTCGCGCGTCGGCGTGGACGTTGCTGTGCCGTACACACTGTCCGCCCTCGCGATGCTGGTCTGCCTGTTCAAGCTCGCATTCTTTTTCCCGGTCTAGACCATCATGATCCCGTTTGCCAGGCTCGAAGAAACCGATGAAACGGTCGTCCGCCAGCTGATCGACGACGAGATCCGGGAAAGTCGTACACTCGACTACAAGGTGCAGCTCGACCTGTCGAAAGACGGCCGGCAGGCGCTTGCCGAGGACGTCTGCGCCTTCGCCAACACGGTCGGCGGGGACCTGGTGTTCGGCATCCGCGAAGCCGACGGCGTTGCCGACGAGGTCGTGCCCGTCATCCTGCCCAATCTCGATGATGAGCTGCTCAAGCTCACGAACTCACTGCGCGACGCGATCGAGCCGCGCGTCAGTGGCGGCCTCCTGCACCAGGCCGTGCCGCTTGCAGCCGGCGGCCATGTCGTCGTGCTGCGCGTCGCAATGAGCCCCAACGCGCCACACCGTGTGCGGCGCAATAACCACTTCTACCTCCGGCACTCCGGCGGCAAGGAAACCATGGATATCCACGCTATTCGCACGGCCTTTGCGTTCGCCGGCTCGCTCGCGGACCGGGCGCTCGCCTGGCGCGACCAGCGGCTGGCCGTCCTGCGTGAGCGTATCGCTCCGCTTCTTCTGGAACGCGGCCCGCTGTTCGTCGTGCATCTGCTGCCGCTGGCTGCGCTTACGCGCCGCGAGTCCATCGCGCTCGACTCGCTCAAGGCTGCGGCCAACGAACTGCAGTGGGCAAAACCGGCGGGACATCCGCTACGTCCGCCAGTGGTCAACTATGAAGGGGTGATCTGTCCGCCGCGCATCGACGGCGCGGCCCCCGGACCAGGTTTCGCGCAGCTTTTTCACGATGGAAGCATTGAACTCGCCGGCGCGGTGACCGCCCGTCAGCTCGGCAAGCCAGCCATTTCCGTGCTCGCGCCCGCGCAGTACGAACTGCCATTGGTCGAGCACAGCCTGCCCGCCATCGTGCGCGCAATCGCGGCACTTGACGTACCCCCGCCGGCCTATCTGTTCGTGACCCTGCTCGAGGTCGCTGGCCAGCGCGTCGGTTTCCAGCGCCCGGACGGCCAGTGGCCGGAGACGCCGGTCATTCCCGGTCATCTCAGGGAACTGCGCGCTGCACCCGTGTATATCGAGGACTTCCGTACCCCGCCCCTTGAGCTGGCGCGCGCAGCCGTGGCACCGCTGTGGCATGCGATCGGCGAGGAACAGACGCAGACAAATTTTGGCGGGAACGCGGCGTGAGCGACATAAACGCCCAGCCGGACGCCCATGGCGACGCGCGTCAGGTTTTCGCCCTGCAGGAAAACGGCCGCGGTGATTGAAGAACATCGACACTCAATGCAATCCGTAGCAACCGATTCGCTGGACGAAAATGGCAATGATAAAAGTAATGCAGCCAGTCTATTTCAAGTACCGTCCATTCGACGAACGGACGGTCCAGCTTTTATGCGCAGACGAAGTCTATTTCGCTGACCCCAGCACGTTTAACGATCCCCTTGATACAAAACCACGTGTTGAGCCAGACTGCGATGTTCCGACGTTGGAACGTACCGTCCAGGAGCTGGTCCGGCTCCGCGTCGCAAAAGAGATGCAGGCGGGCGCGCGCACGGTGCACTATCGTGGTCCGAAGACGATGGCTCATATCGACAAACATAGCCTAGACGCCGGTGTCCGGGCTATCGATCAGTTGCGGTATGCGGCTACTGATCCTGAATATGGCGATGAGCCGAATATCCTTTCGATTCTGCTGGCGCACGAGATCGAACGCGAGCTACTGATGCAGTATGACAAGGGAATCCTGTCGTTGGCGTCACGATATGATTGCCCCTTGATGTGGAGTCACTACGGCGCGCAGCACCGTGGTCTTTGCATCGGATACGCCGTGCCGAAAGAAGCACAATCCTCGCTCCATCAGGTTCAATATGATGGCGACCGGAACGTGCGTGCAAGTGAGGTCGCGAAGATGGTGCTTCAGCACGACGATCAGGCGCGGCAAGCCGTCAATGACGCGGTGCTGCTACGAAAAGCGCCCGACTGGAAATACGAGAAAGAGTGGCGATTGCTCGGAAACCGGGGCTCGCGCGATTCGCCGCTTGAACTCGTTGACGTTACATTCGGAATGCGATGTCCCTCCACCATCATGCACACGGTCGCGCGTATGCTCGCCGACCGTGATATGCCCGTTGCGTTCCATGTGATGCATGAAGTCAACGGCAAATTTCGTCTCGACCGGCATACGCTTGACGTGGACGAACTGTCGGCTGCATACCCGAGACGTTCGCTGTCTATGTACGATGGTTTCGAGGCGATCGATGAATCTCAGGGATAGGTAACGCACAAGTTGGAGTATTGACCGGATCTTATGGATATCAACGAAATTCGCGACGTCGTCCTCGCATGGGCCAAAACGGAGGAGCTTTTGCTCAAGGTTTGGCTGTTCGGCAGTCGCGTGCGCGGCACCGAGCGCTCCGACAGCGATATCGACATCGCCGTTGAGGTGCAGACACTGGCGGGCGATTCGTCGGCATGGACGACCTTCATGTTCGAAAAACCTCGCCTGCAGAAAGCAATCGAAGCGCTCCTGCCAATGGAGGTCCAGTTGGAATGGTATGGCGGTCCGGAGGAAACGCCGACGATCCATGCTGCACTATTTGAACGTTCGATGCTGATTTACGAACGCGCGTGACCGTCAGATCCTGGTACTCCCCTTGTTCGTTTGCAGAATCCTGGTGCTTACGAGGTCATCCGCGACATGGGCAATGTGACGACAGCTTGTCGAGTAGGCGAACGACGAGCGCGAACGTAGGTGTCGTCGCGCTCCGATCGTAATGATCAGCCGTCGCACCCGAGACGGCAAAGTTGTTGGTCTCGACGCGCAGGCAGCGCAGCGCAGTCCGAGCGTGAATCGCACGCGTCACTGTGCGACAGACGGCGTGTCGGCAAGGGCAATGCTCTGCAATGTCTGATCGGCGCTCTTTGCGTCCGGCGACGAAGAAACGGGTGCGCCCGCTTTGTCCAATTGCGCGGGACCGTAGATGTCTGGTCGCGTAACTGCCTTAGGCGGTTTGGCCAAACCAGGTGGTCGTGCCCAGCCGGTTGCAGCGGACCAAGAACTGATGATCGATCGGTCCCGTCCTGACGCGCGTCTTTAGCCGTGCTTCGGAAGACAGAGCGCGTGAGCTTCCCCTGCTGGAATCGTGAAGGCCTGTTCAAGTCTTTCGACGTCCGCTGCGACGTTGCTGCCCCGGTCGGGATAAAGGAAAGCCGTCAATCTCGCAAGGAGGAATGAGGCCCAGGGGTATGCGGTCAGGGTTGCGAAGGCGGTTGTTTCAGTCACTCTCTGGCGGACGCTCGCCGGATCCTGCGGAACGGAGTTGGGCAGGATCCGTAACGGGCTCGCCGCACTGGTTGCAGAACGGGAAAAAGGCAAAGTTGCGGCCGCCGCAGGCGCAGACCTTGAAAAGATTCAAACCGCAATGGATGCAGTACGAGACCTGCTCGCCGCCAAGATGCCACGGTTTGTCGCACGAGGGGCATAACTTCTTCGGGTATGTGCTGAGCGCCTTTTCGTAATCGACGCTCTGCGCGCGTTCCATTTGGCTCTGTTCCAGTTCCGCGCGTTTTCGCTCGACATATTTCTGGAACGCGCGGAGCGTGTAGACCCCGGCGAAGACGGTGAGCGCGACACCCACCAGCACGCGTACATATCCCCCGAAACTGGGCAGATACGGGACAAGCTCGACGAAGAACGCCGTCAGCGCGAAGAGGCCAAAGCCGTACACGAACGGCCAGTACCTGTGCTTGCGAAACCGGATGAACAGCCATATGGCAACGAGAAGAAGCGGGAGCGTCAACGCAAGACGCCACCCGAACACGACGAGTTCGTAATGACGGCTCGCCGCCTCGTAGCGCTTCCCGGCGGCCTGCCTTGCGGCCGCGATCTCGATGCGCAGCTGGTTCAGACGCGCATCGATAGGCCGGGTCTCATCGGAGAGGGCATTCTGCTGGCTTTGCCAACCCGCGACGCTCGCCTGAAGTTCGTCGAGCCTCTGTGTCCGCGCAAGCAATTCCGGATCGTTGCGGCTATCCCCGGTGGCCTGCCTGGTCGCAATCCAGTTCCTGAAACTGTCCCGCGCCTCGATATACAGCTTGCTTGCCCGGTCGTGAGCAATGCGAGTGGTCTCGATCCGGTCGTTGAGTGCATCCCGCTGAAGCTGGACATCACGGATCTGCGCTTCGAGCTGCGAGGTTGCCGCCTCGCTGAACTGCGAGGGATCCGGTGGACCGCCACGCGGCGCGTACATCAGATCGCGGATCACGAGTGAGCCCAACATGTTCAGAAAGATCGCAAAGGCGATCGCGATAGTCCAGGAAGCGATTTTTAGCAGGCGCGCCGGACGCGAAAATGCCTGGCTTCTGTTCGCGGCAGTTCCTTTTCTCATACGTGTTGCCCCTCCCCTTTAATGCGGAACCTCGGCGTCGCGCGTCATGACTGCGCGGAGCGAAGATGATGCCGTTCTTTCGTCGCGGTGTGAGGCCTGGTGCCTGGCACGACCGCCCAGATGCCGCCTCCTCGAAGGAAGTCACGCGATCAGCAGGGTTCCCTGTTTCGCGCGGCATCATGGTGCGGATTGATCCGTCAGTCCGATCATAACTGCGACGGCTCAATACGCAAGATCGCCTGGGCCCGGTGTCGCATGCCTGGTGGTGAGGGCTCGGCAATCTCGCTAGCTGCACGTTGTGTGTGCCGCTTATCTGGAGAGCCCGTGCGGGGTGATCGACGGATCAGCTTGATGCCCTGGCTCTTCGCTTTGCGCCGCACGCCTGACGGGTGAGTCAAAGACGGCCTCAAGGGCCGGTTGATCATAAGTCGACTGGTAGCAGATCAGTGATCTTCCTGTTAATGCGGTGTCCCAGGAAAACTTTGCTCGCGTTCGGTGCGGATCTGTGAAAATATCCAGGTTTGCTATCCTGAATGTTCTCACCTGACGTGCCTGGGTCGGAGAAAGCGGATATGTCCGCACGACGGTCAGCAATGTCACGGAGTCAACTCACGAAGCCCTTACGATGCCTCGCTCGAAACACAGTGGACGCTCTGGAAAGCGCCGGGTTGTTCTCTCGAAAAATGCGCTCCTCCCGCTCTCGCAAGCCCGGGTTAATGACATTTCGTTGGGGTATCATCTGGCGCTTGCAGCGTGTGCCAGTACCGACGGGACGTCGCATCTCGTGAATGAGTTGACCCGCGCGGTCTACCTTACGTTCTACCTCGGCGAAATGGGCTACATGCCGGTGTCGCCCGATCTGTACCGCATGGCGGAGGCCGGTCTCGAAGCAGCCATCAGGCGCGCCGATGAAAAAGGCACGTGGCAACTCGAGCCGTCGGCCGTGGCGACGCTGGAAGTGGTTCTTCAGCTTCACGACTCGCAGCTTGCGAGGGCGCGTGCGGGAGATCTGGTCAAGGCCGAACGGCGGCTGGCCCATTTCATCATGAGCGGCAAGACGGTTTCTCCGTTCGACCCGGCCGAAGCGCCGCTTGCCGTCTCTTCCAAGCATGGAACATAACCTCGAACCCGTGCCACCAGAAGCAATCGACTCGCCGGTGACACTGGCCCTGGCCCATCGCTAGGCTCTGTCACGTTGGCGAGGTGGTCACGTAAGATGTCGCGATGAAGAAGACAAAATCGCTTTATCACGGCCATCGGTTCCCGGCGACGGTCATTAGCCACGCGGTTCGGTGGTACTTCCGGTTCCAACTCAGCCTGCGTGATATTGAAGAGCTGCTATTCGAGCGCGGTGTCATCGTCAGTTACGAGACGATCCGCCGCTGGTGCGATAAATTCGGCGCGGGCTTCGCACATCGCGTCAAGGCGGCTCGCCGCAAACCCGGCAGCACATGGCATCTTGACGAAGTCTTCGTTACGTTGCGCGGTGAGCCTTATCTGCTCTGGCGGGCAGTCGACCAACACGGCGCCGAACTCGACATCCTGCTGCAGAAACATCGCGATAAGGCCGCAGCAAAGTACTTCTTCAAACGCGTGCTGGCCGCCTGTCCCGACGCGCCGCGAAGGATTGTCACCGATCAGTTGCGCAGCTATCCGGCCGCGAAGGCCGAAATTCCCGAACTGGCAAACATCAAACACGTCTTCGTCAAAGCCAGCGCTCGGGTGAACAACCGTGCCGAAAATAACCATCAACCCACGCGTGAGCGCGAGCGCCGGATGCGTGGTTTCCGCGATCCTGATCGCACACAAGCGTTCTTATCGAGCTTCGGACCGATTCGCCAGCACTTCGCGCTCAAGCGACATTTACTGCGTGCATCACTCTATCGCAAACAGCTCGCCGCACGCTTTGCCGGATGGCATCGCTTCACTGGGCTTACCCAAGATCCGTCCGATTTCTGAGCAAATGTACGTTCTGTGCCCACTTGCGTCTCGAAGACCTTAACGTGACAACGCTTGCACGGGTGCATGTGCCGAGCCTGACCTCTCAGCTGATGTGAGGCAAAGGGGCGCAATTATGGGATTCTCGTCTCGAACGTTTCTCGTCGCCCCTGACGATACCCTCTGGCGGCTGTCAACCAGCAAGTTCGACCGCATGCTTCGAGATCCGGCCAGTCACCGTTTGCCCGCTTTTGCGGGGCAACGGGCGCGAATGGCCAACGTGGTCGTTGAACTGGTGGCCAGCGAGCCGGTGCGCGTTATTAGAGCCACATATTCGGTTCTTGCTTTCGATGCCGAAGGTCGACTCGACCCAGACCGCTTCGAAAACCAGCAATTTGCCCTCGTGGAGTCGGCCGTAGCGCCTGTCATCGCTTCATCCGCCAATGAGAGCCACCCACCGGTCGTCGACGCGACGGCTCGATTCATCGCGCAAGGAGGCCAATGGATTCCGTCGCCCGCCCTGGCGCGCGCGATCAATGAGGCCGCATTGGGGCAACGACAGTACGCACGCCTATAGGCCGCGCGCAAAAGCAGTTACGCGGCGTCGGCACCGCAACTCAAAGCTCTTCGCTCGGATCAGCGATATCAAGCCTGAACTGCCATCCTTCCATGCTCATCAGCATTCGCCCTAGATCGTTCCACGAGACCTCCTTGCCGTCGACCACCACGAGTGGCAAGTGTCCATCCTGCGACTCGTCCCATTCGATGCGTCCGGCTGGAACCGGTAGTCGGTGGGAATGTCGCCGCGAAGCTCAAAGGCGTCAAGGGCGACCCGGTCGCCCAGCAGCCGGAGCTGGAAATGGAACTGGTGGGATTCGCCACCGCAGTCGATCATGCGGATGGGATCAAGCCGGACATTCTCGAAATCGGTGAAGCCGGTTGACTCGGCGATCCGGGATAAGCGGCTCGCGAGGGCCGTTCGATGGATCTCGCGCGCGCGAGGGATGATAGTGAAACTAGACCGAAGGGTATTGATCAGAGGGAGATCGGTGGAGATGACAGGGTGGGTAGTCTGTCTGCCACCTTCGGAATTTAAAGGACGATAGCCGCGATGCACAACACGTAAAACCCATCACACTTACGCGTTACGCATCTGATCAATATCTCCCTTGGAACGCACCATGCGGGCCAAGGCAAGCGGAATAAGGCTCCCAAGGCTTCTGGCGTACGGTATTTTCCGAATCCTGAAGCGACCACTATTCGAAGAGAGCGTGCCATTTTTTAAATGAAATGTATGAGGAATCCTACTAGTCATTTCATTTGCAAAACGAGTACATGCAAATACACTGCAATGACGTTGTGACATTGATGTCGCGACGCCGCAGTAAATGTTTATGCCCGGTGGCTTTCCGCCCATCTCGCTGATGCAGCGCCCGTTATGGATCTGATTATCCGCACCAGCGTTGCGGGGGCTCTGCCATTAACTAGAAGAGCCTCTGACATCAAGGCGGATAACGTCCTCCAGGAGTGTCGTGCCATGCTGCCGCCGTCCTTTATATCTTCTCGGGATTCAGTCCGAAATCATGAAAGAGAGGTTTGCCATGAAGTTCTTTAGAGTTCTTGTTTCGTTTGGCATCTTTGCCATGTTTTCAAACATGGTATTCGCAGACACCACCAATACGATAAAGCAAAAGGGCACGAATAACACGATTGACAACAAAATCGTAGGCAAAGGAGATGTGAGCACGTTTATGAATTCTGGAAGCGTTAGTGTCGGCGGAACCGCGACCCAAAATTCAATTCTGGTTAACGACACTAAACATGGCTCGACAAATACTATCGATCTCAATGGCGGCACCAACACAATTAGCGGTACAGGAATGCAGAATTCGATTGCCGTAGGAAAAGGGAAATAGATCGATACCATTCATGCAAAGGGGTATGTGCCGGGGTCGCACGGCCCTTTCAATATGTCGAAACTCCCATTTCATCCTGTGCATCTAAAATGATTCGGTTACCTTATCAGGCACTCATCGCATTGATATTGCTGGCATCCTCCGACTTTTCTTTGGCGGATGGCAATACATATGGTCAATATATGTCGCAACTAACCCAGCAACAGAAAGATGTGAAGCCGCTAACCAATTCGCAATTCTTTGTCGCGAACGCAACAAATCGCGCAAACAGGGCGATCACAAAAGGCATTTCTGGTAATAATCACCGTATCATTCAAGGCACAACCGATGGCGGCGCAAGTGTTGATAGCGTTAATATCGGACCAAATGCAAAACTCAACAATGCAACGATCATTGTGAAGTCGGATCACTCCAACTCAACCATCGTCAACAAGGCTGCCGCGAATAGATAGTCGCCCCTGAACAATTCATTTTCGGCTTCTTCTGGCGCCAAGGTTGAACGATGTCGCCATTGTCAGGCGGCATCGTAACGCCTGCGGTTACCTTGTCCGTTTAACTGCCTAACTCGCCGGCGCAGAGGCTGCATAGAGCATCGCGAGAATGAGCGCACAAATAAACCTCAGCTTCCTGAGGATCAGGCGCAGATTGTGACCTGCACCGCACAGGACAGCGTGCAGCGCATCACCCAGAGCACCCTTCAACCAGTTACGCCCGAGCTTGCCGTCGCTCTTCATGTGTCCAATAGCTGGCTCAATGGCGCTGCGCCGCCGGATCATCACACGCAACGCTCGCGTCACACCGCGGCGCAATCCTGGATGCCAGATCTTGACGCCTTCGATGTCAACGCCCCGATAGCCCCGATCAACGAAGACTGTCTCAGGCTTTACCTCACTCAGAATGTGCGCCTGTTCAAGCGCTTCTTCCAGCGTATGCCCATCGTACGGATTGCCCGGCATCGAACGCATGCCCACCACCAGCCCTTCACGGTGTGTCGTGACGATCGACACTTTCACACCAAATTCGTACGGCTTGCGCGCTTTGCCTTTGGACAGGCACTCCACCTCGGGCGCATGCAAGGCGTACAGCTTGTTTTTGTCTTTCGGCTTCTGCGTCAGGATGCGCTTCGTACGGTTGATCAGTTCACCCAGCGTCGCGCGTGCAGCCTCGTCAACCTGATCCAGCTGCCGCTGGACATCGCGCATCACACGGCCCACGCGCGAGCGCAACGTGCGCAGGGATTTCTTCATGCGCCGGAACTGCTTCGCGTGCGCATACCTGCCAATCTGGGCAGCCAGGCGTGGCGCCTCGCGATTGTAGTTTTGCCGTAGCTTCAACCCGTGACGCGCGGCTGCTTTAACCAGATGCTCCCGGCAACGCTCAAGCAGACGCGAGTCAGTCGGATGTGCGATGGCCTTTTCTGCCACCGTCGTATCGACAATCACCCGCTTCGCACTGCTGGCCTTGATCACATCCGCGCGCCGTGCCGCCTCGATCGTCTCGGCCAGCAACTCCTCTACGCCGGCCTCACCCAGCCTCGCGCGCCAGCGCGTGAGGCTCGACGGATCAACCGGTGGCTTCGTCTGCAGGTACGTTTCGCCCGTAAAAACCTGCCAGTATGGATTTTCAACCCATTGCCACACGACTTCCTCATCCGACAGGCCGAAGGCATGCTGCAGGTACAGCAGGCCCGCGATCAACCGCGTACTTGTGGCAGGACGCCCGCGATGCGAGCGAAAGCTCTCACTCATCGCCCGATCCAGCTGGTCCCACCGGATCAGATCAGCCAGCCTCACCAAGGAATGCTTCAGGTTGATCTGCTCGCGCAGTGGTTGCCGGAAGAAATCGCCTTCGCTTACCGGTGTCTTCGGACCCATCCAGACCTCGACAGAATTTGCAGGATTTCGCCTTTAATGTGCCAGGTTCCTGCAATTGCATCAACCTCTTTCTGCCTCAAACCCTTGCTGCGAAAGGCGTCGCGATTTGTTCAGAGTCGACTAGATAACCGTTGCTTGCAACAGGCTGGGCGACGCTGACTGAAATCGAGGATGTCTGCTCGGGCATGACTTTTAACATCGCAAACGAGATTGAAGATTCAGATGGCAAGACAATCGGACAGCGTTAGTTTGTGCCCTCGGGATCACGATTCACCTCGACTGTTTATCGTACGGATTAACCAATGTTTCGTCTCATCTCCTATATTTGTATCTCGCTTTCGGGAATGCTATTAGCGGCTTGTGCGAACCACGAAGCCGTGGTGGTGGAACCATACAGCATTCCCACACAGCGGATTGATGCATTTACCGAAAGTCTGCAATGCTTTGGCCGGATGTTGAGCGCCTATGTTGACCAGCCGCTACCGGTCGAGGTTGGTGTGGTCAAGGATGACACAGGTGCGTCCAAAGACGAGGAGGTCCCCAGCGACCTGCGAGACATGACGGTGAGCACTGTCTCGAAAATCGGCGGCCCGCTCAGTATTGTCTATCGACCCACAATCGAAGAAACCCAGCTGTTCAATATCGGTGGTGCGGCACTGATCCCAAGTCGGGCCTTTGGTTACGACACGATTTTTACGCTGTACGGTGCGGTGACTGAATTTGACCGTGCGGTCTATGGCAGAAAAAAATCACAAAACGTATCCGTTGAATTTGGCGGTGGTAATGGTCTGACAAATCTGGATTTCGGGCGCAATGAAGAGCGGACCAGTACCCGCATGGTCGTGGATTTTTACGCTAACCAGACCAGCATGTTTTCGATTGCCAACCACACGGCATCGACCAATGCGATGTTGCTGAATCTTGACAACGTTGATCACAATTACGATATCAGCATCGAGGGTAACTCTATCGGCTGGAGCGAGTCTTTATCACGGATCGAGGCGCGACACGCCTCTGTGCGTCTTCTGGTGGAGTTGGGTGTTATTGAGACGCTGGGTAAAGCCGTACCCGTACCTTACTGGAAATGCTTACCCGGCGGCATCGAAGACCCGGAGACGACGCAAACGGCACGCCGGGAGTTTCTGGAAATCCAGGAGGCGCAAAATATGCACAATATTGCCAATACCCGTACTATTTCTTTTACTCAAGTTCGTCGAGCCCGAACGGCCCTGGAAAAGGAACAAAAATTCAACAGCTTGATCAGCGATTATGCCCGCAGGGGGAAATATTCAGAAACCGGAGTGGCGTTGCGCAACCGGTTGCTGCAAGATGCGGGATTTTCTTCTTCGGACTATTTGAATGTGGATGCTTATGTTGCGCTCTGGAAAAATCTCCCGTATTGATGGGCAACGTGGCGTCAAACTATTGTTTTTATTTTGGTTGGCATGCTCAAGTCTGGTAGCTTCCGCCGCCGGAGAATCCCAGGTGTCCGCGACCGCCGATGCGACTCCGGATTGCCGTTTAATCGACAGTCAGGATTGGCCATCACATCAATATCAGGGACCTTGCCTGAAGGGCTTGAGCGACGGTGCGGGCGTAGTACGCTTCGCCAATGGCGACGAACTGCGAGGCCAGTTTAAACAGGGACAACTGGTCGGAGACAAAGGCGAAATTCACTATGCTAACGGCGATCGCTATGCGGGCGGAATAAAGGCCGGCTTGCCTGACGGAGAAGGGATTTACACTTGGCGCAACGGCGACACGTATAAAGGTCTGTTTGAGAGTGGCAAGAAAGTTGGGACGGGGCAGTACACGGAGGCTCAATCAGGTCGACAGTTTCAAGCTCGGTACCAGAATGATTTTCTGCAGGAACTGAATCAGGCATCAACATCTGCGCTCGCAACCCCAGCGCAGGAAGACAACACACTTCCAGAGGCATTTCGCCGAACCCTTAAGCCGGGCGATCAGACAAATTTGGGGCTGGTCATCGAAATCAAGCGCAAAGACGGCCTGGTCCTGGTACAAGCGGAGGAAACCGGTTTGTTTGGCATTCCCCGTTACAATTACCAGCAGCAGCGCTCGGGCGTCGATTATGCCCTCGCGCCGCAGGTTGCCCAGAGGTGGGTCAAGCTATCGGAAATTTTTCCGCCGACATCACGTGTTCGGCCCGAGCAGAACAGCATGCCCTATCGGTAATCGGCGGTTGACGGCGATAGCCTTTGGGGTGCGGAAAAGTCACAAATGCTCCGTGGCCTCATTACGCCGATCATCCCCGGCTCGATTACGCCGATCCGTGACAGGACATGGCAACTCGTCCAGACGCCAACGGGCAGGCGTCCTACAACCCTAAACACAAGCGGCCTCTCGTCTACACGATTGCACAGACATTCGAGCGTCGGGATGGCGCTTAGCTACAGCCCTTCCCGCTCTGCCCGTTCAACGCACGGGCGTCAGACGGGAATGGCAAAGCCACGAATCCACTCTCCATCTCAACGAAACTCTGATCGATGCAGCCCAAGAAATGGCGGCTACGGCAGCCGCCAAGGATTGTCGTTGTTACGAGATCTTCGAAACCGAGCGTTGCCAGTCAATATTTTGCGGCGGGCGCCTCGGGCTTTGCCGTCAAGACCAGCCCTGCGCACGAACTGCTTGCTGCTATTCGAAGGGTCGCGACAGGTGGCGTGTACGTGAATCTCACGGCATCTGAAGACCCGATACTTGATGCGACGGCGGCTGGGAGTGGCTTACCACACGAGCGACTAGGGGGCCAAACAAGGTAAGCGCAAATTCCTATCATAAGCGGCGAAGTTATGAAAACTGATGGGCTTATGTGGACGTCCGCATAAACGGCCTACAGCTTGAGGTCCCGTGCGGCAAACGCCTGGTCGAACTGCCGTGCGCGCTGCACTTCGTCGCTGTGCAGATAGGTCGACGTCGTCGAGATCGACGCATGCCGCAGATTGTCGCGCACCATGACCAGTTCGGCGCCCCGCGCGAGTGCGTGGGAGGCGTGCGTGTGGCGCATCCAATGCGGGCTCGCGCGGCGCAGCTTCTCGGCCGTCCCGGGCCGCTCGTCCTGGATCGCGTCGGCCACCAGCACAAAGAACCGTCTCAGCACGCGCCAGAGCCGCGTGCTCTCAATGCGTGCGCCGTCCTCGTCGAGGTTTGCGACAAGCGGCGTTGCCGGGTTCCAGCGCGCAGGCGTGACCGGCAGGCCCCGCTGCACGAGGTACTGGTCGAGCGCCGTCCGCGCAAGCGGCGGCAACGCCACCTTGCCGCGCTTGCCACCCTTGCCGAGCACGTGCAGCCAGTGATCACCGTGCTCATCCCGACGGATGTCGGCGAGCGTCGCGCCAACCAGCTCGCTGGCGCGCAGGCCCGTCGCATAGCCGAAGTCCAGCAGAAACCGAACGCGTTGCGCGGCCGGCACACCCCAGCCATAGGACCATTCGAGGCCGTCGGCAATGGTGCGGATCAGCAGCCACTCGCCCTCGGAGAAACCGCGCGACGCGTCCAGGCCCGCGCGCGGTGCGTGGCTCTTGACCTTGACGCCGGCGAACGGATTCGCCAGCACGTAGCGCTGCTCGACCAGCCAGCGAAATAGCGCCGACAGGACATTCAGTGCGTACGCCGCTGATCTGGGCGAGAGCGCGCCGATGAACGGTCGCCATTCGACACTGTGCCGTGGCCGCGACGGCCCGACCCAGCGCTCGCGCGGCGTGGGCCGGCGCAGGAAGGCCCGGTACGCGATCGCGTCGTCAGTGGTGAGCGACGACAGCGCCCGGCCTCGCTCGATGATCGCCCACAGGATCAGGCGCTCTGCTTCCTTGCGGTAGGCGCGCTGCGTGGTGGCCGATTCATGCAGCGACAGCCAGGACTGGATCGCCTCGTAGTCGTTGGATGCATTCAGCAGGCAGGCGGCCCGCGGCGCGCGGAACTGTCCATGCGAGCCGTCGACTTCGTGCGGCACGCGCAACTGCTCCCACGGCACGACGTCCCCGGCCGGTGCCGCGACGATCAACGCCCGGGCCCGTTCGGTCAGTGCTGGATGGGCGGCAAAAAACGCCTCCACGCGACGCGCGCCAGCGACGCCGAGTCCGTCGATCGCGATCCACCAGCGGCGCCGGCGCGGAATCCGCACGGTCAGATCGGCCAGCGTCCGAATGCCATGCGCCTGCAGGGCGGCCACCACGCGCAGTGGCAACCACCGATCGATCTCGTCAGCAACATGCGGAACCGGTGCTGGCAGGCTGCGCAGCAACTCGATCGTGCGCGCGACGGTGTCGGCCGACGCAGTGGATCGCTCGCCGAATGTTGCGGCCAGGTCGGCTCGGTGACGGCTCGTCGCGAACGCGACCAGGGTGCGCCGAATGCCGCCGAGCACGCCGCGCGCGGATGCCCCGGGCGCCTTGCGGTCGCCCAGATAGCGCGCGACGGCCGCGCGAGCGTCGAGCCCGGAATACCAGGCGCGCAGCGCAGCCAGTTCGGCGTCGCCGGGGAAGGCGATGGGGTCAGTCTCACGCGTTTTCATGATCGCCAGTTTAGATCAAAATCAGTAACGGACTGATAATGTTGTTTATCACGCTGGCCTTGTTTTTCTGCAACGCAGCTGCCGCGTGCGACTCCGAATGACTGTTGCGGAGCGACGCGAGAGGCTCAGTACGACCCCACAAGGGACGGTCGAGCCGCTTGATACCGGACATTCAGGCGGATGACGTGAGCATCGAGCGAGGGGCGGCGCGCATTTCAGGTTATTTCAGCTACAGCCTAAATTTTCTTTTCCGCTTGCCGATGTAATAGGTGCATGGTGCGGGGCAGCGGCGAGTACGCCGGACGAGGCTTGAGACAGAAAAGAATTCGAGAGTAAAGCAAACGCTGGAACCTATCTCCCCCGGGTGGCACTGAATTGCGCCGCTCCTCAGTCCCGCTTCGCATAAATCCGGATGCAAATCCGTGAATCCCTTTCCGTAGGAAAAGACCTTGAAGAAACTGAATGTGACGGGCCTTGCAACTGTCGTCGGCGCCCTCGCTAGCCTCGCCGGATGCGCGATTGTCCCCTCGGACCCAGCCGTGCTTTCGCAGATGAGTGGCAGCTACAGCGTAGTTGACCAGTTTTCCTACCCGAACACACACTCGACGCGTATCGACATCAGGTTCCTGCCCGTCGACGAACATGGCAAGACTTCTGCGCTCGTTAAGATGTACGACGGGGACAAACTGCGGCTGTATCAGCTCGACGACTGCGGTTACCCAGGTGACAACGCCGCGCGTCACCTATCGTGCGTATTTCACACCAAGCTGGACAGTGATTTCGCGGCAAGCTGGACAGGCATTTCACGCGAAGGTGGACACGGATTTCACGGCAAGCTGGACAGCGATTTCACACGAAGCTGGACAGTAACGCTCTGATGTAGCGACGCGGGTCAACCGTGGCACGCTCGACGATTTCGTCGAGAGGCCACATGGCATATCCAACGTTGACCATGCGTAAAATTCGTGAAGTGCTGCGCCTGCATTTCGACTGCGGGTTTAAGCAGCGTGAGATTGCCCGGGCAGTCGGTGCCTCTCCAACGACAGTCGGACAGTATGTGCGGCGCATGGAGCGCGCAGGGCTTACCTGGGCGGTGTCGGCGACGCTGTCCGACGATGAACTCGAAGCGCTGCTGTACCCGCCGCCACCACAGGTCGAGGGGCAGCGGCCCGAACCCCACTGGCCCACCGTCCGTCGCGAGCTCTCGCGCAAGGGCGTCACGCTGGATCTGCTGTGGAACGAGTACAAGGCCGAGCATCCGGACGGCTATGCGTACACGTGGTTCTGCACGCACTACAGCCAGTGGGCCAGCTCGTTGCCCCTGACATTGCGCCAGACGCACGCTCCGGGCGAGAAGCTGTTCGTCGACTACTCCGGCGACAGGGTCGCAATCATCGATGCGGCGACGGGCGAGATCCGTGAGGCGGAGCTCTTCGTCGCAGTGCTCGGCGCGTCGAACTACACGTACGCCGAAGCGACCTGGACGCAGCAGTTGCCGGACTGGATCGGCTCGCACGTGCGTGCGTTCGAATTCATCGGTGGCTGTCCTGAGATTGTCGTGCCGGATAACCTTAAGTCAGGCGTACACAAGCCCAGCTTCTATGATCCGCTGATCAATCGCACCTACGCAGCAATGGCCGCGCATTATTGCGTCACTGTCCTCCCGGCTCGCAGCGGGAAGCCCCGCGACAAGGCAAAGGTTGAACAGGGCGTACTCCTGGTCCAGCGCTGGATTCTCGCCCGGCTGCGCAAGCAGCGCTTCTTCAGTCTGGCCGAGGCGAACCGGGCAATCGCCGGATTGCTCGCCAGCCTGAACAACAAGGCCTTCAAGAAGCTGCCGGGTTCGCGCCGCAGCGCCTTCGAGGAACTTGACCGTCCGGCGCTCAAGGCGTTGCCTGTGCTGCCGTACCAGTACGCCGACTGGAAGGTCGCCCGCGTCGGCATCGACTATCACGTCGAACTGACTGGTCATTACTACTCGGTCCCACATCGCTTTGCGCGCGAACAGGTTGACCTTCGTTACACCACATCGACGGTCGAGATCTTCCATCGCGGCAAGCGTATCGCCGCGCACGCAAAGAGCGACCGGCGCGGCGCCCATACCACGCTCAATGAACACATGCCCGCTAACCATCAGGCCGTCACTGGCTGGGACCCACAGCGCCTGCGCAACTGGGCGGACAGCATCGGCCCATACACCGCCGCAGTCATCGAGCATCTGCTGGGCGGTCGCCAGCATCCGCAGCAGGCCTATCGCACCTGTCTTGGTGTGCTTCGGCTCGCAAAGGACTATGGCAACGAGCGACTTGAGGTGGCCTGCTGCCGCGCCATCGATCTCAAAGCGCCGGGGTACAAGTTCATCGCCTCAACGCTGAAGAACGGTCTGGATCAGCAACCCTCGCCGACATCTGCACAGGCCGACTTACCGCTTACGCACGCCAACGTGCGTGGGCCCAACTACTACCATTGAAGGAGAAATATGCTCAGACATCCGACCATCGAGAAGCTGCACGAGCTACGCCTGAGCGGCATGGCCGCCGCGCTCACCGAGCAGCAGGGACTCGCCGACATCGAAGCAATGAGCTTCGAGGAACGACTGGGTCTGCTTGTTGAGCGAGAGTCCAGCGTGCGCGAATCACGGCAGACGACGGCGCGGCTACGCCGCGCAAAACTGAAGTTCCCCGATGCCGTGCCCGAGGACATCGACTACCGCTCGGCACGGGGACTCGACCGCAGTCTCATCGGCCAGCTGCTGACGTGCAACTGGATTCGCGAGCGCAACAGCACGGTGATCATAGGCGCCACCGGTCTTGGCAAGACCTGGCTGTCTTGTGCACTGGCCAACCAGGCATGCCGTCAGGGCTTCTCAACGCTGTATCTGAAAATGCCCCGGTTGAACGAGGATCTTGCCATTGCCCACGGTAGTGGCCGCTACGCACGCCTGCTGGCGCAGTGGGCAAAGACGGACGTCCTGCTGATGGATGACTTCGCGATGGCGCCCATGAGCGACGGCGCCGTGCGCGACCTGCTGGAGATTCTTGATGATCGTCACGGCCACCGTTCGACGCTTGTGACAAGTCAGATTCCAATTGAGAACTGGCACGCGGTACTCGGGGATCCGACGCTCGCCGACGCCATTCTCGATCGACTCGTGCACAACACCTATCGCGTCAATCTCAGCGGCGAGTCGATGCGCAAACACAAAAAGAGTTTGACCGACAAACCCCGATCAGAGTAAAAATCGGAAACCCCGCGTCGCTGCGCTCCGACTGTCCAGCTTCGCGCGAATCAGCCGTCCACCTTCACGCGAAACGCGTGTCCAGCTTCCACGAATTACGCACCTATCGAACAGTGATGACCTGCACGCGTCAGAAGTCGTGCTTTGTCGGAGCTCTCGTTACCTGCAGGACCGTAGCCTGCCACATGTGACTTTCATCCACAGCCTCGACGGCCACCAGTTGGTGTTCCATCCTGACGGTGGGCTGCTCTCGGCAATCGTGAACAAGAATCTGGTCTCTAACGAAAAGTGGGAGGCGATCGTCCACTGGGCGCCGGTGTGGTCCTCTGGGTTCATGCTGAGAAAGCTGGATCAGTAACCACGCCGTGCTTCGACGCAGCGGTGGCCCCGGCGCGCTTTGACGTCGGACCTCGACAGCCTGCAGTCAATTGTTCAACCCCGCATCACGTGGGTCCAACCATGGGATACTGCCATCGGCAGCGGTTGAATCATTCTCGAGCGACTGCGATGTCAGACAGGCATCACCGCTCCATAAGTCCACACTGTCCTCTTTCGATTGTTGGCCAACATGCCAGATTGAAAGCGATTTAGGCACTCGCGTCGACTGTCTGGTTGTGGCCGTTATTTGCCAATCGGTGTGCAATCAACGAAATCATTTCGCGAACGTCAACACACGACCCTCCTCAGCCACTCAAGGCGGCGCCTCGGAGCGACAGCTTCCGAATGAACACCGGCCGTTAAATCTCGGTCGCGATCGTCATCCAGCGTTCACAAGGAAGCTCTGCACTTCGGCGGCTAACCAGCTGCGCAGGGCGCTGACCTTGGGATGGTCGCGATTACCCGCGCGATAGACCAGATCGTAGCCGCGCTCAACCTTCAGTCGCGCGTCCGGGAACAGCGCAACAAGGCGTCCGGCTGCGATGTCATCGCCTACCAGAACACTGCGCCCCAAAGCTACGCCTTCGCCACGAATGGCTGCCTCGATCGCCATGCTCCCATGACTGTATGCGGGTCCCCGCCCCTTGCGGCTCCTGACCACGCCCGCATAGGCAAACCATTGTTCCCAGTTCGCCAGCATCCGGTCCTCATGCAGCAACGTGCAACGGATGAGGCTGGCTGGCTCCGGGAGCCCGCCGACCTCATCTCGATACGCGGGACTGCAGACGGGCGTCACGGTTTCTTCGAGTATCCGTTCCGACTGGACGCGAGGATATCGACCACCACCGTAGCGCACGGCGGCATCGACCTGACCATCGTCCATGTCAACGTTGCGGTCGGTCACATCGAGGTGCACGTCGAGTTCCGGATGCATTGCCTTAAATCGGTGAAGACGCGGAGCGAGCCACTTTGTCGCAAACGAAACGCTTGTGCTGATGGTCATGCTCGCAACGCTATCGTGTCCGCGCAAACTCTCTGCTTCTCGCGTCAGTTCGCCGAGTAACCGTGCCACGGCAAAGTGAAACTCAGCGCCTGCATCGGTCAGGACGATGCGGCGCGTGAGGCGGTGAAACAGTGGAACACCGAGATGATTCTCAAGCGTCTTGATATGCCGGCTCACTGCGCCGTGCGTGACGTGCAGTTCTTCAGCAGCCAGCGTCATGCTCAACAATCGGGCTGTGGCCTCGAACGCGCGCAGGGTTTGAAGGGGCGGGAGCCTGTCGAACATGCTGTTCCGAGACGTGTGAGTTTCACTCACGCATTATATGACGACAAATCGTTTGTCAGAGGGGTGTGCGCGCCCGAACATCTACCTTCGAGTTCACTATCACGAAAGCCCTAATGTCGAGCCAAAGCCTGACTGATGTGCGTCCTGCCGTCATCATCGAAGATCACGCCCCGAGGGGAATAACACTGCGGAGTATCGGCTCGATGCTGATGCTCGCGGTGATGTGGGGACTGTCTATCCCGGTGACGAAACTCGGGCTCGAGAGCCTCCCGCCTCTGACGCTAACCGCAATGCGGTTTGCCATCGCAGTGCCCCTGCTTCTCGTCTTTGCCGTGGGCCAAAATCCGTTGCCGCGTCGTGCCTTCCCTCGTGTCGCCGCGCTCGGTGTACTTGGCATTGGAATTGGCCAGGTCGCGCAGACGTTCGGTGTCTCAGGCACATCGGCCTCCGTCGGCACGATCATCTCTGCGACCATTCCTGTTTTCATCGTGTTCTTTGCCGCGCTGAGACTGAAGCAGCACGTTTCGGGCTGGCAGAAGCTGGGACTGCTTGCCGCATTCGCGGGGATCGCCCTGGTCGCCTATGCGCGCGGGCACGGCACGACGGGCTCGTCCGGAACGAGTGTGGTAGGGGCGTTGTGCGTGCTCCTGTCCGCACTTGCTATCGCGTTCTATTACGTCTGGAGCGTTGAACTCACGACCGCCTACGGTACCGCCACGGTAGCGGCATGGAGTACGCTGTTCGGCTTTCTTGCTTTGCTGCCGTGGGCCGCCTGGGAAATGTGGCAAGTTCCTTTCCACATCACGACATCGGGCATATCAGCCGCGGCGTACCTCGGCCTGATCGTGACCGTTTCGGGCCTTTTTCTATGGCTCAACCTGCTGCGCCACGTTCCCGCACGGGTTGCCGCGAGCGTGCAGTTCCTTCAGCCGGTATTCGGCATCGCGGCTGCATCGATGATGTTTGGCGACAGGCTCGGCCCATCATTCGTGGCCGGCGTGGCGCTCGTTCTCGTCGGACTCGCATTCTCGATGACTTCGCGCCGCGGTGCGCGATAGCCACTCTCGAAAGCCCTCCGGTCTCTATCGTCAACGGTCATTGCTCCTGTGCTGACCAGCGAAGTCAGACGGACAGCGAGGGCGAGCATGGTATCTGCACGGTAAAGCGGGTACCACCGTCTGATGATTCAACGCTTATTGTTCCCTGATGCGCGGAGGCGATGCAGCGGCAAATGTAAAGGCCAAGACCCATACCAGCGGCCATTCCGCTCCGGTCGGGCGAGGTTGCCCGCGTTAGCGGATCGAACAGCGTAGGGAGTGCGCGCTCCGGTATCGGATTGCCCTCGTTGGCGACGACCACGGTTACCTGTCCATCGTGAGCACGCGCTTCGACGACAATCTGCCCTGAACCATATCGCACTGCGTTAGTTAGTAGATTGACTATCAACAGCGTTGTCACGTTAAGGTCTTCGAGACGCAAGTGGGCACAGAACGTACATTTGCTCAGAAATCGGACGGATCTTGGGTAAGCCCAGTGAAGCGATGCCATCCGGCAAAGCGTGCGGCGAGCTGTTTGCGATAGAGTGATGCACGCAGTAAATGTCGCTTGAGCGCGAAGTGCTGGCGAATCGGTCCGAAGCTCGATAAGAACGCTTGTGTGCGATCAGGATCGCGGAAACCACGCATCCGGCGCTCGCGCTCACGCGTGGGTTGATGGTTATTTTCGGCACGGTTGTTCACCCGAGCGCTGGCTTTGACGAAGACGTGTTTGATGTTTGCCAGTTCGGGAATTTCGGCCTTCGCGGCCGGATAGCTGCGCAACTGATCGGTGACAATCCTTCGCGGCGCGTCGGGACAGGCGGCCAGCACGCGTTTGAAGAAGTACTTTGCTGCGGCCTTATCGCGATGTTTCTGCAGCAGGATGTCGAGTTCGGCGCCGTGTTGGTCGACTGCCCGCCAGAGCAGATAAGGCTCACCGCGCAACGTAACGAAGACTTCGTCAAGATGCCATGTGCTGCCGGGTTTGCGGCGAGCCGCCTTGACGCGATGTGCGAAGCCCGCGCCGAATTTATCGCACCAGCGGCGGATCGTCTCGTAACTGACGATGACACCGCGCTCGAATAGCAGCTCTTCAATATCACGCAGGCTGAGTTGGAACCGGAAGTACCACCGAACCGCGTGGCTAATGACCGTCGCCGGGAACCGATGGCCGTGATAAAGCGATTTTGTCTTCTTCATCGCGACATCTTACGTGACCACCTCGCCAACGTGACAGAGCCACCCAAACGCCATGTGACTTTGCGACCCGGTACGCAAATGCACCTCAACGAGGACATACGCAGGGAAGTTGAATAAATGCTGTATTAGCCCTCGCTGGCGCGCGTTCCCTGAAGAATTGCACAAATCGGGCGACTGTACCGCAACGCTTCGCAACTTCACAAATGACAACCCCCACGCTCGACCGGGTCCAGTCTTCTGTAATTCACGCGTCATCCGCCTCAGCATCACCCGGGTCGAATCGAGCTATCAGGTTCCTGCATGCCTGCAGAGCAAATGACCTTGCCCACTCCTCTGTCCGTTTGAGTTCTGGATCGAGGCGAGCAAGAGCTTCGGGAGCCCAGAGATGCCGCTGAGCTTCAAGAGGCAAATGATCGGTTTCAGACATGATGACTAGAAAGACGCCAAAATCAGCATCACGCTCGGCAATACCAATTAACCGATTCTTTATGGTGTGCACCTGTACTGCCCCCTCAAGGAACGACACCTTGCCGTCAAGCATGGCATGAGCCAACTCGACCAATCTTCGGCGCTCCATCATCTCGCGTTCATTCATTGCTTGCTACCACTCATTTCAATGGGATCGATTTTGGTTCCACGACTCGACCGGTCACGGCATTTCTATATGCATGAATTTCGAACTGTGTTCCGTCGGCCGCCGTATAACTTGAACTACTCACCTTACTCCAATCGCTGAGCTGCCCTCCATATTCCGATACCAAGCGAGGAGCATCCCTGAGAATAACACCTGTCCCGTTGCCCGAAGTAGCCACTCCGTTCCCGGACATCAACTCGGACAACTGCTGCTGGCTTGCCAATGACTTGTTGAGATTTAACCCGTTGACCGCGTTTGCTGCACTGTCCGACCCAGCTGCACTGCTTGTGGACCGACTGCCAAGTCCTGTAATTCCATCAACCGCGCCAGAGGCGTCCAATGGCGAGATTCCGGCAAATATGGTCGCCCACGCCGATGAGCCCGACGAAGCCAGCATTGCCTGATATTGATTCTGTTGGGCAACCGCATTGGAAACGCTGTTCCAGTTCGACGTTGCAAGGGACTTCGCACTGGAAGCCTGATTTGCCAACGACTCCATGAACTGCGCACATTTGGTGCCACCCTGGCAGGCCGCCTCGATGTCGGCTTCGCTTACTCCACCCGATTGCATCGCGTCGTATTGCACCTGCTGACAGCCAGACGGGCTGTTGCAATTCTGTGCAGCCTGTTGCTGCTGCGTTGAGATCGATTGGTAAGTCGCTACCGTCAGGCTTACACAACTCGTATCACCTGGCGCGCAACCCTTCAATGTAGCCAGAAGACTTTGCACTTGCCTGTGATTCAAGTAGTTATTGAGCGTCTCGTTTTGGGCCGCCGTCACCGCACCCTGAACATTGAACCCGAGGGCGCCTGCAATGCTGCCGCTCACCAATGTTTCGATGCCAGCCAAGGCTGCGGCTGGAATGTTGCCATTGGCGTCAAGAATCGGGTTCAGGCCAGCCGACACTACGCCACCGATTGCCCCTCCTGCGCAACCTGTTCCCTCCAGCGCGCTTGCCGCGCATCCGAGGCCAGCATGGGCAGCAAGGTACGCGAACCTCCCGCCCACTGAACCCAGGTCACCTACCAGGCCATCTTTTGCATCTCCAATCTCCGAGGCACCGGCCGCAGCCAACTCACTCGTTAACGCATTCACGAATGAGCTGGCGAGGCTTCCTCCTTCAATTGCAGTGCTCACCCCAGCGGCAATGCCCGCGTCGGCAAGCATCGCGAGACCTCGTTGGGTCAGCGTTGCAGTGGTCGTTGTCGACTGGTTTACGTTGGTCCCTGCAATCTGGCTAACGCCCGCAAGACTCGCAAGAGATTGGGTCGCTCCATTAAGAGCCAGAGGCTGCGTCGTAAAGTCGAGACCTGACTGTGCGTTATACGTGATGCCATTGGTGAGACCGGCCGTGAGACCCGCAACACCGGCGGCCTCAAACGCGTTTGCCCAGTTCAACTGACCTGTCATGGTCAGTTGCGATGCGATGCTCGACGTGAAGCCCGCAGCGGCAGCCGACAATGCGATATTGGCCAGCCCGGCCGAAGTCGCGACGCCGTTGGCTGCCGCCGTCGCGGTCGCCGCACTGGCAAATGCCCCGCCTTCCGCGCCAGCTGTCGCGCCAATTGCGGCGCTCGCGGCTCCGGCCGTCATGATGGCTACGACTACTGCGAACACCATACCGACGATCTGAGACGCACCAAACCCGCCCTGCGCCACAAAATCCGTATGCAGGTTGTCCGTAACGGTCGTCTGCGTGAAGCTGGTACCGAGCTGTTGCTGCAGTTGCGCCAGCAACTGCTGGGTTCCAGCCTGGTCAATGGTGCCGTCAGCATTGAGTTGCTGCAGTGCCCCGCCGATCTGGTTGAGCGTCTGGACGTTCAGGTCCATGCCCGCCGCGCTCATGAAACCGCCGGGCTGGACAGCCGTACCGGTCGTGTTGGAGTACCCCACCTCGTTGATATAGCTCCAGATCTGACCCACATCGACCTGGTTGGCCCGGTTGGTCAGCGTCCCCGTGTTGACCGTGAGCGTATTGGAGGCGGTGATATCGCCCGTGTTGAGGATACTGCCGTTGCCATCCTTGTTGAAGTTGAGCGTAACATCCTTGCCCGTGATGGTCCCGTCCGCAGACATCGCGCTCCAGTTCTGCGGCAGATACACCTGCGGCATGAGTGCCGTCACCGTCGGACAAGTGACCGGGCCTGTCGACACACAGCTCGGGTCGGGAACGGACTGCTGCACGTACCAGAGCATCGGCTCGCTCAGCGTGCTGAGCTGCGTTTGCGTCAGTGCATCTCCGAGTTGCAGGTTGTTGGTCTTCGCGTAGTCAACCGCGTTCTGATACAGGATCTCCTTTTCCTGCGCAGTGACGGACAGGTTGTGCTCACTGTCGTACGTCAATCCATCGATAAAGCTCGCCTTGCCCGTCTGCTGCAGCGCCGCCTGCTGAAGCATCAGGTCTTCCGCCTGCGGATTGTAGTAAAAGAGCGTCGAACCCGGCTGAAGATTCGCGGGCAGGTTGTCGAGCAGCGCCTGCGGACCGAGCGGATCGAGTGCCGAACCGCCGAGCGAGCCCGTCACATACGATGCCTGTCCCGCTACTGGGATGGGCAGCGGTGCGCCGACCGAGCGCGGCGTCGTCAGATTCAGTCCGGGAAGATTGACGCCGCTCAGCGAAATGATCTGCGACGGCGAATTGACGTGCGGCGTGTAGGTATTCGCCGCCGTAATGCCGTTGATGAGCCGCTGTCCCGTCAACGTCACCGACGTGCCGATCACGTTCCCGACGTTCTGGATCTCACCTCCAGACGAAACCGACAGGTTCGGCGCCTGAATCGTTGCAGCAATATTGCCGACTGGCGTGGGCGGATCGATCGTACCGCCGACATTTGTATAGGCACTGCCATAGAGTGCTGTACATTCCTCGGGTGAACCGCATGCCCATACGTCATGTCGCTTGTCCGGACTAAAATCCCCGGTCTCCTGGACCCAGTGCGAGTGCCAGTACGCATTGAGCGTTTGCGCTTCGTTCACGACAGGCCCTGCGACAGCAATCGTCGCGTTGTTGCCCGCCGCAATCAGGCTGCCAATGTTAGTAAGGCTTCCAGCATTGAGCTGGAGGTTATTTCCCGCGCTGATGACCGACGAATTCCCCGCCTGCTGGTCAACGTAACCTTCGCAATAGCTCTCCTTGTAGCCGCCCACCGTCATACAGCCAGAGTATTGTTCTTTCGCGCCGTAATCCGAGTGCACAGGAACGGGTGGAGGCAGGTTATTGGTGATCGCGCCCGAAACGTTGAGCGTGATGTTGTTACCGGCGATGATGTTGCCAGACGTGTTGTTCAGGCTCTGCGCCGCCGTCGTGGAGGTGGCTGTCGTACCGACGCCACCAATGACAATGTTGTGCCCCGCCAGCAAGTTGCCGTACGTGTTGTTGATCTGCCCCGCAGCGATGACCAAATCATTGCCCGCGAACACTGTCGCGTTTTGCTGCGCATACGAGAACGTGGTCGAATTCGGATTATCGCCACGAAACGAGTTGTTTGCGTAGCCACACTCCGCGCCGCTTACACCGGTAGCGCAACCGGGCTGCGTAGAAGTAGCGGAATTGTATTGCCCCTGATTTGCAAATGATTGCGCGGCGCTCGCGTTGAAATTGTTGCCTGCATACAGCAATCCGCCGTTCACCAGATTCCCGCCGGACAGATTCATGTTGCGCCCAGCGATAATCTGCCCTTGTGCTCCGAACGCCGTTGTCGTACTGGTCACGCTCGGCGGCACATTCGCGCTCGAATTGAATGAAACGGTCGACTCCGGCACCACCGTTCCGGAAATACCTATGCCGACTGTCCCGTAGACGCCGACGACGCCCAACGCATTCATCTGCGCCATGAACGCGTCGAGTTGTGCCTTATCAACCGTATCGACAATGGTCGCAACGGCATTGCCTACCGGTGCGTTGTTGAGCGACTGCAGGTTCAGGTTGACATCAAGTCCGGCCGAGATCGTGCTGCCGGCGTTCGATAGGGTGCCTGCCGTGATATTGACGCTGCCGCCGGCCGCAATCACCCCAGGAGTTACGGACCCGGGTGCAGTGATCGTCCGGTCGATCCCAGGCAACGCGATGTACTGGTGTTGCCCTGCCGTGGAGTTGCCAACCTCTACGTCCTGACAGGCGCTCGGATCGCCATAGCATGTGCTTCCGCCGCTGCGGACATCGACGTATCCGCCACTCATGTTCGGCAACAAGGTGGCGATAGTGGCGGTCTGCGAGTACTGGTACAGATAGCAGTCGCCCTGGCTGTTCTGGCAGTACCAGCCAGACAATGCTCCGACCACGATCTGGCTCAAGAGATCCGGATCCGCCGAAGCGCCGACCAGTTGTGTGGACGTTTGTGTCGCGCCCTGCAACGCATCGTTGATGACCGCGCCGGCATTGATATTGATGTTGCCGCCGGCAAGAATCGTCCCGACCGTGTTATAGACGGTCGCGCCCGTGGTGATGCTGATACTGCCGTTCGCCTGCGTCGTGCCGTACTGATTGTCGTAGTTGCCGCCGCCGTTGAACGTCAGGTTCCCTGCGCTCTCGATCGTGCCGCGATTCGTGACGCTGCCGTTCAATGTGATCGAACTGCCGCTATGCACGACCGCGTTGGTCGCATTGTTCAATGCGCCGTTGAAGGCGATGTCATTGCCCGTCAATTGACCGAAGTTGCTGAACGTCCCGTAAGTGGTCAGCGACAGCGGCGCCGTGCCGGTGATCATGCCGTAGTTGTTGATTCCGTTCAGGCCAACGACAGTTGCGCCCTGACCACCAAAGTTCCACGTGCCGCTGTTACCGATGAATCCGGCCGTCAGCGAGAGCTGTCCACCGTAACTGATCGTGCCCTGCGAGGGGTCGAACGTCGCATTGGCTGCACCGACGCCCATATTGCGCTGCGAGAGCAACTGACCGCCTACGTTGTAGAAGGCGCCACCGCCGCCGTTGATTGTGAGCGACACATCGCCCGTGACGGGGCCTCCCGGCGTGTTCGGATTGCCCGCGAAGATCAACCCGTTCTGGTTATTCAGCGTCCCAGTGTTGATGTTGAGGCTGTTGACGGCCATCAGCGAGCCGCCGATGTTATTCATTGCGCCCGCGACGTAAATGTTCGTGGTCGCGCCGTTCACCAGACCCGCATTCGTGAAGTTCGTCGCGGTGATGTTCGTCGTGACCGTCGACGCGAGCGAGCCCGTCGCGGCATTCGTCAGATTGGGCGCGCTGACGGTCAGCGCGCCGCCTGCCAGCACGTTGCTCGCGTTGTAGAAGGCGTTTTGCGACACGAAGGTCGCCGCGCCGACCACGTCGACATTGCCGCCCACCAGCGACAACTGGTTCGATGCGCGCGCATCGAGCGTACCGCCGACAATCGCGTTGCCGAGCGTGACATTCGTGCCCGCAACCTGAAGGTTCTTCGACGACACGATGGACGACTGTCCCGCGTTGACGGTGCCCGTCGCGTTGATCGAAATGTCTTTCGATCCGCTCGCCGTTCCGCTCATCGTGACGTTGTTGCCGGAGAGCGCGAGTTCGCCCGCGGCAACGCTGTTGCCCGACAGCGTGAGCGTCTGTCCGGCATGCAGGCTCGCATCGCCATTCGACGACACGCCGCCCACCGTCACGTTGCCGTTGGTGCCCGTGACGTTGACCGTGCCCATCGACGCGATGCCGCCCGTCGCCGATGCATTGTTCGCCGCGCTGATTGTCGCGTTGCCGCCCGTCTGCACCTGTCCGCTGAACGCGACGCTGCCCGCGTGCGACGTCGCGACGATATCGCCCACGGCCGTCGCCGCGCCGAACGACATGTCGCCGTTCGAGGTCGCCGTGAATTTTCCAGCGCCCTGCACTTCGCCGAGCGCAACGCCGCCGCCCGCGTTGACGGCGATGTCCTTGCCGAAAGTCAGCGCGCCGCCGCCGTTGATCGAGCCGCCTGCATTGATGTTGGCAAGACCCAGGCCCATCAATGCACCGCCGAGCGTCGTCGTGCCGCCCGACGTCACATTCGTATCGCCATTGATCAGGCCGCCCGACAGCAACGCGAGATTCCCGCCCGCGTTTGCCGTGAGATTGCCTTGCGTCGTGATCGCGCCGCCGACGCCCAGCGCGCCCGTCGTTGCCGTCAACGCGATGTTGTCGTTCGAGCCCGCCGCGCCGCCAATCAGCAGATTGCGTGCAGCGGAGACATTCACTGCATCCGCTGACGAAACCGATCCGCCGATCAATGCATCGCGCGTTGCCGTAATCGATGTCGTCGAACCCGAGATGACGTCGCCCGCCACCACTACATCGCCTGCGCTGTTGTGGCCTTGTGCGTTCAACCGCAGCGTACCGCCCGCCTGCGCCGCGCCCAGCGAGATATCGTTGCCCGCCGTTACGGCAAGGCTGCCGTTTGTGCCCACCACGCCTGTCACGTTGACACTGCCGCCTGCGTTCACGGTCGCCTGCTGGCCGAATCCAACCGAACCTGCGTTGATGTCGCCGCCCGCCGTCAGCGTGCCCGTGTTCTGCGCGCCGATGCCGCCCGTCAGCGTCATGTTGCCGCCGGACGTCAAATGCGCATCGCCGCCCACCGTCGTCACGCCGGAAAAGGCCAGAGCCTGTGCCGCGTTCACATTCAACTGGCCTTGCGTCGTGACGTTGCCCGCCGAGCCGTTGCCACTCGTCGCCGTGAGCGTGAGGTCGCCTGCCGAGTTCACATCGCCGAGCGCGAAGTTGCGCGCCGCGTTGACGGTCGTCGTGCCGCCCGTGTTGATCGCACCGGCTGCCGTCACGTCGCGCGTGCCATTCAGGAGCATCGTGCCGAATGCGGTGGCGCTGCCCGCAAACGTGACGTCGCCGCCGCCCGCGTTGCCGTTGGCCCTCACGGTCAGATCGCCGGTCACGGCTTGCACACTGCCGAGGCCCGCGTTGTTGCCGCCAATGATGGAAACAGTCGATCCTTGCAACGCGCCCGTCAGCGCAAGATCGCGCGCTGACGTCAGCGTCGCGGCCTGCGCAAATGCTGCCGACCCAGCGCCGTTGATGTCCCGGCCCGCGTTGAGCACCCCGTCCATCTGTCCCGCGACAACGCCCGTCAGCGCGATATCGCGACCTGCCTGAACGTTGATCTGCTTCGCCGCTGCAATCTGTCCGCCGAGTTGCGTATCGAGCGCCGATACAACATTGAACGCGCCCGCCGTCGCCGCCGTTCCCGTGAAGGACGCGCTGCCCGTCATCGCCGTCGCGTTGAGATCACCGGTCGATTCGATGGTGCCCGTCACCGTCACGTTGCGTTGGCCTGTCAGCGTCAACGCGTCGCCGCTCGCGAGCGAGCCGCTCACGATGGCATCGCGTGCGCCCGTCAGATGGATCGCCCCTGGCGCCGTCGCGGTGCCCGTGATCGCCGCATCGCCCGCGCCTGCGTTGCCATTTGCCGTGACGTCGAGCGTCGTCGCCGATATCACGTCATGCAGCGCGGCATTATTGCCGCCCGTTGCCGTTACGACGTTCGCCTGCACGCCACCCATCAGCGCGATATCGTGCTGCGCGGCAAAGCTTGCCGTCTCCGTGATCTTCTGCGTGCCGCCGCCCGTGATATCGCGTGCCGCCGTGACAGTTGCATTCGAGCCGCCGACCATCGTGCCGTTCAGCACGGCGTCGCGTCCCGCCGTCAGCGTGATGTCGTTGACGGCACTCGTGCTGCTGCCGAGCGACAGGTCGAGGCCCGTCGTGATAGCGAGCTTGCCGCCGCTGTTGATGCCGCCCGTCGCGGACAGGCTGCCCGTCTGCGCATTGAGCGTTGCATCGCCGACCGACTCGACTGCGCCGTCGATATTGATGTTGTGTTGTGCCGTGACAGACGTCGTCGTGCCGCTCGCAATCTTTCCGCTCGATGTGACGGAGACGTCGTTGTTCGCATCGACGGTCACAGTGCCCGCCGCTGCCGCAGCGCCCGTCACCGTGACGTTGCCCGCGCCGTTGACGCTGTTCGTGCCGTTCGCCCGCAATGCAATCATGCTCGCGGATTCGATGTTGTTGACGGTCGCGTTGCCCGCCACAGTGATATCGACGGACTGGCCCTGCACGAGCCCGCCTTGCACGATGTCGCGATTCGCGGCAAGTGTCGCGGCCTGCGCGAAAGTCAGCGTCCCCGCCCCGCCGATGTCGCGGCCCGCTGTCACCGTCCCTTGTCCCAGACCTGCGAGCATGCCCGTCACGTTGACATCGCGCGCTGCGTTGAGCATCGCATCCGATGCGGCCGTCGTGGTGCCGCCCAGATTGATATCCGTGCCTGCAAGCGCGGTGAACGTGCTGTTGCTGTTGATAACGCCCGTCGAGCCGATGCTGCCCGCCGCCGCGTTCAGCAGCATGTCGCTGGACGACTGGATCGAACCCGTCACGCCGCTGTTCCGCCCGGCATTCAGCACAACAGTCGAACCGCCGACCACGGCGCCCGTGATGTTCAGATCGTTGGTTGCGTTGAGCGCAAGCGTCGATGCCGCCTGCACGTCGTGCAGCGACGCCGAGCCACCCGCATTGGTTTGCACTGTTCCCGCGCGCAGCGAACCTGTGAGATTCGTATCGCCGCCCGACGCCACGTTTGCATTCAGCCCAAGCGCGATGGTTGCACTGCCGCCGATTGCATCGCCCGCGTTGAACGTTCCGTTGCCTTGCGCGACGACGGAGCCGTTAATCGTCAGATTCTGGCCGGCCGTCACGTCGATATCGCCGAGCGACGACGTGCCCTGCGTACCGAGATCGACGGATTGCGCGGCGCTGATGTTGAGATTGCCGCCCGACTGGATGTTGCCCTTGCTCGTCAGGTTGCCCGATGCGTTCGTGAGCGTCATATCGCCATTGGACTGCACGGTGCCCGCGTTCGTCGTGTCGCGTCCGCTCGTTACGCTCAACGCGTTCGCGCTTTGCAACGTGCCGTTCGAACTCACGCTGATATCGCGTGCGGAGTTCAGGGTCGCCGTCGAAAGCGAGGTGACCGTGCCGCCAATCGCAATGTCGCCTGCGTTGGTTATCACCTGCAATGCCGCGTTGGACACGACGTTATTCAGCGACACTGAGTTCACCGCCGAGAAGCTGACGGCATTGCCTTGCAATGCGCCCGTCACCGACAGATCATTGCCCGCCGTCGCGTTCACATCGCCTGCAAAGCCGCTATTGCCGCCCGCGACGATGTCATGCCCCGCCGACAACATCGCCTTCGCCTGTCCGGCCAGCGAGCCGCCTATCGTCAGATCGTGACCCGCGTTGAGCGTGACGTCGTTGACGGCGCTCGTGTCGCCCGTCAGCGAAACGTCCTGTGCCGCGTTCACCGAAAGCGCGGACGCACCGTTGACCGTTCCCGTCGACGTCACGCTTCCCGTCGCCGCAGTGATCGAAAGGTCGCCGACCGACTGCACCGTGCCCGCATTCGCGACGTTGACATTGCGTTGCGCAGTAAGCGCCGTTTGCGCGCCACCGGCTAAGGTTCCGTTCACGGCGATATCGCGGGCCGCCTGCACGTTCGTCGCGCCGACACTCGCTGCATTGCCATTGAACGTGACGTCGCCGCCGCCCGCGTTGCCGTTCGCCGTCACGGCAAACGCGCCGCCCGCCTGCACTGCGGCAAGCGTGACGTTGTTTGCGCCCGTGACGGTCAGATCGTTGGCGAGCAGTTTGCCCGTCAGTGCAACGTCGTGCCCTGCGTTCAACGTTCCGCTTTGTCCGAACGCGATCGATCCGCTGCCTGTCACATCGTTCTGTGCATCGAACGCGCCGTTGTGCTGGACGATCGATACCCCCGATACATCCAGATTGCGCCCCGCCGATACCTGTGCGTCCGTGCCGACCATCAGCGAACCCGACACCGACGTATCGCGGCCCGATGTCGAACTGAACGTCGCGCCGCTCGCGAGCGACCCGCTCACCGACAGATCGCGTCCTGCCGCTGCCGTCACTGCGTTTTGCGCAGTGGCCTGCGCCGCAATCGACGTGTCCTGCCCCGATGTGAGCGTCAGGTTTGCGCCGCTGTTGACGTTGGCGTTCGCGTTGATATTGCCCTGCGTAGCGGACACGGTTGCATCGCTGGCCGTCTGCACGGCTGCCGTCACGTTGACGTTGCGCTGCGCCGTCGCCTGCAATGTGCCGCTGTTCGTCTGGCCGGCAATGTTCACATCGCGTGCGGCCTGCAGCGTCGTCGCGCCGCTGACCACGGCAGTGCCGTTCAGGTTGACATCGCCCGCAGCCGATACGCTCACCGCGCCGCCGCCCTGCACATCGCCCAGCGTGACATTCGAACCCGCCGACATCGCGATATCGCCATTCGCCTGCGTGTTCGCGAGATTGACGTTGCCGCCCGCTGTCACGTCGAGTTTCGCGCCGGACTGCAGCGTACCCGTCGACGTCACATCGCCATTCGCATTGATCGTGTAGCCGCCGACGCCGACGTGCGCGCCCGTCATCGATACGTTGCCCGCCGACTGTAATGTCGCCTGCTTCTGCGCGGCCGTGCCCGCCACCGATACATCGCCGTTCGCCGACAGCAGCAGATCGCCCGCATTGGCGGCAAGTTGCGCATCACTGCGCACGCCCATGCCTGCTGCCGTGCTGATCACCTGGATCTGGCCCGCCGTCATCGCGCCGAATGCCGTGGCATCGATCGCAAGACCGTTGTTCGCGTTGCCGTTTGCGCCATTGATGGCCGCCGCCGTATTCACGCTGCCATTCGACGATGTGCCATACGTCGTACCCACATCGGACACCGCGCCCGGCGACACGAACTGACGCCCGGCAATTGCATTGATGCGACTGCCCGCAAAGAGCGGCGCATTCACGCCGATGGTTTCGGCGATCAGATCGATCGTGCCGACCGTGCCTTCGATCCCTGCGCCCGGACCGTTCGCGCCAGCATTCCCTTCGATCTGGATATGCCCGCCCGTCACGTTGTAGCCGACGGCCGTCGCGTGAATGAAGTCGGTGCGCGTGCCGTTCATGTCGCTGAGAAACTGCGGCGTGCCTGTGGTCAGCGTGACGCCGATCGTGTTCGTGAAGCCTGTGCCGCGTGTCGTGATGCCGTTCGGGTTCGCGATGATGACGGTCGCGGGTGCGCCGAACACTTCGAGCGGGCCATTGAGCAGACTGGCATACGCCGCGCCGTTCGACGTCACCTGATTGACGATCACACTCGCCGTGCGCCCCGCCAGATTCGTGTTCGCCGCGACGTTGCCGCCCGTGAGCGACGTGCCCGACATCAGGCTGTTGTTCAGGATCAGCCCGATGGGATCGATATTGAAGCTCTGATACTGGTTCAGCGAGATCCCCGCCGTGTTCGGCGCGGTGATATTGACGACGGGCACGCCGCCGTTCGCGCCCGTGCTCTGCGTGATCTTCGGCTGGAAGGTGATGGGCGCATTCGGATCGACGATGGGCGTCGCGAAAGCCTGCTGCATCATGACGCGCACACGCAACCCAGTCAGGTCGCGGAGCTGTTGCCATGCGTCGTCGTCGAAGCGTTTGCTGCCCGCTGCAAGCATGCCTGCCGCCGATTCGCTCTGCTCGAACGTAACCGTCAGCGGTCCGATGAACAGCGTCGCGGCCACCACAGCGGATACGCTGCGTTGCCACACGCTGTACGTTCGTACCTTCGAGGCGACGGTCCAGATCTGGCCGGACGTTTCGTGCAGGCGCGCACGCAGCACATCCCGCATCGTCCGGACGTGTTCAAGTTGCCGCAAGGCATTACGCGTCGAAACTCTCATGATGTTCTCGTTCTTCGTCGTTTCTTGTTCGTCATGAGGCGAGCTGGCCGACTCGCCTCACGTTTGCAGCAGGTATTTCCCCGCCTGCTGCGGGCCTCGTACGCGCGAAGCCTCTCGTGCTTCTGTCTTACTGCTGCTGAATGGTCGCGCTCTTCATCAGATCGACCACCACCTGCGCGGTCGCTTTTTGCAGCGCGACCTGCTCGAGTTGCTGACGCAACGCAGGCTTCGTCGTCTCGTAGTCGGGAATCTGCGTCGCGCGCGACTGATCCATCTTCACGATCCAGAAGGCGTCGCCCACCTGAACCGGCGTCGTCGTGATGCCGCCTTGCGGCAGCTTCACCATCGCCTCGGCGACGGGTTGCGGCCAGCCTTGCGTCGCGCCCGGCTGGATCGGCGTCTTGAACGACACCCAGTTCATCGCGCCACCCTGCTGAGCCGCCGGGCCCTGGCTGTACTGCTTCGCCAGTTGCGCGAAGTCGGTCCCCTTCTTCAGTTGCGCGAGCACGTCCTTTGCGGTCGCTTCGTCCTTCACGGCGATCACGCTCGGCTTGTATTCCTTGTCGCCGAGCGTCGCGACGATCGCGTCGTAGCGCGCCTTCACGTCGGCGTCGGTGACGGGCGAAGGCTTCACCTGATCGCGCAGATACGCTTGCGTCATCGCGAGCGACTTCGCCTGTTCGGCGGCTTCGATCACCTGCGGACGCGTGTCGTAGTGCTGCTTCTCGGCGGCCTGGCGGAACAGTTCGCGTGCGATCAGCTGGCTTTTGATCGCCGAGCGCGTTTGCGGCGTGTCGGGTGCATTGGCCGCCTTCAGCAGCGCGTCGACCTGGTCCTGCGTGATCAGCACGCTGTTCACGCGTGCAACGGCATTGGCGGGCAGCGGGCCCGACGCAGCGACGGGTGCAGCCGCCTCCGCATGCGACGACGATGGCTTGGTGGCCGCCATCGACTGCACTGCGAAGACAGACAAGCCGACAGTCAGCGCAAGCGCAGCGACGCAACGGCTGAACGTGATGTGATTACGATGGCGTTTCATGTCGATCTCCTTCATTCCGACCAGTTAAGAGTGGCGAGCAGCACGGTGGCCTTGTGACCCAGCGCGGCAGGCTGAATCAATGCCTGGCCGAGCAGTACCTCGCCTGTGATGGTTTGCGCGTTGTGCCGCCATTCGGCTCGCGCGCCGATGCCGGTACCGACGAGCGTCGGCCAGCCGCCTTGTGCTACGAGATGGGATTTGCCGCCGTCGAGAAACACATAGGGTTCGACGCGCGCGTCGTGCCATGCGGGCACGTTCTGCCATGCGGCCTCGTTCCGGATATAAGCGCCGCTGTCGCCGGCGATGCCGCCTTCCGTGAAGCCGCGCACCGAGTCCATGCCGCCGAGATAGATCTGCTGCGTGCCGAACAGCGCGACCCGGCTGAACTGTCCTCGCAATGTGCCGCGATACGCCCATTGCGTGCCCAGCAGCGAGCCGAGCGTCATCTGCAACGTCGCGGTTGCATCGAGCCTGGTGAACTGGCTGTGGGCGTCCGACTTGCCGATCTCGCTATCGTCATGACTGGCGGCGAGCCAGGGCAGACCTTGCGAGATGCCGAAGTCCCACGTCGCGGCGGCGCCTTGATCGTTTGCCACGAAACGCTGCAATCCATTCAGCGCGACACGCGCGACCGTCAGGTCTTGCGGCGACAGGTCGATGCCGTTCACGCTGCGCTCGGTGCGCATCTTGTTCAGCGTGACGTCGACGCTCATGCGGCCCGACTTCGAGCGCGCGAGCACATCGTTCCAGCCGAGAATCTGGCTGAACGTGCGCCCTTGCAGCAACGCCGTATCGCCGATCGTCTGCTGATACTCGGAATACGAGGTCGTATAGCTCAGCGTCTGATAGCCGAACGGAACGGCAGCGGAGAAGACCAGCGCGTTGCTGTCTTCCGTGCCGACATAGTTGAGCGACAGCGATTCCTGCAGACCGATCACGTTGTCGGCCTCGACGCCGCCGCGATAGCGCAGTGTGCCCGTTTGCGAACTGCCGTAATTGTCGATGCCGAGGTTGTAGAACGTGCGGTCGCCGTAGCGGTTCGAGATCGCGACGATCGAATCGCCGGGCGCTTCGCCGGGCATGATCTGGATTTCCGCCTGATTGCGGCGCAGCCGGTTGATCTGGTCGACGCCCTGTTCGAGATCGGGAAGGCGCAGCACGTCGCCGACACTGTCGCCGAATGACCACGCTGTGCCCGCATCGGTGAGCAGGCCGCCGCCGTGAGTGTCGTACCAGGGCTCGTTCGGATCGCGTGGACGCAGCGGCTTGCCGTTCAGCGTAAAGCCCGCCACCTTGCCCGCGACGATATTGACCTTGAGCGTCCCCGACGCAAGGTTCTGCGCACCGAGATAAGCGCGCGTCGTGATATAGCCGCGCGCGATGAACGCCTCCGTCACGCGACGCAGCAGCAGATTGATCCGGTTTCGTCCAAGCTGCTTGCCGACGAACGGCTCCGCAATGCGGTCCAGTTCTTTCTGGCTCAACACGCGATCGCCGATGAACTCGATGTGACTGATCTCGAACATCGGTTCGACGTCGGGCAGCGTCTCGACGTCCGCGCCTTCAGGCAGATTCGGCAACGCGGGCACTTCGGGCGCGGCGATCTGCGCGGGCGCCTGCTGGATTTCCTTGCGGCGCTGTCTGTCCTGCTGCTCCTGCAACAGCCGTTGACCCGGATCCTGTTCCGCGCGACCGGGCAATGCATTCAACCCGCCTGGCGGCAATGGTGGAAGAGTCTGTGCGAACGCACCCGCGTGCACGCTGACCGCGAACACGGCAACACAACTGCGCAGGATCACAGGGCGTCGTTTCATAGACCGAACCACGAAACGAGGCCGAGGTGATTGTGATTGCCGATCGTCACGGGCGCGCGGTACGGCAAGCGGATCGTGTTGACGCCGCCTGCCGCGTGAATGCCGCCCGGCGCGTTGAACGCGCCGCCGTCGATGTCCGCTTCGCCCGTCAGTTCGACCTGGCCGTTGCCGCCCGTGAAGATGCCGCCCGTATCGGCTGCGTAAATGGCGGCCCATGTGTTGCCGAACCAGGTCTTCAGATCGTTGCGCCGGTTGATGACCGTGTAGCCGAGCACACCCTGCGCAAGGGTCTTCGGTGCATCGAGCTTCAGATTGCCGATCGCGATCACCGTGCCGCCCGTGTTCGTGATCTGTGTGCCCGCCTTGAGCGTGATGTCCTTGCCCGCCTCCATCACGCCGCCGAAGGCTTGCACATTGCTCGACGCGCTTGCGCTGCAAAAGATGAAGCACGACTGGTGATACGACGCCTGCCCGGCAAATACGCCTTGCGTCAGCAGATTCTGCGCAGCCGTGATCGAGATGCTGCCGTCGTTCGACAGGATCGAGCCGCCGACGTTGTTGACGTTGCGCGCGTTGATCGTAACGTTGCCGCTATCGGCCGTGATGTACGAGAGCTTGTCGGGGTCTCCCAGCGCGCCGTAGTCGACTGTGAAGCCGTTCTCGTGGTGCTGCACGAAAATCAGTCGCCAGCTCTTTTCCGAATAGCCGACGGCCGTGCCGCCATTCACGCCGCTCGAATGATCGATGATGTTGCCGACGTCGCCCGCTGCCGTGAGCGTCACGTTGCTGTTCGACAGGATGCGCGCATCCTCGTTGGTGATGTTGCCGCCTGCATTGACGACGACATCGCCGTTGACGCCGAACAGCACACCAAGCTTCGAGGTCGTAGTCGATTGATTCAACACGTTGCCCGATGCGTTCAGCGTGACTGCGCCTTTGGAGTCGCTGTCGCTCGTCGTTTGCGTTTGGCCTTGAATCAGCGAGCCGACATTCACGATGTCCTGACTGCTTTTGACGACGACGCCCGCATTCGAAGAAGCGATCACCGTCTGCGGACCGCTGTCGTTGTACAGCTTCACGCCGCCGCCACTCAGATTGATACCGCTGCCCGCCAATAGCGACGTGCCGTTGAATGTCAGCAAACCCGTCGATGCAATCGTGGCCGCATTGCCCGCTTGCATCTGCGTCGAAATGGCCGTCAGCGTGTCCTGCACCTGCATGTTCACGCTGCCGTTCGCCTGCAGGGTTGTATTCGAGAACTCGACAGCGCCATTCGATGCGAGCGTGAAGTCGCCGAGCGTCGCGTTCATCGGGCCCGCGCTGCGCACGCCAGGCCCTTTGTCGGTCACGATCAGCTGCACGCGGCCGCTGGTGAGCGAGCCCGCTGCCGTGATGTCGACGGCAAATGAATTTGCCGTGCCGTGCGTTGCGGAGGCGTTGAGCGAGAGCCAGTCGTTTGCATTGTCGTTCGGCGAAACGCCCGTATTGAGCGTGACGTTGCTCGTCCCGCCGAGCAGGCGCACGGTCGCCGTCGGCGAGGTGAAGGTGTTATTGAGCGGTCCGTTGACGAAGATGTTCTTCGCGATGAGATCGAGTGCAACGAGCGCGCTCGACAGTCCTTGCGGTCCGACGATGATCGTTCCCGTCCTCGTATCGAGCACGACGTTACGCTGTAGCACGGACCCTGTCATGACATCGTTGAAGCTGACCTGCCCCGTCGACAGCGCCACATGACCCGTGTTGACGAACGAGCCGCCGTTGATCGTGATGCCGTTCGGATTGGCGAGCACGACATTCGCGCGCGAACCGAGCACGGCGAGTTGGCCCGAGATCACACTTGGATCCGTGCTCGTCACCTGGTTGACGATGGTTCGCGCGTTGATGCCGACGTTGTTGAGATCGACGCCCGCACTGCCGACGTTGAAGTGGCTATACGTGTTGTGCGATACGCCGCCCGTGGCGGGCGCGATGTTGACGGTCTGATGCCCGTTCGCAGCCGTCGATACGGATGTGGCCGTGCCACCGTCCGCCACCACACCGGCCGCGTGCACGTGCATGGACGCCAGCGTCAAACAAAACAAACACAACTGCACTATCCGCCGGCCTGTGCCGCCGGCGCCTTCGTTGACAGATTCCCTCGACATACCGCTGCCTGGCCGCTCTCAGTCGGCCAGTTCCCCGTTTGGTCTTTGATTTATGCAGATCGTATAAACGCCTGCGCGAATTCATGGGTCGGATGTCGGCAGCACTTACGAAAACTTTAGGAATATTTCCTTTAAAAGAAACGTCGAAACAACCAAGAATCGTTAAACGGTTATATTTACGTGAATTGTAAAATCAAATGGTTATTCGAGCCCGGTCTTACCGAAAGGATATTGAAACTACGTTGAATGGTTTGGCACCAGCACGCTGAGATTTCAGATTTCGCTTCTTGAGGTCCGCCATGTTCCGAATCGCCTCCGGGCAGCCGTCATTGTCGTGCCCGATGGGTAATGAGGTCACGAAACCCTCTGCTCGTCGTCGCCCCTGAGATTGTTCGGAATGAGCCTGTCTTTTCGTCGAGAGGTTGCCCGAAGAAGATCCTCGAGCCCAACACCGCTGAAGGTCGCCTCACTGACATTCGCCAACCCGTGTCGACGAATGTCTCGCCCCTCTATTTGCGAATGGGTCTTCCCGACCCGGAGCGGTCAATCAATGCGTCCGATAGCGGACATTCAGAATGTTGGCTAAGTCAACGCCCATTGCCAGTTGCCCGCGTAGTCTCGCTCCACAGTTTCCTGTGACTGGAAAGTGAATGTGAGCACTTGGACGATTTCTTCGGAGCATTCGTACGCCCGAAACACAGCCTTGAATTCCTTCAGGAGCCCCTCGTCACCGGTAAGCCGGTCGCGCTCCGCATCCGTGCTTGTTTTGACCAGAAACCAAGGTTGGGTTGGCTCAAGGGCGAGCGCCGTTCCGGCGCAATCTGCTACGTATTTCCGAGCCCGCGATCGTATTTCGGCTTCGGCGTATATCGCTATGAGGCGAAAACTGGTTGTCAGCGGCATCTACCGATCAATGGTTGCATTTCGGCGACGTGAGCGCGCGATTAATCAATAACTGTGCGCCATCAGGCCATTGATCGGGATTAGCGTCAATGTACGCACGGACCGTTCGCAGTTCGTCGTTCGTTGAGTGCAGCCCAGATTCGTCACAAACGAGTCCCAATGTCCGTCCATACTCTGCGCTTCCATGAACGTATCCAGTGACGTAGGTGGCGAGTTGGGTAATAGAGGATGCTTTACCGCCTAGCGCTTGATCCAGACCGCGCATCAGTTCGTCAACAGTAAGGGCAAAACAGCCCTGCGTTACAGTCAGTGCTACGGCAAAAACACCTACCGATTTTCTATACATCCTCGACATCCCTCGTTCAAATCGAGTCAGACACCGCGCCTGGTGCGAATGAATCTTGAATCGGCAAGGCATTGGTGGTCAACGATTCGGGCACCAGTGTCCAACGACCGAAACTGGGCCGAACCAAGCCATCGCGTCTATCGAAGTGTTCGTTGTCACCTGCGTTGAGCAGCTGTAAGGTGCATCCATCGAACTGCGACTATGCAAACAACAACTCCAACGACAATGACGGTAACCCACGCTAACCATCCCTTCTTCGTCGTCGGAAGATCCCCTGCTGCCGCTACAGTGAGCAGTAACAATACGATGGTCAGCGTGCACCGAAAATTCCCCGATGCAGCCATGAGAACACCTCGGTCGCACGATTGACCAGACTCCCTTCGCGATAGGGATTTTTCGGCGGGCGTCGAAACTCGGGTCTCTTACTAAACAACATTTTTGAAAGTGTTTATTGATGGACTACTCGACGGTCCACCGTTGTCATCGGGATTGAAAACCTAGTTGATGGTCAAATTGTCGACGATTCGCGCGCTCATGTCGAACGGCCGAAACTGGCCGCACTACGTCTCCCGGCCGAAGGGACACTCCTCCCGTGCTTGCGACCCATGCGGACCGCATAGGCCCGTTCGGAACTGTCGTCCGACAAACTGCAAATGGCTGTTTAGGCAGTATGACTTTCCGTGAGCCAGTGGCTGGCCCGCCGTGAGGAACCAAACGCGGGTTAGCATCACTGCCAGAGCCGCACGATGTGCACAGGGCACACCCCGGCGATTTCCAGCGCGGAGGCCAGCGTGAACCACGATAGCACGGTGTTTGTCGGTCTGGATGTTCACAAGGAGTCGATCACGGTGGCGTACGCAATCGATATGGCCGACGTGGAACTGTTGGGCAAGATCGGAACGCTGAAGGCGGATATCGATCGCTTGTGCAAGCGTGTTCAGTCGAAGGCGCGCCATGTCCGCGTTGTCTATGAAGCCGGCCCCTGCGGCTACGGACTCTACAGGGAGCTCGTTGAAAGAGGATTCGACTGCGTGGTATGCGCGCCGTCCCTGATCCCGAAGAAACCGGGCGAGCGCGTCAAGACGGACCGGCGCGATGCGGTCAAGCTCGTACGCGCACTGCGCGCTGGCGACCTGTCAGCGGTACACGTGCCGGATGTTGAAGATGAGGCGTTCCGGGACCTGGCGCGCACATGGGCGGCAGCGAAAGCAGATCTCAGACAGGCCCGCCAGCGATTGAAGTCCTTCCTGCTATCGCATGGAGTCCGCTACTCAGGTAACGCCAACTGGGGTCCCGCGCACCGGCGATGGATAAGCGTATTTGCATTCCCAAACCACTGGCAGCAACTGGCCTTCGACGAGTGCCGTCGCACGATCGAAGACAGGTTTGCGCAATGTGAGCGCCTCGAGGCGACCCTGCACGAAGCTGTCGTCGGCTGGCGATTTTATCCGGCCATTCTCGGTCTGCAGACCATGCGCGGCATACAGTTCATCACCGCCGTGGGCATGCTCTCCGAATTGGGAGATCTCTCCCGCTTCGAGCACCCGCGTCAACTGATGGCCTGGCTGGGCGTGACGCCCTCAGAACATTCTTCGGGTGAGCGGCGGCGTCAGGGCAGCATCACGAAGAACGGCAATAGCTATGCAAGAAAGCTGCTCGTCGAGGCCGCCTGGAGCTACAGATACCCGGCACGCGTGAGCCCGGAAATTCAGCGCCGACATGAAGGCATCCCCAAGCGCATCCTCGACCGTGCCTGGGACGCACAGGTCCGACTCTGCCGCCGATACCGCAAGCTGGCAGCACGCGGCAAGAATGTGAACATCGCTGTCGTCGCCGTCGCACGCGAACTTGCGGGGTTCATCTGGGACATCAGCAAGCTCGCAATGTCGCTCGCCGTAACGCGAAACGAGCAGCCGGCGTAGCGCTGAGCTTGGCTACACAGATTTGACGAGTTTCCTGAAGGCGGCGTAGCCCGGCACCCGAGCAACCCGCGGCTGGACTATGCAACGGACATCATTCGATTTGCGACTTTAGATAGCGGCAGGCTCAAGGGGCGGACCTCTGTAATGCGGTACCCAACCCGCGAATATCAGTGCGATCCACCGTCGAGACTTACTGCTACGTCGCCCTCAGGAAATTCATGTGTCTTCCAAACGAAAACCGATCCCGATTGACACGGAAAGTCATATCAGTCTTCCCGTTGACCGCTAATCGTTAATCGGCGGAGCAGGTTCGAAGACATCCTCCGACACCCACTGCATTTCAACGATTGGCATCGGTACCGTCCGACCGTTGATCTGTACGTCTGGCAACCGCAGGAGATATCGGGTCCGTGGAGTGGCCGGGGTCGCATTAATGGTCAGCTCGGACGTTACGTTGAGCCACTTGCCGGAGCCCAGTTGTAGCGTATTAGTCACTTTCCTCAATTCGGCTCCATGAAGCAAGCTCGTAGGCGCGATCGTATAAGCGAACATTGTGCCCTTACCCCACGAGTACTCACGCGTGACGACCGGGCCGTCGGAAAGAGATGTATTAGCGATCGAGCACTCGCGTTCGGGCGGCGGCTTGCAATAGTTTGTGAATCTCATCGACGCGATCTCGCCGGTCGATATCGTGGCTCCGTCCCCGTCAAGCCAAGCCAAACCGCGTGACGTCCATTTGAACGTCGTTCCGCCCGCCAGCCTCATCGACATATAGACTAGAGGCAACTTCCCGGGGCTTCCCTGTACCAAAAAATCCAATAAGACGCCTTGCTCGGGGCTAAAGCTAAGACGCCTTGGCGACGATGAATAGTCTCGGAGAGAGTCAGGCCGATCACCAATGGATAACCGATAGAAAGACTCTCGCACGGTGCGGCCGCATCCAGAAATCAGTATCAGAGCAAGGCACAGCAATGCCGTAGCGGCAGAAATTCGGCGAGTAACGCTCATCGGCTTTCTGTTCAGGGATCGAAGTGACATGGATTGTCGGCGATCCACGCGCGGTTGTCGAACGACCGCTCCTGGCCCGACTGCACCCACTCGTCGCCCTCGCGATTCCCGACCGACGGCGAACGCACCAAACCGACCCTGAGCGGACACCCGCCTCTCTACGTAGCAGCCGCTCAAAGTAGCGAGCCGCGGATCGTCTTCGGGGGATAACTCGCCAGTACGACAGCCGTGGTCACCGGCCCGAACTTCGCCAGTGTGTCGATCGCCACCTCCAGTTGCGCCATGTCTTCGACCACAATCCGCACCATGAAGCAGTCTTCGCCTGTGATGCGATGCGCCTCGATGATTTCGGGCATTCCTTCGAAGGCACTCAGGCAATGTTTGATCTGGGCATGCGTGGTCCTGATCCGGACGATGGCTGCAATCCCACGGCCTACGAGACCGGGATTGATCCGCGCCGCGTAACCTTCGATTACCCCTTGCTCCTCGAGTCGTTTTATGCGGGCAGTGACCGCTGGCTGCGAAAGTCCGATCTGCTTGCCAAGTTCGGTGTTGCTGATCCGCGCATTGCTCTGAAGAGCCTCTAGTATTCGCCAATCCAGCCGGTCCAACTTTGTCTGCTTGGGTTTCATTTGTGCGGTCGGGCAACTTCGGTCGATTTGACTGGTTGAGGCCATTAATTCATTTGATTTGGCATGTTGCCAGAATTCGCGCGCTTTTACACTGGAGGCTCATTAATGATGGAGAGTTAGCAGATGGCCTACCCCGTGTTCGTTGTTCCCGGTATTGGAAATTCCGGTCCACTCCACTGGCAAAGTGTATGGGAGGCATCGCATCCCGACTGGCAGCGACTCGTTGTCGAGGACTGGGATCAGGTTGCATGCGACGATTGGGTGTCTGCAATCGAACATCAATTGGCGCAAAGCGACGACGACACTCTTATCGTGGCGCACAGCCTCGGATGCCTCGCGGTGGCGCATTGGGCGAGCCGATATTCGCCCCGAGTTCGTGGAGTGCTGCTCGTCGCAGTGCCGGACCCTTCCGCATCGGCGTTTCCCGTGGCGGCCGCAACCGGATTTGCTCCTTTGCCATCGAAACAGCTACCCTTTCCTACTATCCTTGTATCCAGTTCCAACGACCCGTATGGCAGCATTGAGCACGGAGGTCGCTGCGCGAGAGCGTGGGGTAGCAAGCTTGTCGAAGTTGGAGCGCAAGGACATCTCAATGCAGATAGCAACCTGGGCGATTGGCCTGAAGGATTCAGACTGCTGCAATCGCTGGGCCAGGAAGGTTATTGCGATGATATCGTGCCTCGGTGACGAGATTGTCGCCGATCTCCGGTATGAGGCGGAATGACCGTTCGTGGCGAAGCTTGCCGGTCATCACCTCGCGCGTCAGACTACAGGCGTTGCGTAGCTCGTCCGACCGTAAACGAGGCGCAGTTGTCATTCGGTCGCGGGAACAGCCGCCCCACGTCTGGGAAAGACGCTAGCTCGCTCAACGGGCGCATCATCCGTTGAGCGGAAGCTTCGCAACGACTTTGATCTCAAAGTCGAAGCCATAAAGCCATGTCACTCCGACTGCGGTGAGCGTCGGATGCGGCGCGTCGCCCCAAAACTCGGGCACGACCTGCCAGACGCGCTCGAATGTTGATTGCGGATCGACCATAAACACCGTGACGTCCATCACATCGTTGAACGTGCATCCGGCCTCCCGCAGGATCGCATTCAGGTTTCGGAAAGCGAGCCGCACCTGTTCCTGCAGATCCGGCTCAGGCGTTCCGTCCTCGCGACTGCCGACTTGACCCGATACGAACAGCAAACCACTCGCCCGTACGGCTGGAGAATACTTGTTACGCTCGTAAAGCTCCCGACGTCCCAAAGGAAACACCACATCGCGCTTGCCCACTTTCACCTCTGTCATTGGTTTCGATCAGATCACTCTACCGATCGGCGCCTGCGCGATAAACCATCAACCCTGTTCCTGACTGTTTGTAAAATGCAAACAATTCAAACACGAGGCAAACACTCATGGACCGCTTCGACGCGATGCGCGCTTTCGTCCGGGTAGTCGAGGCAGGCAGCTTCACGAAAGCGGCCGAGACGCTTCATATGAGCAAGACCACGGTGACGCATCTGGTCCAGCAACTCGAAGCGCGCTTGCGCGTCAGGCTGCTGAACAGGACGACGCGCAGAATCAACGTCACGCCGGATGGGATCGCGTACTACGAGCGCGTGACCCGGCTGCTTGCCGATATGGACGACGCCGAGACGAGCCTGTCGAGCGCATCTTCGGTGCCGCGAGGCCGCCTTCGCGTGGACGTGCCGAGCCCGTTCGCCCGCCTGATCCTCATCCCGGCGCTGCCGGCATTCCTCGCCCGCTATCCCGACATTCAACTTGACATGGGTGTAAGTGACCGCACCGTCGATATCATCAGCGAGAACGTCGACTGTGTTGTGCGAGGAGGCGAGCCGAACAATCAGTCCATGGTCGCCCGCCGCGTGGCGGAGCTTCCGCTCGGCGTGTTCACGTCGCCCGGATATCTTGCGTTGGCAGGTACGCCTTCGCATCCGGGGGAACTCGAGAACTCACATCACCGCATCATCGGGTTCTCGTGGGGACGCGCGGGCAACCTCTATCCGCTGGTCATGCATCGCCGCGGCGAAACGGTAAAGGTGCAAAGCCGTTACGCGCTCGCTGTGGATGACGGCAACGCCTATCTCGCAGCTGGAGTAGCGGGCCTCGGCATCATGTGGCTCCCACGTTATATGTCGAAGACCCATCTGGGACGGGGCGAACTCGTCGCGCTATTCGAGGACTGGCAACTCGATCCAATGCCGCTCTACATCGCATATCCGCCGAACCGCCATGTCAGCGCAAAGCTGCGTGTGTTCATCGACTGGGTCGTCGAACTGATGAACGAAGGTGCTTCCGTGCACAAGCAATGAGCCCGCAAGCATGGCGCTTCGCCATGATCGTTCGGCGCGCCGAAGCCTTCCGCTTTACAGCATCGGGCCGTTGTGGCGCACTGAACAGGGGACATTAAGAACCTGATTGCAGAAACCCTGCGTTACGCAGTGCTTCCTCAGCGGCCTCATGATCTTGAACGGATGTTCCGCCAGAAATACCGATGCCCCCAACGAGACGCCCTTCGTGGAAGATCGGTACGCCACCGCCGACCGCCATCAGCCGCGGATGGTGCGCCAGCGGGGCGACAGCGGGCTCGGCCATGTACTGATTCCATTGGTGCGTGGCCATGCCGAACGACGCGGCGGTCCATGCCTTGTCGATGGCGACGTCAGCCGTGAGGAACGGGGCGGAATCCGCGCGCTCGAAAGCGCGCAGGTGGCCTCCTGCATCGGTCACGGCGATTGTCGCGGCGAACCCGCGCGCGGCGCAGGCGCGCCGCGCTTCTGCCAGTAATGCCTGCGCAGCTTCCAGGCTGATCGTTGTCGTGTTGATGATTTGCGATGTCATGTTGATGCTCGTTGTCAGAAGGGTTCAGCGGTTGGCGACGACGACCTTGCCGATCATGTTACCCGCCTCGACCAGCGTATGCGCCTCGATCAGACCTGCGGCGTTGATGCCGTCAATGCGTCGCGTCAGCGTGTGCTTGAGGCGCCCCAGATCGACCAGTTCTGCCGCGCGGCGCAGCAAGGCCTGTTGCCGTGCGAGGGTGTCGGTGGTGAACATCGCGCGGGTGAACATCAGTTCCCAGTGAATCGAAATGGATTTCCCCTTGAACGGACCGATGTCCAGACCCACCGGGTCGTCGATGAGGGCGAACTGGCCCTCCGGGCGCAGCACGGCGGCGATCTGAGGCACGTAGGCGGCGCTGTTGTTCAACCCTGCAACATGGGTGACGTGCCCGATACCGAGCGCAGCCAGCTGGGCTGCCCAGGGCTGATGGTGATCGAGGACGTAATGCGCGCCATGAGCCAGCACCCACTCGCGGGTTTCCGGCCGCGAGGCCGTGCCGATCACGGTCATACCAGTCAGTTCACGTGCGAGTTGGGTCAAAATCGAGCCGACGCCGCCCGCCGCTCCGATTACGAGCAGCACGTTGTGGTCGGTCGGATCCGCTGCCTGAACACGCAGACGGTCGAACAGCAGCTCCCACGCGGTGATCGCGGTCAGCGGCAACGAAGCGGCTTCTGCGAAATCCAGCGATGCCGGCATGGGTCCGACGATGCGTTCGTCCACGGCGTGCAGTTCGCTGTTGCAGCCGGGCCGCTTGATATCGCCTGCGTACCACACACGGTCGCCTGGCTTGAAGCGGGTGGCCAGTGCACCGGTCGCGCGGACGATTCCCGCGGCGTCCCAGCCGGCGATGCGCGCACCGCCTTCCGGAATATCTCCGCCGCGCCGGATTTTGGTATCGACCGGGTTGACCGATACAGCTTTCACTTCCACCAGCAGATCGTGGTCGCGCAGTTCCGGCGTCGGTAGCTCGATATCCTGCAGCGCCTGCGGGTGGCTGATGGGCTGGTTCTGATAGAAGCCGATGGCTTTCATACATGCACTCTCCAAGGGGGTATGAGATCATGTTATCTTTCGCCGATATACGGATAAATACCCGCGAAGCCAAAATAATTTCGGCATTTCAATGAAAATGGTTCGACTCGATGACGTTCAGATCTTCGTGCACACGGTGGACTACGGCAGCTTCTCGGAGGCGGCGCGCCAGTTGAATATCGCGCCCGCCCATGCGAGTGCGTCAGTGCAGCGACTCGAAAAGGCGCTGGACACGCGCCTGTTCACTCGTTCGACGCGAAGCATGCAACTTTCGGACGCCGGGGAGCGATACCTGCCGCATGCGCGGGTCATGATTGGTGCACTGGAGCAAGGCGAGCAGGCCCTGGCAGGCGGCCGCGGGGCGCTGTCCGGGCCGCTGCGACTGTCCGCTCCATCTGACTTTGGTCGAAACCTGCTGTTGCCGTGGCTGGATGAATTCCAGCACCTGCACCCTGGGTTGTCGCTGCACCTGAAAATGAGCGACCGGGCGGCTGACCTGATCCGCCAGCCGCTGGATGCCGTAGTGCGCTACGGAGCGCTACCTGATTCGTCTCTTCTGGCCATGAAGCTGGTCGACAACAACCGACGTGCATTGTGTGCCGCGCCGTCATACCTCGAACGGCACGGCGCACCGGCCAAAGTTGAGGACCTGCGACGACACAACTGCCTGCGGTATGTCTGGAGCGAGCAGATACACGAACGCTGGTGCTTTACCCCGCCTGGTGATGAACGCACCGTGGCAGTCACGGGCAATCGCATCAGCGACGATGCCGATGTCGTTCGTCGCTGGGCGATAGCCGGGGAAGGCATTGTCTACAAGTCGCGTCTGGACCTCATCGACGATTTGAAGGCCGGACGACTGCTGGAGATCTTCCCGCCAGAGTATTGCGAACTCGCGCCGCTGCACCTTATTTGTGCTCACCGTGCGCAACTGTCGCCGGCGATTAACGCGTTGCATGCTTTCTTGCGGGAGCGATGCGCTGCATTGCTTGCCAGCCATCCAAGTGCAGGGAAACGGAATTTTTGAGACTGGAGACGTAGTTCGTGAAAATGAAAAGACCGATTGATGAGACTGCCGGGTCCCGATAACGGGGGGCGGCGGCGACACGGTCGCGAGCGGGCGCTCGATGAACAACCGTAGCACCCGGCATAGGGCTCGTCCGAACCGGAGCAGCCTTTCCAATCAGCCCTTGGTGTTTTGGTCGCGCCATTTCCGCTCTTCTTCCTTCAAGTCGATACCGTCGACACCCAAGAAGAATTCGTGCTGGCTGAAGCGCTTGATCTGCACTCTGGCAGGGTCATGTCGGCAGGGCAGGCGCAGGTCAAGACTTTCGCCGCCGAACGCCTCAATCGCGCTGGAAAGCAATTCTCCGAGTGCCGTCCATGCTTCGAACGCGACGTCGAGTAGATCTCGGTCCGGGAACTGCGGAATCATCCACGTGCGCCACAGTGCGGGCGCCGAATCGCAGTCTGGACCGAGGCCGCGAAGCAACTTGTCCGCCTTACACAGAGCCTTGTATCGCTCGTACGCTTCGTCGGATGTCTCCCACGGGTGGACAGCGAAGGGGAAGGCCATTTTGATTGTGGCGCCTTCTGTAGTGCCGATGCGGCCGTGACTTTTGAGGTTGAGCGCCCCATGATGAACAACGAAGTCGCGTCGTTTGCCAAGCGTATTCAAGAGGACGTTTGCGGACGCTGCCTCTAGCAGCGGCTTGATCTTTGCCTTCTCGCTTGGATGATGCTGCAAATCGTTAGATAGGGCCTGGGGAACTTCCTTAACCGCACGCAGGAACGAATTGCAGGAATACCGGAATGGCTCCGGCTCGTGGTCATTGGCTTCCATCTGATGCAGATACCAGTGACACTCCTGCCACCGATCGAGTGAAAGCTCCACATTGGAATGTGCGCAGGTGCCCATCAAATCCTTGTCCATTCGTGGTGTGCTGATTGTGTTCGACCGGCTTTTTGGCGCGTATATCGCGGAACGACATGACTTGCCGTGTCGCTTCGGTCTCGTCAAGCCGATTACGACCTACAACCTGCTTGCAATCGAGTTTGAACACTGGTGTGCGTTGTGGCGTGATCTGCGTTCGGCGCAATCGCTATGTGATATATACGGATTTATCGTCGAACCACCAAGCTGGCGACCAGATGGCAATGGTGAGACGACCGAAGAGCTAAGGCATCGCGCCGATCGAAGATCCGAAGGCTGTCGATGACTTTACGTTCGATGCAACTCATATCCTTCGTCGTGTTATACCCTCGTGGAGGCGATCCATCCGATGAGAGCGATCGTGACCGACGGTGTTCCAGATCTACCGGAGGCTCGTTTGAAAAAACTCAAGCGCCCTCTCGTCAAACTGCTTGTGAAAGGCTGTTCTATCAAAGCCGTTCGCGTCCACGCAAAGTGCCGGCGCATCGTTACCTACTGCTGACGGGCATGGTGCGAGAAAGGCAAAATGCGCCGCGTCAGAAACGAGATGATATTCAGGTTTGTGAGGAAGCGTGTTGGCCGGTGCGAGCGCGTTTCGTGGCAGCACGCCGTCGCCGCCGAACTCAGAGGCCCAGAGCTGAATCGGCGCTTTAACGTTCTTCAGGCTCTCCACAGTAGGAAACGCATTGAACGGGTCTGCAAGGACAAAGGCCTTGATCCTCCCGTCACGAGTTAGTGGACCCGCGGATACTTCTCCGCGTCGGATCTGTTGGCAAATCGGGGCTGTTGAGTCCAGGCACGGGACGTCCGCGTGCTGGAAATCTGGAGTTCCGCCTGCTAGCACAAGGCCCGTATAGCCGCCGCGCGAAAAACCAAAAAAACCTATTCGTCCCGGGTCGATTCGAGCTGCATCGGGCGCGGCTTTCAACATGTAGTCGATAAGCCGCTTTATGTCGGTCGGTCGCTCGACGAACTCAGACATCTCTTCCGCGCGACTCATATCGGAAAATGTATCGCCTGGATGATTGATTGCCGCTACCACGAAACCGTTGTCCGCAAGCGTTTCGGCGAGGTCATGGTGGCCGAGGAATGATCCGCCATCACCACGTGAGATAACGATCAGGGGAAGCCTTTCGCCAACAGTTGGACAATCGCGGTTTCCCTTCAGGACATATGACCCGACCGGTACCTCCTGGGCGGACTTTGCGCACGGTGTCCATGCCATCGCTTTTAACGTCGGGCCGGCTGCATCAGACGGCACCTGAACGAACTTTATTCCCGCTGCATGGGCGAGCGTTGTAGACAGGCACACGACAAGAGCCGATATGATCACTTTCATATGGGTTGGAGAGGCTAACTGTTTGGTTTCAATACCCCAATTTGCGGTGCAACGGCGAGGCGGGTTAAAGCCTCAACGCGAATATGCCGGGATTTTATATTGTCGCTGACGACAGGCGCTCCGCGATCAGGGATGGCGACAATGGTCGCGACTCCGTTTAGCTCCGGTTTTTCCTTAGAGAATGAAACGGACGTCTCCTCCCGCTGGCGTCGGTGAACGTTCGCAACCGCATCCTGGTACATTGATGCCGACTCGCGGCTTCTGCCGCGGCGTCGGGATGGGGAAGTCGTTTTATTCTCCAAGTGGGCTGGCATCGAAATTGTCTCCGCACTGTGGAGACAATTTCGGCTGCCCAGCGACGCCCGAGCGCGATGCTAATGGGCGCGCTTACTTGGACTGCCAGGCGTACCAGCGCTTGGCGATCGCGTCGCGATTGTCGGCCCAGTACTTCATGTCCAGATTGATCTGCGAGATCTTGTACTGGTCCGGCAACGTCTTCGCGACGGCCGGCGGCATCAGCGCGGCCGACTTCACGTTGATCGGCGCGTAGCCGGTGTTCTGCGCAAACTTCTCCTGCGCCTGTGCACTCGTTGCGGCAGCGATGAACTTCATCGCCTCGGCCTTGTGCTTCGCGCCCTTCGGGATCACGAGCATGTCCGCGGCCGTGAGGTTCTGGTTCCATGACACGCCGACCGGCACGCCCGTCTGTTCGAGCGCATGCAGACGCCCGTTCCAGAACATGCCGATAGGCGCTTCGCCCGAAGCCAGCAATTGCTGCGATTGCGCGCCGCCGCTCCACCAGACGATGTCGCCCTTGATTGTGTCGAGTTTCTTGAATGCGCGATCGAGGTCAAGCGGATAGAGTTTGTCGGCGGCCACGCCGTCGGCCAGCAGCGCAATTTCGAGCACGCCCGGCGCCGACCACTTGTAGAACGTGCGCTTGCCGGGGAATTTCTTCGTGTCGAACAGATCGGCCCACGTCTGCGGCTGCGCGCCCGTATACTTCGACTTGTTGTAGCCGAGCACGAACGAGTAATAGAAACTGCCCACCGCCGAGGCGGTCGAGAAACGCGGATCGAGTTCATCCTTCTTGACGACGGAGTAATCGATTGGCTCAATCAGTCCGGCCTTTTGCGCGGCGTAGGCGAAGTCGCCTTCGACGTCGACGACATCCCAGTTCACATTGCCACTGTCGACCATCGCCTTGAGCTTGCCGTAGTCGGTCGGACCGTCCATCAGCACGTTGATGCCCGTTGCCTGGGTGAAAGGCTGCGCCCAGTCCTTCTGCTGCGACGATTGTGTGGTGCCACCCCAGCTCGTGAAAACGATCGGGTCTGCGGCAAGCGCCGGGGTCGCCAAAAAGGCTGTCGCGCAAAGTGCGATCAGCGGCGAAAAACACGTGGTGCTTCTACTACTCATGTCGAACTCCGGAAGTCTGAGTGGTTTCCAAAAAACGGGTACGGCGCCCGGTCAGTGCCGCCTCTGCCGGGCGGTAACGAGGCACTGTTGGGGCGCGGGCAGATGCGCGCACCTATGAGTGATATGCGTTTTCGCCGTGCGAGCTGAGGTCAAGGCCATCTCGCTCGCGATCCTGTTCGACGCGCAGGCCGATCGTCATATCGACCAGCTTGAACGCGATCACTGACACCACGCCCGACCACACCAGCGATGTCCCCACGCCCCAGCACTGCGAGATGAGTTGATCGACTATGCTGTAGTCGCCGACCTTATTGGCGACATAGTCGTAGACGCCTGTGCCGCCCAGCCGCGGCGATGCGAACACGCCGGTCAGGAGCGCGCCGACGATGCCACCCAGACAATGCACGCCGAACACGTCAAGCGAATCGTCGACGCCGAGCAGGCGCTTAAGCCCATTGACGCCCCAGTAGCAGGCAATGCCCGCTGCAAAGCCCATCACGATCGAGCCCATCGGTCCGACGAAGCCGCATGCTGGCGTAATCACGACGAGTCCCGCTATCGCACCCGACACGGCGCCCAGCATCGACGGCTTGCCCTTGAGGGTCCATTCGACGAAGGTCCACGCCACGGTGGCCGCGCAGGTTGCCAGCAGAGTCGTAACGAAGGCGAGCGCGGCCGCGCCGTTCGCTTCGAGATTCGAACCCACGTTGAAGCCGAACCAGCCGACCCACAGCAGTGATCCACCCACCATCGTCAGCGTGAGGTTGTGCGGTGCCATTGCTTCGCGTCCATAGCCCGCGCGCTTGCCGATCATGATCGCGCCAACCAGCGCCGCAATCCCCGCATTGATATGTACGACCGTGCCGCCCGCAAAGTCGATCGCGCCCTTCTGGAACAGGAAACCTGCCGTGGCAGTGGCCTTTTCACCCGCTGCTGCGCTGGTGTACGCATCGGGGCCCGGCCAGTACCAGACCATGTGCGCGATGGGCAGATAGGAGAACGTGAACCACAGCACCATGAACAGCAATACCGCGGAAAACTTCGCGCGCTCCGCGATACCGCCGATAATCAGCGCCGGCGTGATCGCCGCGAAAGTCAGCTGGAAAGCGACATAGATGAATTCGGGAATTACCACACCCTTGCTGAACGTCGCTGCCGTCGTGTCCGGCGTGACACCCGCGAGAAACGTCTTGCTCAATCCCCCGAAGAACGCATTGCCTTCCGTGAACGCGACGCTATATCCATAGAGCGCCCACAGTACGCCGAGCAGACAGAACACGACGAGCGTCTGCATCAGCACCGACAGCATGTTCTTCGCGCGCACCATGCCACCGTAGAACAACCCAAGTCCCGGCGCGGCCATCATCACGACGAGTAGTGTCGCAACGATCATCCACGCAGTGTCGCCTTTGTTCGGCACCGGGTCGGCGGCAAATGCTGGCATCGCTAGCGCCAGCATCATGATTAACGCAACAGATCTGATCAGTCTTTTCATGGCGCGAACCTTTGAAAATTGCCGCCGCTTCCCGGCAGCGATAGCGGGGAAGCGTCGACAGTAGGTGTGGATGTAGAGAACTGCGGAAAGCGAAGAAACTACGAACTTGCGGATTGCGTCAGGCGAGCGGGCGTGACCGCCCGCTTTCCCTCAGTGCTTCTGAATCAGTACTGCTGCCCCGGAATCCACGACGTGCCTGCGAGCGGAATACGCGCCATCGCCGCCGCCTCGACGGTCAGCGCGACAAGATCTTCCGGCTCGAGGTGATGTACGTTCTGCTTGCCGCAGGCACGTGCAATCGTCGTCAGCTCCATGTTCAGCGTCTTCAGGTAGTTGCGCACGCGGCGCGAGCCTTCTTCCGGCTGCAGACGTTGCTCCAGCACGGCATCCTGCGTCGTCACGCCGACGGGGCACTTGCCCGTATGGCAGTGATGGCAAAAGCCCGGCGACGTATTGAGCGCCGCGTAATCGGCCATAGCGGAATGCAGCGCGCCGTCCTTGAAGTACGTGTCACTGTTGCAGCCGAGCGCCATCAGCACGCCCTGCCCGATCGCCACGGCATCCGCGCCGAGCGCGAGCGCCTTCGCCACATCGGCACCCGTGCGAATACCGCCCGAGACGATCAGTTGCACCTGTCCTTTCATGTTCAGGTCTTCGAGCGCATCGACGGCCTGGCGCACGGCGGCGAGCGTCGGAATGCCGACGTTCTCAATGAAGCACGTTTGTGTCGCCGCCGTGCCACCCTGCATCCCGTCGATCACGACGACATCGGCGCCCGCATGCACGGCGAGCTTCACATCGTTGAAGGTGCGGGTCGCGCCGACCTTCACGTAGATCGGCTTTTCCCAGTCGGTGATTTCGCGCAGTTCCTGAATCTTGATCGCGAGATCGTCCGGGCCGGTCCAGTCGGGATGACGGCTGGCCGAACGTTGATCGACGCCAGCAGGCAGCGTGCGCATCGAGGCCACACGCGGATTGACCTTCTGACCGAGCAGCATGCCGCCGCCGCCCGGCTTCGCGCCCTGGCCGATCACGACTTCGATCGCATCGGCGCGACGCACGTCGTCGGGATTGAAGCCGTAGCGCGACGGCAGGCACTGATACACCAGCGTCTTCGACGAACGGCGCTCTTCCTGCGTCATGCCGCCGTCGCCTGTCGTCGTCGAGGTGCCGGCCGCCGTGGCCGCGCGGCCAAGCGCTTCCTTCACGTTTGCCGACAGTGCGCCGAAGCTCATGCCCGCAATCGTGATCGGAATGTCGAGCACAACGGGCTTCTTCGCGAAGCGCGTGCCGAGCAGCGTCTGCGTCGAACACTTCTCGCGATACCCTTCGAGCGGATAGCGCGACAACGATGCGCCCAGAAATAACAGGTCGTCGAAGTGCGGCACGCGGCGTTTCGCTCCAAGACCGCGAATTTCATAGAGACCGCGCTGAGCGGCCGTGTGGATATAGTCGATCGTCTTGCGGTCGTAGCCTTGCGACTCTTCCTGTTGCAAGCGGGCGAAATGGATAGGCTTTTCCATGGGGACGTTCTCGATGAGGTTCAATATTCCTGGTCCGCGTCGGCGTTCCAGTGATAGAGCGTTCGTGCCGATGCAATGCGTTTGAACGCACGCGGGTCGTGTTGCAGCCCCGCAGCATCGAGAAGCGACGCCACAGCCGTGTAGTCCGCATCCGTCATCGCTTCGAACTGCGCGTCGGCGCCGAGCGACTTCACGTTGCCCTTCACGTACAACACCGCTTCGTAGAGCGAGTCGCCGAGCGCATCGCCAGCGTCGCCGCAAATCACCATGCGGCCGGCCTGTGCCATGAAGGCGGAGAAACTCCCCACCGAACCGCCGACCACGATATCGCCGCCTTTCAGGGAAATGCCGCAACGCAGGCCCGCATCGCCGTCGATCACGAGCAGTCCGCCATGCGCGGACGCACCGGCGCCGTTCGACGCGAAGCCCTTCACATGCACCTTGCCGCTCATCATGTTTTCGGCGACGCCCGTACCTGCGCTGCCATCGACGACAATCGTCGCGTGCTTGTTCATCCCGCCCGCGTAGTAGCCCGCGTGGCCGTCGACGGTGATTTTCACTTCGGCGTCCACACCGACGGCAATGTTGTGCGCGCCGTTCGGCGACGTCACCGTAATCTGCTGGCCTTTGAGCACGGCCGCATCGCCATGCAGATACTGGTTCAATTCCCTGACCGATCCGCTCTCAAGGTCAAACGTCAAGCTTTCCATACATACATCTCCTCGGGTGCCGGTTCGAATACCTTCGCGTTCTTGATATCGGGCAGATGCGCGAGCGAGCGAAACTCCGACGCGATTGCCACGTAATCGTCGTTCTCAGCGACGACGGCAGGCTTGCAGGCAAACGGATCGCGAATCAATGCCAGTTCCGTCGTCGTCCCCATCAGGAACGTGTAGAAGCCGTCAAGTTCTTCGAAGCCTTTTTGCAGCGCGTCCGGCAACGTATCGCCTTCACGCAGGCGCCATTCGAGAAAACGGCAAGCCGCCTCCGTATCGTTGTCGGTGTCAAAGTGAATGCCCTGCGGCTCCAGCTTGCGGCGTACGCCATACGGATTCGACAATGAGCCGTTGTGCACCAGGCAGAAGTCCTCACCCGCCGTGAAGGGGTGCGCGCGATCCGGCGTCACGGCCGACTCGGTCGCCATTCGCGTATGACCGACCAGATGCGATCCCTTCAGGTTGGCGAAGTCATAGCGGTCCGCTACCTGCGCGGGCGTACCAATGTCCTTGTAAAGATCGATCGAGCGGCCTGTCGACAGCAGATACAGCTTCGGATAATGCTCGCGCAACCAGCTCTTCACGTTGTCCGCATTGCCTTGCAGCGTGAGCACCGCGTGATTCCCTTTCGCCTCGATGCGCGCCGTCACGTCCATCGCGGCGTTCAACGCGTCGAGCAGCGGCGTCCACGCAAAGCGATCGCCCTCTTCCGTGAAGCCCGCATACAGACTCAGCTTGCGCTGGCTGGCGTCGACTGCCTTGCCGAACACTGCAAGGCCCGCCGAATCAGGACCACGCTCGGTCATGCCAATCAGCATCGGCACCATCAGTTCGCCTAGCCGTTCGCGCAGTGCCGGTGTCTTCACCAGCAGACCTACGATTCCACACATACTCTTCCTCCTTGAAATCCTTAGAAAAATTCGAGGTAGCTTTTCAGTTCCCAGTCCGAGACATGACGCATGTATTCGAGCCACTCCATGCGCTTCAATTTGAGGAACTCGTCGGCGACGGGGCCGAGCGCATCGCAGATCAACCGATCCGATTCGAGCGCGTCGAGTGCCTGTTCGAGGTTCTGCGGCAACACGCCGATCTGGCGCTCCTGTAATTGCTGCGGCGACCACGTGTAGAGGTTGTCGTTGGCAGGCTGGCCCGGCGACAGTTCGCGCTCGACGCCATCCAGCCCGGCCGCGATCACCGCGGCAGTCGCGAGGTACGGATTGCACGAGCCATCGGGCAGGCGCAGTTCGATGCGCTCGCCGGGCATGCGCACCATCGTCGAGCGGTTGTTATCGCCGTAGCTCACATATGCGGGCGCCCACGTCGCGCCCGTCAGCGAGCGTCCTACTACGAGGCGCTTGTACGAATTGACGGTCGGGTTGCACAACGCCGTCAGCGCGGGCGCGTGGGCAAGCAGGCCCGCCGTGAACTGATAGCCAAGCTTTGACAGCCCCATGCCGAGCGGATCGTTTTTGTCCGCGAACAGGTTTCGCTCACCGTCGCCGATCGACATGTGCATGTGCATGCCGTTGCCTGGCCGGTTTGCAAACGGCTTTGCCATGAACGAACAGATCATGCCGAGTTCGTTGGCGATTTCGGAGGCGGCCATCTTGAAGAAGACGTAGTGATCGCATGAAGTCAGGCAATCGGTGTACGTGTAGTTGATTTCGAACTGGCCGTTCGCGTCCTCGTGATCGATCTGATACACGTCGATGCCGACATCGCGCATCGATTCGGTGAGCTTTTCCAGGAAAACGCGCGTGCGCGACAGGCCCTTGTAGTCGTAGCAGGGCTTGGCGAGTGTATCGCTCGGGTCACAGGGTTCCAGCACGCCCGATGCCGAGCGGCGCAACAGCGAGAATTCAGGTTCGAGGCCCGTGTAGAGCGTCCAGCCGTGCGCCGTCATCCGCGCGACCTGTTTTTTCAGCGTCACGCGCGAATCATAGGTCCACGGCTTGCCGTCCACGTGGCCGTCGCAGACAATGCGCGCGAGGCCCGTCTGCCACGGCATCGTCGTAAGGGTCGACAGGTCGCCGACCGCCATGAAGTCAGGCCCATTCGGCTCAATCCCCACGCCCCAGATCGCGAACCCGGCAAAACCCGCCCCCGCCTTCAAGATGCTCTTCAGATGCGCGACGGGCACCGACTTCGCTTTCGCCACGCCATGAATATCCACGAATTGCGCCAGCACGTATTTCACGCCCTGCTGAGAAAGCCAGGCCTGCGCGTCCTCTGCCGTCTCGAAGCGGGGCACGCTTCCTAGCTCATTGACGGGCAGTTTGCTCGCGTCGTTCAGGTTCATCGCCACTCCTTGCAACAACATGCTTCGATGGTTTCAAAATGCCACGCGTGCGACGCATGACCCTGCTGCGCGAGCATCCCTGGACGCCAATGGCGTACTTCAGGTATGTCCGCAGTGTGCGAGTAAATTTATTGTTATGTAACAATAATTCCCCACAGGAAACTTCATAAGCGCGACTTCGCCGTCCTTCTGTTCATGGCGAAATCTTGCGATCTGCTAACCTTGCCTTTTATTCGAGGCCAACCATGCAAAACGGGGACGACAGCAAATCACCGCTCGAACGCTATCTCGGCACAACGATCCGCGAGCTGCGTCAGTCACACGGACTGACCATTGCGCAGGTCTCGGAGCAGGCCGGCATCAGCCGCGGGATGCTCTCGAAGATCGAGAACGCGCAGACCGCAGCCGGACTCGACGTGCTCCACCGCATCGCGCAGGCGCTCGGTGTGTCGATGTCCACGCTCTTTCGTAACTTCGACGTTCCCCAAGGCGGTGCCCAACTCGTCAAGAAAGGCGCCGGCATGGAGGTCGTCCGCAAAGGCACCAAACGTGGGCACACCTATCACCTGCTTGCCTACGACCAGGGACCGCGCAAACTCTTCGAGCCGTTCCTGATCACGATGGAAGATGAGGCAGAGCGTTTCCCCGTCTTCGAACACCCGGGCACCGAGTTCATCCACATGCTCAAGGGCGTGATCGAGTACCGTCACGGCCAGCAAACCTACATCCTGCATCCCGGCGACACGCTCACCTTTCGGGCCGACATCCCGCATGGCCCCGAGCGGTTGATCAAGACGCCGATCCAGTTCCTGTCGATCTTCGTCTATTCGCAGCCCGCCACCGAGTGAACCGCACTTGCGTCTTTCTCTATGCAACGTCTGTGCCACGTTTAACTATGAGAATCAAAAATTCCTGCTAATAAACACTGGCGGCGCTCTTCGGCGTTTCAGCACATTTCCAGCCTCAACGGTTACTGCCTGACTGCGGTGCGGCCGGATCAGGATACGGTGCGCGCCTGCACTGAAACGGAAAAGCGGGTTACGACGGTGTATCAGCGTTTCTTATAACGTGATCAGAGCGGCGAGCGCGTTGTCGAACATGCGGCGCAGCACCGGCTGCACGCTCGCGGCGCGCTCCAGTTCATAGGCGAACGGAAAGCGCTCGTTCATATAGGTCGACTGACACATCTCCAGTTGGATCGCATGAACGCCCTCACCCGGTGAACCGAAATGACGGGTGATATAGCCCCCCTTGAAGCGTCCGTTTGCGATCCACGTGTAAGGGCCGCTCGATGCGGCGGACTCGACGGCTGCCTGCAACGCGGGCGCGGCAGTGCGGCCATCCTGCGTGCCGAGATTGAGGTCCGGCAGCTTGCCGTCGAAAAGACGCGGCAATACGCTGGCAATCGAGTGTGCTTCCCACAGCAGCACATGCGCGTGACGCTCGCGCAGGCGCGCAAGTTCGGCACGCAGTGCGTCGTGATACGGTTGCCAGTACCGCGCGACGCGGCGCTGTTTCTCGCTGGCGTCCGGCTCGCAGCCCGCGCGATAGACGAGGTCACCCCGAAACGTTTCAGTCGGACACAGCCCCGTCGTCGTTTGTCCCGGATAGAGGCTCTCATCGTTCGGTGGACGGTTCAGGTCGATCACATAGCGCGACACTTTCGCGCCGAGCAGCGTCGCGCCGAGCTGCGACGACACGAAGTCGTACAGACGATCGAGATGCCAGTCTGTGTCGACGAACGTGAGCGCTTCATCGGTGTACAGATGCCGCAGATCGGATGGGATCGCATGACCCAGATGAGGAATTGAAACCAGCAGCGGTGCATCACCGCGCTGAAATGTGAAGAGTTCGTCCATCAATTCTCCCCTGAACTATGACTACGGTTAGCCTATAGCGTCATCGGGCCACTGCGGCACCGCTCGCGCCAAGGCGGGTTCGATAGAACGGTCAATGACCGTACGGGTCAACGCCACGATCTCTTTGGCGAAGTCTTCCCATTCGCCCTCCCGGTGCAGCAGGAAGAAATCGCGCCGGCTCAGCCTTCCCGACGGCAGCGGCAATACGGCGATCTCATCAAGATAGTGGCGGGCCTGCCATAGACAAAGCGGCGTGGAAATCGCGAAGCCGAGACGCGCGGCCACGAGACTCAGCAAGGGATCGGTAGCATCGAATTCAAAGCGGCGCGGGCTGTTGATTCCCAGATGTCGTGCAAAGCGTTCGACCTGCTGTCCGATGACCGAGCGCGCGGTATAGCGTATGAGCGGCAGTTCCTTGACCAGGGTTCGCCAGTCCACGGACGCCCGCCCCGACAGATGGCTGCGCGCCACCACGGCCACGAACGCCTCCGAGAACATCGGCACTTCTACGATCCGCGGGTCAGTCAGCGTCGTCTGGGTACATACAGCAACGTCCAGCTCGCGGTCGTGTAACTGCTTCGAAAGGCCGGGGGTCAATCCTGACCATAGTGAGATCTGCCGCTTCGAACTTGACACGGCCCGTATCAGCTCGGGCCCGACCGTCGCCGCAAAGGAGTCCACACACCCTAGCCGTACCGGCAACCGGCCAGCGCTGGATGTGTCACCCATCTGTGCGCTAACCATCTGGGCGTGTTCGAGCAGCGGTCCTGCCAGTTCGAGCAACATACGTCCCGCCACGTTCGCACGCGGCGGACGGCTGTCACGGTCGAATAGCGTCATGCCCTGATCGCGTTCGAGCGTCGAGACGGCCTGGCTGATCGCACTCTGGCTTACGCCGAGTTGCTTAGCCGCGGCGGTCATCGATCCTGTTTCACACACAGAGACGAAAGCCTGTAGTGCGCGCAGATCCAGTGGGATTTGGGTACGTCTCATTGCGACTCCTTCGCGTCCGCGGCCATGTCGGCACCCAACGACGCGGCATCATGGCCAATCAAAATCCGCCGACCGTCACGATGAGCGAATTGAGGAATACGTTATAAGTTTGCCTAATACAAAATTTTGACGCGATTGATCTTTCTAGAATCGGCTCCATCGTCTTTCCAGAGGGTCCACATGAGCCACTATGACTTTGTCGTAATAGGCGCCGGAGTGATCGGCACGTCGGTCGCACACCATCTCGCCGCCCTTGGCGCGAAAAGCGTCCTTGTTCTCGAGCGCGGTACGATTGGCGCGGGTACGACGTCGCAATCGTCGGGCTTGCTACGAACGCACTATTCGGTGCGCCAGAACGTCGAACTGGCGCGCTCGTCATGGTGGGCGTTCAACAACTTCGCGGAGTACGTCGGCGATGAAGAAGCATCGTGCGGACTTGTGAAATGCGGCTACATGATCTGCGCGCCCGAAGGCGACAAGCTCGATCCGCTGCGCGCATCGCTCGATGCACAGCGCGACATGGGTATCGAAGTGCAGTTGCTTGGCCGCGATGAAGCGCGCGAACGTCTGCCCATCGCCAGCTTCGACGCCGCCGCCCTGATCGGCTACGAGCCCGAAGCCGGTTTCGCCGATGCGTATCTGGTCGCCACCAGTTTTGCGAAATCGGCGCGCCGCCGTGGCGTGAAGATCATCGAGGGCGCGACAGTGACGGGCGTCATTCGCGAAGGCCGACGCGTGGTCGGGGTTGAAACGACGGCGGGAAACTTCAGTTGCGGCACGCTGATCAGCACGCAGAACATCTGGACGCCCGAACTGGCCGGCTGGATTGGCGTGTCGCTGCCCGTCAAACCGGAGCGTCACACCGTTCTCGCGCTCGAATGCGATCAGGGCGCGTACACGTTCAAGATGCCCGCGTTCAAGGATCTCGGCTCGCCCGGCATGCTGTATTTCCGCAGCTACGGCGGCAGTCAGATGCTCGTCTCCGAAGGCGTGGTCGGCGAGACGCTGAATGCGCCGGAGACGGAACAGGGCGACATCTCGCTCGATTACGTCGCGGAAGTCGGTGCGCAGGTCGCCGAGCGTTTTCCTGCTTATGAAACGGCGGGACTCGCATCGTCGTGGACAGGTGTGTATGACGTTACGCCGGACTGGAATCCCGTGCTCGGGAACGTCGGCGATGTCGAAGGGTTGGTGGTCGGCTTTGGCTTCTCAGGGCACGGTTTCAAGCTGTCGCCCGGTATCGGCAAGCTGCTTGCCCAGCATGCGCTCGGCCAGCCGACGGATGTATCGCTCGCGCCTTACGCGCTCGACCGCTTCTCGACGGGCGCGTTGCTCGTCGGCAAGTACGGTTCGGGCGCCGTGTCCTGATTCATGGAGATTGTCATGTCCATCAAGATCCTCGTTCCCGTCAAACGCGTCGTCGATCCCAATGTCCGCGTGCGTGTCAGCGCCAGCGGCACGATCGAGACCGCCGGTCTGAAGATGTCGCTCAATCCGTTCGATGAATGCGCGGTCGAAAAGGCGCTGCAACTGAAAGAAGCTGGCCATGCTTCGCACGTCACCGTCATTACGTGCGGACAGGCGACGAGCCAGGACGTGCTACGCACTGCCCTTGCCATGGGCGCCGACGACGCCGTGCTGCTCGACACCGGCGCAGCGACATCGACACTCGATTCACTCGCGGTCGCGCGCCTCTTGCAGTCGTACCTGTCGACGCAAGATCCTTACGGTCTCGTGCTGTGTGGCAAGCAGGCCATCGACGGCGATACGGGCGGGGTGGCCGCAATGCTCGCGGGTCTGCTCGACTTGCCGCAGGCGCTCGATGCATGCGCCATCGAAGCCGATGGCACGGGCTGGCGTGTGGCATGCGGCGACGATACAGGAACGGTAACGTGGCGCCTCGAGGGTGCGGCTGTCGTCAGCGCAGACCTCCGTCTCGCGGAGCCGCGACGCGTGACCTTGCCTAGCATCGTCAAGGCCAAACAGAAGCCACTCGCGACAATCGACGCGGCGACCTTCAACATCGACCTTGCGCCGCGCGCGCAAATCGTCGAATTGAACGATCCCCCTGCACGTGAGGCAGGTATCAAGGTCAAGGACACGGCCACGCTGATTGAGGCGCTTGCGTCCCATCGTGTGTTCGAACAGGCAGGAGCCGTCGTATGAAAACACTCGTTCTGGTTGAAATCGACAACGGCATGGTCAGCGACGCAACCTTGCGGGCGATCGGCGCGGCGACCCGATATGGCACGCCCGTCGATCTGCTCGCGCTCGACGCGACGGCCGCACAGGCCGCCGCGCAAGTCGCAGGCATCGAGCGGGTCTTGCTGGCCGCCTACGACGTCGCCCCGACGGCCGAAACGCTGGCTTGCCTGCTCCGTGCCGTCTCTGGCGACTATGCGCTGATCGCTGCGGCGCATCGTGCGCTGGCACGAGGTGCGTTTCCGCGCGCGGCTGCGCTGACGGGCTGCGCGTTTTTCCCCGATGTGACGGGCGTGCACGGCAACGGCCGCTTCATGCGCAGGCTCTATGCGGGGAGCGTAGTGGCGAGCGTCGTGAGCGACAGCACGCTGACTTTCGTCACGTTCCGCGCGTCCTCGTTTGCACCCGTCATGCGTGAAGGAGGCCAGGTGCCCATCGTGGCGCTGGACGCGCCGCGCGCTTTCGGCAAAACAACGCTCGTCGAGCGTCACTCGGTACAGCAGGCGGGACACGATCTGTCCACCGCACGCCTTGTCGTCTCCGGTGGGCGTGGCCTGGGTTCGAATGAGAGCATGGCGCGACTCGGCGCATTCGCCGATGGCATCGGTGCCGCGCTGGGCGCTTCCCGCGCCGCCGTGGATGCGGGCTATGCACCGAATGCCGCGCAGGTCGGACAGACGGGCAAGACAGTCGCACCGGACGTGTATCTGGCCTTCGGCATTTCCGGCGCGATACAGCATCTGGCCGGGATGAAGGACTCGAAAATTATCGTCGCCGTCAACAAGGACCCGGACGCGCCGATTTTTTCGGTAGCGGATGTCGGGCTCGTGGGTGACCTGTTCGAGACACTTCACGAACTCGAAGCCCACGTCGATGCCAGGAGCCCATCATGATGGACTCGGCAGTGTGCGGCCGTCCGGGTGTGCAAAGACGCATGATGACCGGCGTGACGACGCAGTCGCATCGATCGATTCATTTCTTCGACTGCGCGAAGCTCGCGCCGGAAATGTGGGCGAATGGCGGCGGCATGACGCGCACCATCGCAAAGCGATGCGCCGACGATCACACGGTGGACTGGCGTGTGAGTGTCGCGACGCTAAACGGCTCAGCAAAATTTTCGCTCTTTCCTGGCCTGGACCGGACGTTGCTGCCGCTCGACGAAGGCGCGGTCGATCTGCACTCTCCGGACGGCGCGTCAATCGCCCGTCCTGGTCAGCCAGTGCGGTTTTCCGGCGATCTGCAGATTTGGGCAAGCGTCTCTGCACAGCCGGTCAACGTTTTGAACGTGATGACACGCCGCGGCGCCTGGCAGGCAGGTGTAAGTGTCTCGACACACTCGCTTCGCGTCACGCCGGCGTCGACGCATCTCGTGTTGTGCGTCGCTGGGGAATGGCGGGTCGGCAGTTCGCTGCTCAACAACGTGTCACTGCTTCCGTTGACGGGAATCTGGTTCGACGGCAGACGCGAAGAGGTTGACCTGCATGCCGTTGGGCCACACGCCCGGCTGGTTTCGATTGCCATTGATCCTGTGGAATAGTAACTGATGACGGAAGCAATATTGCTCGAACAGTTCGGCCCGCGCGAGTCGATGGAATATGACGTGGTGATCGTCGGCGGCGGCCCGGCGGGCCTGTCGGCGGCCATTCGCCTGAAGCAGCGCGCCGCCGAAAAAGGCGTCGAAATCGGCGTCTGCGTGCTCGAAAAAGGCTCGGAAATCGGGGCGCATATCCTCTCGGGCGCAGTGATGGACCCGCGCGCCATCAACGAACTGATCCCGGACTGGAAGGAAAAAGGCGCGCCGCTGGATGTCGAAGTGACGGAAGACCGCTTCCTGTTTCTGAATGAAACGGGCGCGAGGTCCGTGCCGAACTGGGCGCTCCCCGACAACTTCAAGAATCACGGTAACTACGTGATCAGCCTTGCCAACGTCACGCGATGGCTGGGTCAGCAGGCCGAAGCGCTGGGCGTCGAGATTTTCCCCGGTTTTCCTGCCGCGGAAGTGCTCTACAACGATGACGGCTCGGTCAAGGGCGTCGCGACGGGCAACCTCGGCATCGGCAAGGACGGCGAGCCGACGGAGAATTTCCAGCTCGGCATGGAACTGCACGCCAAATACACGCTGTTTTGCGAAGGCGCGCGCGGGCATCTGGGCCGCCAGCTTTCGGACAAGTTCAGGCTGCGCGACGGCGCCGATCCGCAGGTGTACGGCATCGGCATCAAGGAGCTGTGGGAAATCGATCCGGCGAAGCACAAACCAGGTCTCGTGATTCACACCGCAGGCTGGCCGCTCGATACGCAGACTTACGGCGGCTCGTTTCTGTATCACATCGACAACAACCAGGTGATGGTGGGCTTCGTGGTCGGCCTCGGCTATTCGAATCCGTACCTGTCGCCGTTCGAAGAATTCCAGCGCTACAAGACGCACCCGGAAATCCGCAAGTTTCTTGAAGGCGGTAAACGTGTGTCGTATGGCGCGCGGGCGATCACGGCAGGCGGACTGCTGTCGCTGCCGAAGCTCGCATTCCCGGGCGGCGCACTGGTCGGCGACGATGCGGGCTTCCTGAATGCGTCGCGGATCAAGGGCTCGCATGCGGCGATCAAGACGGGTATGCTCGCCGCCGATGCCGCATTCGACGCCGTTCGAGCAGGTCGTCACAACGACGAACTCGTGGCGTATCCCGAGTCGTTCAAGACGTCGTGGCTGCACACCGAGCTGTATCGCGCGCGCAACTTCAAGCAGTGGATGAGCAAGGGCCTGTATCTCGGCACGCTGATGGTCGGCATCGAACAGAAGCTGATGGGCGGCAATGTGCCGTGGACGCTGCATCACCAGCATTGGGATCACGAGATGCTGAAGCCGGCGTCGCAGTGCAAGCCGATCGAGTATCCGAAGCCAGACGGCAAGCTGACGTTCGATCGTCTATCGTCGGTGTTCATCTCGAACACGAATCACGAAGAGAACCAGCCCGCGCATTTGACGCTCAAGGACGCGAGCGTGCCCGTGAAAGTCAACCTGCAGACCTACGGGGGGCCGGAGGCGCGTTTCTGTCCGGCAGGTGTCTATGAATTCGTGAAAACGGCCGATAACGAAGCCCGCCTGCAGATCAACGCGCAGAACTGCGTTCACTGCAAGACGTGCGACATCAAGGACCCGACGCAGAACATCGTGTGGGTCACGCCCGAAGGTGGCGGCGGTCCGAACTATTCAAACATGTGAGCCGCCGCCGGCAGCGCTGACGCGGTCCCCTCGCCCCTTTCAACCCACGCTTGCGGTGCGCATAGCAACTTCACCAAGACGTGTAGCCGCGCGGAAGAATAGCCTCTTCGATGCCCGCCGAGGCTTACCACTCCGTCATCTTTTCAGGGGCAGCAGAAGCGGAACTACGCGGCGAGCCCTTCGACGATCGCCACTTGCGCGATGCAGTGGCCGTCCCGCTTCAGTTTTGCCGCCTGATATTCCTGTGAATGGTAACAATCCAGTGCGGTTTGCAGATCCTTGAACTGAATCACGACATGACGCTCGAACGACGTTCCTTCGAGCGATCTTGACTCTCCTCCGCGCGCCAGGAAAACGGCGCCGAACTTCTTGAACGCCAGCGGCGCGATGTCGGTGTAATCCTTGTACTTCACCGGATCAAGCACGGTGACATGGGCGATCCAATACGCAGTCATCTTTGCTCCTTTTCACTCTCGTTAATCCACTGTCCCGAAGCCTGCATGAGCGCGCCCATCGGCGACACCCTGACTCCCACACCGCCGCGCCGGATGTCTCGAACGACGCCTTCGGCGCACACGACGTCCCGCCGGCCTCTTTTATTTTCAAGGCATCAATCCCCTTCCAGGGTTAACACTCATGGTACGCCGTACTATGGCATACCACAATTCTCCCATCATTAACTGAACGTGGGAAGTTGCAATGAGCCTGATTCGCAAATCCATCCTCCATGTCGAGAACGTATTCGTCGACGGCGGGAAAGAGGCGGCAAAGCCGTTGAAGTTGATCGGCGCAGTGGCTGTCATCAAGAACCCCTGGGCAGGCCGCGGCTTTGTCGAAGATCTGTCACCGGAAATTCGCGCGATCGCGCCGCAACTCAGCGAGCACCTGACGAAGCTCATCATCGATGAGGCAGGTTCGGGCGAAGCCGTCGAGGCGTTCGGCAAGAGCGCAATCGTCGGTCTCGACGGCGAACTGGAACACGCTTCAGCGCTGATCCACACGCTGCACTTCGGCAACACGTATCGCAAGGCTGTCGGTGCCAAGTCGTATCTGGCCTTCAACAACACACGTGGCCCGGCCAATGCGCCGCTGCTGATCCCGATGATGGACAAGAACGATGAGGGCCGCCGCTCGCACTACCTGACGCTGCAGTTCGCCATTCCCGATGCGCCGGCCGCAGACGAGATCGTGATCGCAATCGGCGGCGCGACGGGCGGCCGTCCGCACCACCGCATCGGCGATCGTTATAAAGACCTTGCAGAGCTCGGAAATGACGTCAACAACCCTGCAGCTGTCAAATAATCGCGTCGCGCACTATCTCGAACAGGGGGCCGGCGAGCCGCTGGTCCTGATTCACGGCGTGGGCATGCAGGCACAAGCCTGGTATCCGCAGATCGACGAACTGTCGTCGGGCTTCCGGGTGATTTCGGTCGATATGCCCGGTCACGGCGACAGCACCGCGTTGAACGAAGACGCAGGCTTGCAGCAGTTCGTGGCATGGGCCATCGAGTTCATCGAAGCGCTGGGCGTCGGCCCCGTCAATCTCGCGGGCCATTCGATGGGCTCGCTGATCGCCGCAGGCGTGGCCGTCACGCGCCCCGAACTGACCAAGCGCGTGGCGGTTCTGAATGGCGTCTATCGCCGCACAGCAGACGCGCGCGACGCTGTGCTGCAACGGGCGGCCGAACTGCGCTCGGGCGCCATCGACATCGAAACGCCACTCAAGCGCTGGTTCAACGCGGAGGAAGCACAACAAGTCGCCGCGCAGAAGGTCGAGTCCTGGCTGAAATCCGTCGATATCGCGGGTTACGCGACCGCGTACACGGCCTTCGCGAAGGGAGACGAAGTGTATGCCGACGGCTGGCACAACATTGCCTGCCCTGCTCTCGTGCTGACGGGTTCGGACGATCCGAACTCCACACCGGAGATGGCAAGGCAGATGGCGGCCGCAGCCCAGAACGGATTTGCCGTCGTGATCGAAAACGAGCGGCACATGGTGAACCTGACCGCTCCTGCGGAAGTCAATCGTGCGCTGCGCGCCTGGTTGCAGACCGAACGGGTGGCCGAAACAATCAAGTCGGAGGCGTGACATGAGCCAGCAACCCGCCCAGATCAACACGCGCGAACTGCGCGACGCATTCGGCGCCTTCATGACGGGCGTCACGATCGTCACCACGACACGCGACGATGGCCAGCCGCTTGGCTTTACGGCGAACTCGTTCTCGTCCGTGTCGCTGGACCCTGCCTTGCTGCTGGTCAGCATCGCGAAGACGTCGGGCAACTATCAGACGTTCTCCACGACGGGGCACTTCGCCATCAACATCCTCGCGGAAGGCCAGAAGGATCTGTCCAATACGTTCGCGCGGCCCAGCGAGGATCGCTTCGCCAACGTGGACTGGCAAATAAGCGCGAACAGGAACCCGCTCCTCGGCGACGTCAGTGCCTGGTTTGACTGCACGACGCACGCCGTAATCGACGCGGGAGATCACGCGCTCATCATCGGCAAGGTCGAAGCATTCCACTCGGCGGGTTACGCCGGCCTCGGATACTACCGCGGTGGCTATTTCACGCCCGCCAAGGTCTCCGCCGAGGTCATCGCGGGTCCGAAGGTCATCGTCAGTGCGATCATCGCGCGCGACGACAAGGTGCTGCTGACGCGCACCGCGGACAACAAGTGGAGCCTGCCGTCGAAGCAGATCGGCACGGAAGGCGCCGACAAGGCGCTCGCCGATCTCTTCGCGAAGTACCAGCCAGATGCATCGGCAAGTTTCATCTACTCGATCTACAACAACACCGAAACGTCCTATCAGTACATTTCGTTTCTCTGCAGCGCGCCCGACGAGGCCGCCATCTTGGGCGAATTCGTGAACCTCGACGACATCGAGCCGGCCCAGTTCCAGGACAGTGCGCTCGCCAGCATGCTCGAGCGCTACCGCAAGGAAAGCCAGTTGAAGAGCTACGGCATGTACTACGGCGACCACAGCAGCGGCACGGTCCGCCCGCTTCTCTCCTGAAAGGTATCCAATGCGCTTTTCCCTTTTCGCTCACATGGAGCGCGTCTCCGACAAGACGAGCCAGAAGCAGCTTTACGAAGAGATGGTCGAGCTGTGCCAGATCGCGGACCGTGGCGGCATGCACGCCGTCTGGACGGGCGAGCATCACGCGATGGACTTCACGATCGCGCCGAATCCGTTCCTCAATCTCGTGGATCTGGCCAACAAGACGAAGCACGCCCGGCTCGGCACGGGCACGGTGATCGCACCGTTCTGGCACCCGATCAAACTCGCGGGCGAAGCCGCGATGACCGACATCATCACGAATGGCCGGCTCGAACTGGGCATCGCGCGCGGTGCCTATTCGTTCGAGTACGAGCGCCTGATGCCGGGCCTCGACGCGTGGGGCGCGGGTCAGAGAATGCGCGAACTCATTCCCGCCGTGAAGAAGCTGTGGGAAGGCGATTACGCGCACGAAGGCGAGTTCTGGAAATTCCCGTCGACGACCTCGTCGCCGATGCCGCTGCAACAGCCGCATCCGCCCATCTGGGTCGCTGCGCGCGATCCGAACAGCCACGAGTTCGCTGTCGCCAACGGCTGCAACGTGCAGGTCACGCCGCTGCATCTCGGCGATGAGGAAGTCGAGAAGCTGGTCGGCCACTTCAACGCCGCGTGCGAGAAGTTCAGCGACGTGCCGCGTCCGCAGATCATGCTGCTGCGTCATACCTATGTCGCGAGCAGCGAAGACGACGCGCAAGTCGCCGCCGACGAAGTGAACGTGTTCTACAACTACTTCGGCGCATGGTTCAAGAACGAGCGGCCCGTGAGCCGTGGCCTGATCAAGACGCTGAGCCAGGAAGAGATCAAGGCTCACCCGTTCTACACGCCGGAAGCGATGCGCAAGAACAACGTCATCGGCACGCCGGAAGAAGTGATCGCGCGCCTGAAAGCCTACGAGGCACTCGGGTTCGACGAATACTCGTTCTGGATCGACACCGGCATGAGCTTCGAGCGCAAGAAGGCGTCGCTCGAACGGATGATCAACGACGTGATGCCTGCCTTTAAGTGAGGTTCTGAATCCATGAGTTTCGATTTCCAGCTGTATATCGACGGCCAGTTCGAGCCGGGCGCCGCCACCTTCGGCAGCGTGGACCCGTCCACGGGCCAGGTCTGGGCGCAGATGCCCGAAGCCCGCACGGGCGAAGTGAACCGCGCCGTGGCAGCAGCCAGCCGCGCGCTCGGCGAAGCCGCGTGGTCAGGGCTGACCGCGTCGGCGCGAGGGAAGCTGTTGTACAAACTCGCGGATCTTCTCGAGAAGGCCGCGCCGCGGCTCGCTGAAATCGAAACGCGCGATACGGGCAAGATCATCCGCGAGACGTCGAGCCAGATCGCGTATGTCGCCGAGTACTACCGCTATTACGCCGGTATCGCCGACAAGATCGAAGGCAGCCACGTCCCCGTCGACAAGCCCGACATGCAGGTCTGGCTCGACCGGCAACCCGTCGGCGTGGTGGCCGCCATCGTTCCATGGAATAGCCAGTTGTTTCTCTCCGCCGTGAAGCTCGGCCCGGCGCTCGCCGCCGGTTGCACGGTCGTGCTCAAGGCGTCGGAGGAAGCGCCCGGACCGCTGCTCGAATTCGCCCGGCTCGTGCACGAAGCCGGTTTCCCGGCGGGCGTCGTGAACGTGATCACGGGCTTCGGCCCGGAATGCGGCGCGGTGCTGAGCGGCCATCCCGACGTGGACAAGGTCGCCTTCACGGGCGGCCCCGACACGGCGCGGCATATCGTCAGGAACACCGCGAATAATCTCGCGAAGGTGTCGCTGGAACTGGGCGGCAAATCGCCCTTCATCGTTTTCGCCGACACCGACATCCAGAGTGCCGTCAACGCGCAGGTCGCGGCCATCTTCGCCGCGAGCGGCCAGAGTTGCGTCGCGGGTTCGCGGCTGCTGATCGAGGCGTCCGTGAAGGACCAGTTCCTTGCGTTGCTGGTGGAACGTGTCTCGCGCATTCGCGTCGGCGCACCGGGCGAGATGGAAACGGAATACGGTCCGCTGTGCACGGAGCGGCAACGTCGACTCATTCAGTCGGTTGTCGAAAGCTCCGTGCGTCAGGGCGCGAAAGTGCTCGCTGGCGGGAAGGCGATCGAGCGCGCCGGCTACTACTACGCGCCGACGATTCTGGACTGCACAGGTGTCGCGAACGCAGACAGCATCACAACCGAACTCTTCGGGCCAGTGCTGTCGGTCGATACCTTTACGACCGAGCAGGAAGCGATCGACAAGGCGAACAGCACGGCTTACGGTCTCGCCGCCGGCATTTTCACCACCAATCTCACGCGCGCCCACCGCGTGTCGAAGCGCGTTCAATCGGGCATCGTCTGGATCAATACGTATCGGGCGGTGTCGCCGCTCGTGCCGTTCGGCGGCTTCGGCTTGTCGGGGCATGGCCGCGAAGGCGGATTCGCCGCGGCGCTCGAATACACGACAACGAAGTCCGTGTGGCTTCGCACGTCGGACGAACCGATCAGCGATCCGTTCGTCATGCGCTAGACGCGCGCGTGTTCACTGCAGTATCGACTCACGGCCGTAAAGGCTGTGCTTCGTCGCGCCCATAGCGTTCAGAGCACGGCCGACGCGGCGCAGCCTGGCAATAAAGATGGAGACATGATGACAAACCCGTCGAACGACAACAGCGTTCTGACTATCGAAAGCAACTCGATCGAGTATGTTCCCCCAGAGAACCGCCACGGCAAGCCAGCCGATCTCTTCACCCTGTGGTTCTGCACGAACGTCGCGCCACTCGCGGTCATTTCCGGCGCCACCTCCGTGCTGGTCTTTCACCTGGATCTGATCAGCGCCATTCTCGCCATCGTGGCGGGGCAATTCTTCGGCGCCATTTTCCACGCCCTCACTTCCGCGCAGGGTCCGCTCGTTGGCGTGCCGCAGATGATCCAGAGCCGCGCGCAATTCGGCCGCTACGGATCGCTGCTCGTGGTGGGTTTCACCACACTGATCTACCTCGGCTTCTTCGTTTCGAACATCATTCTCGCGGGCAAGACACTCAACGCCGCTATCCCTGTCGTTCCAATTCATATCGCGACGGTGCTGGGCGCGATTCTGGCGACCCTGGTCGGCGTGATCGGCTATCACTTCATCCATCGTTTCAACAAGATTGGTGCGTGGTTCATGGGCAGCGCGCTCCTGATCGGTCTGATCCTGATGGCGCCCGGTCTCGACGCTCGCGTTCTCCAGCAAGGCCACTTCGATCTTTCCGGCTGGTTTGCGATGTTCGGACTCTGCGCGGTGTGGCAAATCAGTTTCGCACCGTACACGTCCGACTATTCGCGCTACCTGCCGACCACCACCGGATTCGCCAGGACGTTTGCATTCACGTATTTCGGCACGTCGCTGGGAACGATCTTCGCGTTCGTGTTCGGCGTCGTGGCCGTGAGTACAGGCCACGCCACCGACGCGATGCAGGCGATCCGCACGCAAACGGGCATGTTCGGCTACGTGCTGATCTTCCTGTTTCTCGTCAACATCATTGGCCATAACGGCATGAATCTGTACGGCGCAGTGCTGTCGTTCATCACGGCTGCACAGACGTTCCGTCCGCACTGGGTGCCTGGCCGCAATGTTCGCGTCGCGGTGTCGACGGTCGTACTGGTGGCTTCCACAGCGACCGCGCTGTGGGCGTCGAGCAACTTCATTGCCATCTTCCTCAATGCGATCTTCGCGATGCGCATCGTGCTCGCGCCTTGGATCGCGATCAACCTCGTCGACTTCTATCTCGTCAGCAAGCGGCACTATCACGTAGCGGAAATCGTCAGCAGCAACGGCGGCATGTACGGTTCGTTCAACGTCAAGGCGATCGCGCTTTACGTCTTCGGCATCGCGGTTCAGGTGCCGTTCATGGAAGAGAGCTTCTTTCATGGCCCGCTCGCTTCGATCCTCGGCGGTGCAGACGTGTCGTGGATGGTCGGTCTCGTCGCAACGGCGCTCGCGTACTATCTGCTCTCGTCGAACGACAGCTCGCGCGCGCCTCGCCGCTCTCCGGCTGGCGCCACGGCTTCCGAATAAGCGCGTTTGTCGTGTCGTAAACGCAAGCCGGCTCGTTGTTTCAACGAGCCGGCTTTGCTTTGAGGCTGCGGATTATGTGCGCTGCTCTACTGGCTCCGCGACGACAAACACCGAGACCGCGTGCTTCAGATCCTTCGCGTGGTCTTCGAGCGACTGCGCCGCCGCGGCAGCCTGCTCGACAAGCGCCGCATTCTGCTGCGTAACCTTGTCCATCAGATTCACAGCCTGATTCACCTGCTCGATGCCGCGGCTCTGTTCGTCCGATGCCGCCGCGATCTCGCTCACGATGTCGGCCACCTGTCTGATCGCGAACTTCACTTCAGTCATCGTAGTGCCCGCGTCCTGAGCCTGCCTGGCCCCGCTCTGGATCGTCTCCACCGACGTGCCGATCAGTTGCTTGATCTCGCGCGCGGCGGTTGCGGAGCGTTGCGCAAGCGCGCGCACCTCATTCGCCACGACGGCGAACCCACGCCCCTGATCGCCTGCCCGCGCGGCTTCGACGGCCGCGTTCAAGGCCAGGATGTTCGTCTGAAAAGCGATGCCTTCGATCACAGCGGTGATTTCGGAAATCTCGTCCGAGCTGCCGCTGATGCGGCCTATCACCTCGACCATGCCACGCACCGCTTCGTTGCCCGTGTCGGCGATGCCGGATGCACGCGTCGCCAGCGTGCTCGCCTGACGTGCGTTGTCCGCATTCTGGCGCACGGTTTCCGTCAGTTGCGTCATGCTTGCCGCCGTCTCCTCCAGCGAACTCGCCTGCTCTTCGGTGCGCGACGACAGATCGAGATTGCCCGCGGCGATCTCGCTTGACGCGGAAGCGATGCGATCGGCGCTCGAACGAACGCCACCTACGATGCTCGCGAGACTTTCGTTCATCGTTTTCATCGCCAGCATCAGTTGCCCCGTTTCGTCCGCCGATGTCGCATCGATGCGATTCGTCAGATCGCCGTCGGCGACGCTGCTTGCCACCTGCACGGCCTCTCTCAATGGCCGCGAAATGGAACGCGACAGCCACCGCCCCGCGAGAATCGACGCAAGCACGGCAATCAGCGACGCGCTGAGCACACTGACGTAGATCGACGTGCGCAACGTATCGAGCTGTGCACGATTCGCCAGCATGCGCTGCTGTTCGTAGTTCTCCAGCTTGCCGACCGCCGCAATCAGCTTTTCAGTCCCCAGATATGAGCCGAAGCTCTCGGTCAACGCAGAGAGATCGGCCACGCCCGCCGAGAAGGCGTCCACCTTCCTGCGCATGTCCACCAGCGGGTCGACGACGGTTTTCAGCCACGCGTCGTATTCCTGTTGGCCCTCCCGGGCTAATGAGGCGCCTTCGGGCGTCGCATCCATCTGGCTGATCTTCATCAGCTTGCTATCGAAGTCAGCACGGTGATCGATGATCCACTTCCCGTGCGACGCTTTCCCGTTCAGATTGTTCGCCAGCACCGCCCAGATGATGTTCAGATAGTCGCCCGTGCCGTCCTTCAACAGCAGCAACATCTGCTCCGATGCCTCGATCTCTTTCTGCTTCTGGTCGATCGCCCGGACGCTGTAGAGACAGATGCATGTGCTGACGATAAAAGCAAAAATCGCGCTTGAAAACGCGACTGAAATCTTGCTCCCGATAGGCAGGTCTTTTATGGTTTTCATGGTGAAACATGCAAGTTATGGTTGTGTGAATCAGTCGCGGGAAGAGGCCGCGCGCTGGCGCGGCACCAATAGCACGGCAATGGCGGCCAGCAGCCCCACGGCGGCAAAGACGTAGAAGTTCCATGCAAGCGCCACGCCCCCTTGCGCCAAAGCGCCGCCGATCAACGGCCCCGCGATCGCGCCGAAGCGCCCTATACCGAGCGCCCAGCCGATTCCCGTCGTCCGGTTGCGGGCCGGGTAGTACCGCGTGATATAGGCGCCGAGCAGCATCGTGTTGCCGATCGCGCCCACTCCCGCGAGCCCGACCAGCACATAGGTCAGCACGACGTCATGCGTGAGGGGCAACGCGCACAGGCTGGCCGCGGCGAGCAGATAAAGCGCGCTGACCACGCGCTTCGAACCGACATGATCGGCCAACGCGCCGCCGAACAGCGAACCCACGGCGGCGGCGAGATTGAGCGTCATGAGCAGCGCGAGACTCGATCCGAGCGGATAGCCCGCTCTGCGCATCAATTGGGGCAGCCACGTGCTCAGGCCGTACAGCAGAAGCAGGCCCATGAACATCGCCAGCCAGAATGCCAGCGTGGCAAAGATGAAGTGACGATCGAACAGTGAACGGACGGGCGCGTGGGCTTCTTCATGAGTGACACGCTGTTGTTCCTCGCGCTGGCTATCGAGCACCGTGTGACGGATTCGCAGCGCACTCGCCAGCGACCGTGCCTCGGCAAAGCGCTTCCTCGCGATCAGGAAATCGAGCGACTCCGGCACGGACCGAGCCACTGCGAACACGAGAAGCAAAGGCAGCGCGCCTAGGCCGAACAGCCATCGCCAGCCGTGCGACGGCAGCCATGCGATCGCCAGCAGCGCGACGAGAATGCCGCCCAGGGAATAGCCCGTGTAGATCAACGCATAGTTGAACGAGCGGCGATGCGGCGGAGAATATTCGACCGTGAGCGCTGCGGCAGTCGGAACGACCCCGCCTAGACCCAGGCCGCCAATCACGCGCGCGATGACGAAAGCCGTGGGCGTAGGCGCGAGTGCCGCCGCACCCATCATCGCCGAGAACAACGCCACGCTGCCCAGGAGTACGCGGCGGCGTCCGATCAGGTCGCTCACGGTCCCGGCGAACATCGCACCGATCATCATGCCTGCCAGCGAGCAGCTCGCGATCGCGCCCAACTGGAAGGGCGAGAGTGACCAGTTCGCGCCGTGCGCGAGCATCGGCAGCACCGCGCCGTAGATCGCGACGTCGTAGCCTTCGGCGAGGATCATCGCGAGACAGATCGCGACAACGCGTATCGTCACCGGCAACGGTATGGTGACCGAGCCGGCTTCGATTTCATTCGACGCTGCGCCGTGCAAACGGTTCGCGCCTGTTTCATCGTTAGTGGAAGACCACGTACTCATGTTCAAGCGCCCTCTTTTGCACGGTGTTATGTCAGGTCAAACCGCCATGCAGAGATATTTGATGACGACGTAGTCGTCGATGCCGTAGTGCGAACCTTCACGCCCCATGCCCGACTGCTTCACGCCACCGAACGGCGCGACTTCATTGGAGATCAGCCCTGTGTTCACGCCGACCATCCCGTACTCCAATGCTTCCGCGACCTTCCAGACGCGCGCAAAGTCGCGGCTATAGAAATACGCGGCGAGACCGAACTCGGTGTCGTTCGCGAAGCGGATCACCTCGTCGTCGCAGCTGAATCTGAAGAGCGGCGCGAGCGGGCCGAACGTCTCGTCTTTCGCCACCTTCATTGCTGGCGTCACATCCCTCAGCACCGTGGGTTCGAAAAAGCCGTGGCCCAGCGCATGGCGTTTGCCGCCGGTGACGACGGACGCGCCTTTCGCGAGCGCATCGGCGATATGCGCTTCGACCTTCTGCACGGCTGCTTCGTTGATGAGCGGGCCTTGCGCGACATCGGGCTCGGTGCCACGTCCGACCTTCAGACGGCCGACAGCGGCAGCGAGCTTTTCCGCGAACTGGTCATACACGGCGTCGTGCACATAGAAGCGGTTCGTGCAGACACACGTTTGCCCGCTATTGCGATACTTCGATGCGATGGCGCCTTGCACGGCCGCGTCGATGTCCGCATCGTCGAACACGATGAACGGCGCATTGCCGCCGAGTTCCAGCGATACCTTTTTGACTGTCGCAGCACACTGGCTCATCAGCACGCGACCCACCTGGGTCGACCCCGTGAACGACAGTTTGCGCACGATGGGATTCGACGTCAGTTCGCCGCCGATCGCCTTCGGATCGCCCGTCACGACGCTGAACACGCCAGCCGGCACGCCCGCGCGTTCGGCCAGCACCGCCAGCGCCAACGCGGAGAACGGCGTCGCCTCGGCGGGCTTGACGACGATCGTGCAACCGGCCGCCAACGCGGGGCCGACCTTGCGCGTGATCATCGCAGCCGGGAAATTCCACGGCGTAATCGCGGCACACACGCCGACCGGCTCTTTCACCACGACAATGCGCTTGTCGCTCGCGGGCGTTGGAATCGTATCGCCGTACACGCGCTTGCCTTCTTCGGCGAACCATTCGAAGAACGACGCCGCATAGCCGATTTCACCGCGCGCCTCGGCGAGCGACTTGCCTTGCTCGGTCGACAGGATCAGCGCGAGGTCATCGGCGTTTTCCAGCATCAGATCGTGCCATTTGCGCAGAATCGCGCCGCGCTCTTTCGCGGTCTTCTTGCGCCACGCGGGCCAGGCCGCGTTCGCCGCGTCGATTGCCTGACGCGTTTCCGCCGCGCCCATCAAAGGAACATTGCCGACGATCGCGCCCGTCGCGGGATCGTTCACCTCGAACGACTCTGCGCTCAGAGCGTTCTGCCATTCGCCGTTGACGTAAGCCTGTTGTCGAAGCAGCAGCGGGTCCTTCAACCGGGTTCCCAATTCCATAGTCTTTCCTACAAGGGTTGCTAAATAAGTGTGGTGCGATGGGATGGCGACATCAGCCCGCGCGTTTCAGCGTCAGGTGTTGCTGTCCGTCGAGCAACAGGTTCCTCGCGATTTCCAGCACGCGGTTGATGTGGCTGATGGCAGCGTCGCGTGCGGCGGCCTCGTCCTTCGTCCTGATTGCGGCCAGCACCTCACGCATTTCCATCACCGCCTGGCTGCCCCGATCATTGGACGAGATGGTCAACGCTCGCAGACGGTTGATTCGCGCCATCAGCGACTGCACGATTTCCCATGCGACCTGTTTGTGTCCCGCCGTGAACATGCGCTCGTAAAAAGCTGTCGTGAGCGCCCGGACTTCGCGATAGTCCTGATCATGAAACGCTCGCTCGATGCGATCGATGCACGCTTCCAGTTCGTCGATGGTCTGCGCGTCGGCGTGCCGGGCACAGGCGGACGCCGCCTCGCCCTCCAGCAGCCCACGGATCTCGTAGATTTCGATTGCCGTGTCGATATCGAGCACGGCGACGATGGGCCCCTGATTCGGCAGGGTATCGACGAGCCCTTCCGTCTCCAGATGGCGCAGCACCTCGCGCACGACGGTGCGGCTCACGCCCAGTTCCGCGCACAGCGTGCGTTCGACCAGCCGGTCGCCCGGCTGGAACCGCGCGTCGAGAATCGCGCTGCGCATTTTCTCGAGCGCAAGCTCTCGGAGCGTCGTCGTTCGACGCTCGACTTTCAATGACGATGTCGGCTCGTCCATTGCTGTATCCCGTCAGGCCTGCGAGAACAGCCGCACATCGCGCGAGTCCCAGTGAACCCAGGCCTGCGTGCCGATGACGATTCCGCTGTCCCGATGATCGCCGGCGGGCATCCGCACCGACATCTCCTGTTCCCACGGTGTCATCACCGAGTAGTGCATCGCGTCGCCGAGATACGTGATGTCTCGCACTTTCACGGGCAAGCCTGCCGCGTTTTTCTCCGCTTCCGTCGCGCGAATGCGGATCTGCTCGGGGCGCACCATCAGCGTGCCGTCACCGCCAACGGGCAGCGCAGCATCGCCTGCGGCCACGACCTGATGCCCGCTCGGAAAGACGGCGCTCGCCTCAGCCGCGTCACGCGCGGTGATGCGCACGGGCAGGAAGTTCGAGTTGCCGATGAAGTTGGCGACGAAGCGCGAAGACGGATTCGCATAGAGTTCTTCGCCCGTGCCGCATTGCTCGATGCAGCCCTTGTTGAACACGGCGATGCGATCCGACAGACGCAGCGCCTCTTCCTGGTCGTGCGTCACATAGAGGATCGTCACGCCCGTCTCCTGATGGATGCGGCGCAGTTCGAGCTGAATCTCTTCGCGCAGCTTCTTGTCGAGCGCGGAAAGCGGCTCGTCCATCAGCAGCACGGGCGGGTCATACGCCAGCGCACGTGCGATGGCCACGCGCTGCTGCTGGCCGCCCGACAGCTGCGCGGGCATACGGTCGCGGAACTCCGACAGATGAACCAGCGCGAGCATCTGCTCGACCTTCTTTGCGATTTCGGCCTCGGGACGGCGGCGCACCCGCAACGGGAACGCCACGTTTTGCCCGACCGTCAAATGCGGAAACAGCGTATAGCGCTGGAACACCATCCCGATGTTGCGCTTGTTCGGCGCCACCGACAGCAGCGGTTTGCCGTCGAGCAGCACGCGGCCTTCGGTCGGCTCCTGGAAGCCTGCGACGATATAGAGCGTCGTGCTCTTGCCCGAACCCGACGGCCCGAGGAAGGTCATGAACTCGCCCTTGCGCACATCGAGCGAAACGTTGTCGATAGCGACGACGTCGTCGTAGGTCTTGCGCAGGCGCTGGATTTGCAGGAATGCGGTCATGTCATGTACCTCGCTGTTACATCGATTAGCGCGCGCGGCGCAGCACGGCGCCCGCCAGCATCAAAACGGTTGTCAGTCCCACGAGCAGCGAAGACGCTGCCGCAACGACGGGTGTCAGGTCCTGCCGCAGCGTCGCCCAGATGCGTACGGGCAGCGTCTGCAAGGTCGGGCTCGACATGAAGATCGAAACGACCACCTCGTCCCATGACGCGAGGAACGCGAAGATCGCTGCGGCGAACAGACCGAGCCGGATCGCGGGCAAGGTCACGCGCAGCTTCACTTCGAGCGGCGATGCCCCGCAGATCAACGCGGCGTCTTCGAGGGCGGTGTCGAAGCTCGACAGCGAGTTGCTGATGGAAATGATCGAGAACGGCAGCGCGATGATCAGATGCCCGATCACGAAGCCCGTCATCGTGCCGTTCAGGCCGATGCGCAGAAAGAACGCATACAGCGCGACGGCCAGCACCACGACAGGCAGCACCATCGGCGTGAGGAAAAACGCCTTCGCCACGTTGCGTCCCCGGAATTTGCCGCGCACCAGTGCAAGCGACGCGAGAAAGCCGATGAACACGGACAGCACCGTGACGATCACGGCGAGCTTCGCGCTCGTCAGCAGCGAATCGATCCAGCCCGGGTCAGTGAACAACTGGCGATACCACTCCAGCGTCCAGCCTGGCGGCGGAAAGATCAGCCATTGCGAGTTGCCGAACGACAAGGCGACGATGAACAGGATCGGCAGCAGAAGAAACAGCGCGACTGCCGCGCTAATTGCGAGCAGCGCCCAGCGCAGCGCGCCAAGACGATCGAAGTCGAGCAACATCTCAGAGACCTCCGCTAGTGGCGCGTGCGCCAGTGAAGCGCAGTTGCAGCGCGTAGAGGCCGAGCGTCACGGCGAGCAGCACGAGTGCGGCGGCGCCGGCGAGTCCCCAGTTCAGCAATTGCTGCACGAGTTGCGCGATCAGCTCCGCGAGCATCATGTATTGCGCGCCGCCGAGCAGTGCCGGGGTCACGAAATAGCCGAGCGCCATCACGAACACCATCAGCGCGCCCGATGCGATACCCGGCATCGCCAGCGGCACCAGGATGCGCCAGAAGGCCTGCCAGCGCCTCGCGCCGCAGACGGCGGCGGCGCGCAGCGTCGACGGGTCGATGCTGCGCAGCGTCGCGTGCAGCGGCATCACGAGAAACGGCAACATGATGTAGGTCATGCCGATCGTCACACCGACCAGGTTGTTGACGAGCGCCAGCGGCTCGCTGATCAGACCGATTGCCATCAGCATGCGGTTGATCGGGCCTGTCGCCTGAAGCAGAACCATCCAGGCAAACGTGCGTGCCAGCAGGTTGGTCCACATCGACAGCAGCAGGATCGAGAACAGCAGCGAAGTCAGGCGGCGCGGCGCAATCGCAAGCAGCCACGCAGTCGGAAAACCGATCGCGACGGTCACCAGCGTCACCACGGTCGCGACCAGGAACGTGTTGCCGAACACGCGCAGATAGGTCGACGAGCCCACCAGTTGCACGTAGTTTTGCAGCCCGGGGGTCGGCTCCAGCACGCTGCGCAGCAGGAGCGACAGCACCGGCAGCATGAAGAAGATCACAAGGAGAAGGAGGCCCGGTATCAGCAGGCGAAGGTTGCGCCAGTCGCGACGCTGGCGTGAGGGTGTCACCGGCGCATGCGCGACGGTAGTTAGAACGTTGGGCATCGTTTCTCCTGCATTTCTCGGATACTGCTACACGCTTTCGGCTTGGCCTTTGCTTCGGGGCATAACCATTACGCTGACGCTTATTTCGACTGCCATGCGTACCAGCGCTTGGCGATCGCGTCGCGGTTGTCCGCCCAGTACTTCATGTCAAGATTGATCTGCGAGGTCTTGTACTGGTCGGGCAGCGTCTTCGCGACAGCGGGCGGCATCAGCGCGGCCGACTTCACGTTGACCGGCGCATAGCCGGTGTTCTGCGCGAACTTTGCCTGCGCCTGAGCACTCGTTGCGGCAGCGAGGAACTTCATCGCTTCGGCCTTGTGCTTCGCGCCCTTCGGAATCACGAGCATATCGGCGGCCGTCAGGTTCTGGTTCCATGAAATGCCGACCGGCACGCCCGTCTGTTCGAGCGCATGCAGACGCCCATTCCAGAACATGCCGATCGGCGCTTCGCCCGAAGCCAGCAGTTGCTGTGATTGCGCGCCACCGCTCCACCACACGATGTCGCTCTTGATCGTGTCGAGCTTCTTGAAGGCGCGGTCGAGGTCGAGCGGATAGAGCTTGTCGGCCGGCACGCCGTCGGCCAGCAGCGCAATTTCGAGCACGCCAGGCGCTGACCACTTGTAGAACGTGCGCTTACCGGGGAATTTCTTGGTGTCGAACAGGTCGGCCCAGTTTTGCGGCTGCGCGCCCGTGTACTTCGACTTGTTGTAACCGAGCACGAACGAGTAATAGAAGCTGCCTACAGCAGCCGGCGTCGAAAAGCGCGGATCGAGTTCATCCTTCTTGACGACCGAATAATCGATTGGCTCAATCAGTCCGGCCTTTTGCGCGGCGTAGGCGAAGTCGCCTTCGACGTCGACGACGTCCCAGTTCACATTGCCACTGTCGACCATCGCCTTGAGCTTGCCGTAGTCGGTCGGACCGTCCATCAGCACGTTGATGCCCGTCGCCTGGGTGAAAGGCTGCGCCCAGTCCTTCTGCTGCGACGATTGTGTGGTGCCACCCCAGCTCGTGAAAACGATGGGATCAGCAGCGAGCGCCGACGTTGCAGTAAAGGCAGTGGCGCACAGCGCCATCAGCGGAGCAGTCTTCAGCGTACGTGTGAGGGTCATGTTGGTCTCCTTGGATTCGGTGCGGTATCGCGGCAATGAATGCTTGTGGTTGGTCGGAATCGTCTTTTTGCTTAGATGAGCGGTGCAAACGTCAGCGGCTTCCTGTTTTTCTCTCCGTGGGCGTGGCCGCAGTCAATGCACTGTTGCGAGCGCTTGGACGGTTCCCGCCTCCGCATCACCAACATAGATACCGAAAGCGTCTTCGCTGCGTTCACGTAGATAACGCTCAAGCATCGAACGCACAGTGTCATCGAGCAGTTCGCTCCACGGAATGCGGGACAGCGGGACGATGTGGATCGACATGTCCATCATCGCCGCGAGGCTGCTGTTCACGCGGCCCCGGTAGACCACGCTGACGCTCGCGGCCGGGCCCTCGCCCGATTCGAAGACCGCGAAAATGAAGTCGAGATGCGCCTTCAGGCCGAGCTTCGCCAGCACGCCGCGCAGGCTCCCCGCATCGCTCTCGGGTTGGAGCTTGACGCCCATCGGAAGCTGCAAACCGTCTTTCGTCTCGAGCAACACGAGGCCGTCGCGGTGTTCGAGAATCGCGCCGACGTGGGCGCGCGCGCCCGGCGCCGGATGAGAAGCTGGTTCGATGGTCTGCTCAGACATGGTGTTCTCCGATGTGCTGCACGTACGCCTGCTGCGTGGTCCGATCAAATCACTTTCGGCAGGATTATGGTATGCCATAGTATCGCCGAGCCAAAATAGTCAATATTATGGAATACCATAAGCTGACACCGATTTCTCTGATACCTGCCGGCGCACGATGTCCACGGGGCGAGCCCGCCCCGGCGCGTCGTTGAGTTCAGAGCGACTGCGCTGGCGCGCTGCGAAGAAGCCGACGCGCCTAAGAGGCGCCGGGCGATGGCAGGCCTTCACGGATGGGAGACAATACGGCCCTGTATGTTGCGTATCGGGCCAGCCCGTGCATTGCTATTTTTCGACCACTTCCTTTCAATATGTCAGACCTTAAAGTTGTCCGTGAGACCAAAACCCTTCGCGAACTGACGCTGGACAAGCTGCGCGACGCTATCGTGCGAGGCTACTTTCCGCCTGGCGCGCGTCTGGTCGAGCGAACCCTCTGCGACGAGTTGGGCGTGAGCCGGACGATTGTGCGCGAGGTGCTGCGACATCTTGAGACGGAAGGACTCGTCGACGTCGCAGCCCGACAGGGCCCCGTCGTCGCACGATTGAATCCCGCCCAGGTCAGTGAAATTTATGAACTACGCGGTCTGCTGGAAGCGAATGCTGCGCGCGCGTGTGCCGAGCGATCTACGCCCGAACTCGTGAAGCAGTTGCGAGGAATCCGCAAGAAAATCGAGGCCGCATTTCAGGCTGAAGACCTGTCGGCCGTGTTAGCCCACACAGAGCACTTCTACGACGCGCTGTTCGAAGGCGCGCAAAGGACTGTCTCGCTTGCGGTGGTGAAGACGCTGAACGCACGTATCAATCGCTTGCGGGCACTCACGATCGCCACACCCGGGCGAAGCACCGAATCGAATCGCGAGATGAACAGGATGCTCGACGCGATCGAGCGACATGACGGAGATGCGGCGTTTGCCGCCTCTATCGCGCATATCAGGCGTACGGGCGAACTCGCTCTTCTGGCGCTAGCCCAACGAGGCGAAGGCGAATATGAACCTGATGCGACGCTCTAAAGAGACCGCATTGCCATAGGCCGCGTAGAGTCTGTCCACTTGGTCCGCGAGCTCACCACCGGGTATGTCGAGATTTCAGACACGCGGCCGCACCCTCCCCGTTTGGGCGATCATCCGGTTGTTGAGAGGCGACGATCGTTTTCCCGTCGTGAAGCCGCCGCTAGTCATGGCGAGTAGTCCGCGATGTTGGGCAAAACTGCAAGCGATGGCGGCCGCAGGGGCGTGGAACCTTTGTGACTATTTCTCTCGCCGCCGACTGGACAAAATAACAAAATAAGCTGCTTCCCGGTTCGTATCGATCTTTGGCCGATTTAGAGCGCCCTGAGATCGTCTGGGCCGCTGCCGCGCCTGGCAAACAACCCACCTCCACCGCCCGAACGATCAGGTTCAGTTGGCGGCCCACTGCTTATCGAAAAGGCAGAGCGGCAAAGTTGTCCCCCAATAGTGCTAATGGAACCACGCCTCGGAGCAGGAGGCTACCATCCCTCGAAGTCGAGGGCAAACTGATGACTTGGATTCGCAACATACGCTCGACCTTCGCTCGATTCCGAGGAGATCGACCGAGCGGCTTCCTACAACGGACAGCATCCGGCCGCACCCGCCGCCGCACGCATTTGACCGGCCGCGCGGCGACGATGATCGCGATGACTTGCAAATCGCCAACGGACACCGGAGTCAAGCACAGGCGTCCGGTCATTCGTGCCCGTCCATTTCATACAGTTTCTCCTTCAATTCCGCCAGCGCCCCCGGCGCACTGATCCCCAGGATCGGGTCTGTGCGCACCAGACGGTCTTCACACCAACCCGGCCAGTTTTCAAAGTCATCGTCGAGCGCAAGCCATGCTTCCGGCTTACGGCGAAGCACATCGGACCACACCTGAAAACCTCGCGGCGCGTCGGCGAACGCGCTCAGGTCCATGCGACTGTGAAAGGTCGCGCCAACAACCCTTTCCCGCAACGCCGGAGTCAGTCCACGCGACACGCGGCGAATGCTTCCACGGTAACGCAGCACCCATGAGGTGCTGAGCACAATGCGCACACGCGGGTACGGGGCCAGCACATCGTCAAGCAACCGCGCATGTTCGAAAAGCCTGTGATCCGGATAACCAAAAATGAACGGCCCCGAGCCAGGCTTCTCGTATACGGCGTCGGGATGCAGGCAACCGTCCAGATCAAGATAAAGGACACGACCGCCCGTCCGACGCGGTGGCGGAACGCTATAGACGGGGCCCGGCAGTCCTGTCAGCATCGTGTGCGTTGCGTACCGGGTTCAGGTCGCAAATGTGATGGTTTTCGTACGAAGTCGAACGGGCCAGCGTGTTCTTCCATGGAGATTGATCTTCTTCAACAACGGCTCGTCGGCAAGGCCAAGAAGCTTAAACGGGTCGCGCCCGGCCCCGATGTGGTGCCTCGGGCTTGGACAAACAGCATTGGACGCGCAAAAAATCAGAACTCATTGACCAGCAGGTGGGCAAGCCTCAGGCTGAGGATTCGCTGTACGGCAACCGAACTCAACCCTGTGGCAGGCTCACATGCGATGAAACGTGCGTCTCTGCCGTGAGCGGCGAGGACACGTGGGTGATCATCTAGCGCCAACCATGCCTTGAGCCCCCTTCGTTCGACCTCGGCCAGTATTTCCTCCGACCGGGACGCCCCGTAGCATTCAACCACCCCGACAAACCGCGCAGCCAACGGGCCGAGCAGCTGGATAAGCGTAGTGTCATCGAAGAGCCGACGCCAGTCCGAGCTGACGATGATCCCGATCATAGGGTACGGCGCAAGCAACCGTTCGAGAATCGGGAGCCACACAAACAGACCCGGATTGTCGATCAGGCGGAAGTCCTCATCTATCGCCGGCAGACCAACTGGATGTAGCACGCCATCGAAGTCAAGAAAAACGACTGCTCTATCAGACAGACGTATAGGCCCTTCTACATTGTTCCTCAAACCCGTCGCAGCGGGTTCCCGTTCCCGTGCGAACTCGCCCCGTGCTCTTGAAATAGCTCACCGTTCACCGGTGTCGCATCCACGGCAGGATGCGCCGGATGCCGTATTCAACGTGCGCCTACTGATGACACGATTGGGTCGCCTTCGATCCAATGCCGGATGAGTGCAAGGGCCACCAGCGGTGCGCCAAACGCCCGGACGTTCAGCGGCGACCGGCTGGCTATTCGGTGCCCCGCCTCACGCAGGCGGCGGTTAGTGTCGTCGTGGACGCCACATTGCCTGAGAAGCTTGTGTATCGCGTTTCTGTACGCGCCAAGAGCCGAGCGACGCACATGGAACTCCGATCGCCGCATGATAGACGACCGGTATGGACGGATCTGCCAGATATATATTCCAACCGGCCGACCATCGCTCAATGCGAAGTCCTGGGACGGCGCTAGCTGGTCAACGAGTCGGTACACAAGGTGGTGGAAAGCGCCCTGCCTTTCCGGGCTCCAGTCCTTGGGAATGAGCAGCCACTTCACGAAGTCCAGCAGTTCGTGATTCTCCGTCACCCATCGTTCATAACGGTCCAGGCGCTCACAGATTGCACGGGACTGGTCGAGCAGGTCCAGGAACAACTCGAGGTTGGGCTCTGCGTCCGCAAGATATCCACCGCACGATTTGCAACAGAACGGCGCTGTGCGGCTATTCAGATATTCGGAAACCTGTTCGCACCGGACCCCACATGAGAAACATTGGGACATCAGAGGTGCACCATGCATTGGGCAGGTCCGCAATGGCAGAAACTGATGCCAGACACTGTGGTAACCACATTCGAGGCAGATGGGACAGTACCTCAAGTGATTGTCAAAAAGCATCTGGCGTGAAGGCACCCCCTCAATTCGGAGCTCGACGACTTCAGGGCACCTCCATCCGGTGGTACGTCTGAATTCATCCCAGTCAATCGCCTTGCCGCCCTCCCCAAAAAAATCCCGTATGTCGTTCGGATCGAGCACGTTGCGCCAGCAGAATCTCCAGAAAATCGTCAGCGCCGACTCATGCGGTAAAGGCCCCAGGTCTGTTCCCGCCCATTGGATCAACCGGTCGTCGTCGGGAAATATCGGCCGCAATCCGTTCATTTTGATCTCGTTAAGGCAAGCGTTGACGACGGTCATAACACAAGCTCGGCGAACATGTCGACCGCGCTCACTGCAGATCACGTCTCGCCCGGCATTTCCGAATAATTGTTATCATTTCCTGTCGCCGCCAAGATGTGGGATGTACTACTTACCAGAATGGCGATGAAGCGACCTGCCTGCCCGATAGCGTCGCCGCCTAGGCAGCTTGGGGCAAGAGCCTAACAGGAATTGAGATGGTTGCCTGCACCGGCGACGGTCCGAACGAATGAGGCCAATTTATGGACGGTTCGCGCAATTGCCACGGCCAATGCCCTCATGATCCGATTCGCGGCACGATCGGCGTATCGAGTGACTTTTCGTTCCCGTGCACAGTCAAGCGAGGGACACCCCTAGGTTGCGCGAGCCGGAAGTTTCGTTTGTGGTCGGACGGGAGCCCTTGATGGACCCGCAGCGGCGAGCTGGGCACCTGTGCCAGCGGGAATATTGCCATTCCAGTAATCCCGTCGCGCCGGCAGTTCTGAGCGAATCCGACGCCAGTTCCGGCAGCGAGGAGTACGCTTGCCGTTACATCCTCGTCAGAATGCGCGGTACGGGATGCCGCCTCCAGAAACGTGGCGTATAGCGCGCTGACATAGGCCTGAACCTCAATGCGCAGGTAGCGCCCGGTACCGCAATCCGGGAACGGCATGGGAAGTGAAAAGAATGCCTGCCTGGCGTCCGCACAGTTCGAAACGTTCCATCTTTCGCCTTCAATCCAATGGCGGGTTAATGCAATCGCAACCAACGACGCGCCGAGCGCTCCAATATTCAGGCTCTGCCTGCCAGCAATCCGGCAACCGGCATCCTGCAGACGGGTGACATCGTCGTGACAGACAATGTAGCGCTTCATCAGCTTGTGTATCGCGTTTCTGTAGGCACCGAGGGCTGACCACGACGTGAAGAGCTCTGCTCGCCGCCGCATCTCGCCATATCGGTATGGCCGGATATTCCAGTTAAATACCCCAACGGGGCGACCATCGCCGAACGAAAAATCAGCAGACGGCGCCATCTGGTCAATGAGGCGATATACGAGGAGTTTGAAAGCTGGTTCTGCGTTGGGGCGCCGCTCCTTGTAGTCCATCAACTGCTCCACCAGCGCTAACACCTCATGGTTCTCCGTAACCCATCCATCGTAGCGGTCCAGACGATCGCGGATTGCAGCAGACTGATCGCGCAGATCCAGGTGCAGATCGAGGTTCGGCTCGACTCCCGCCAGATATCCATTGCAGGTTTTGCAACGGAACGGCTTCGTGCGGTCGTTCAGATACTCAAACATCCACGTGGTCGGAAGCCGGCAATTGAAGCACCTGGACATCAGCCGGACATCGTGTATCGGGCAGCTTGGCAGCGGCCGGAACTGATGCCAGACGCTGTGATAGCCACACTCGAGGCAGATCGGACAGTACCGCAAGCAACTGTCAAAAAACATCTTGCGCGCAGGAAGTCTCTCGATCCGCAGCTCGGTATCTTCCGGGCACCACCAGCTGGCGATACGCTTAAATGCTCCCCAGTCAATCTGTTTGCGGCCATCGGCTAAAAAGGCGCGTATTTCTGGCGGACCAAGCACGTTGCGCCAGCCGAATCTCCACAGAATCGTCAACGCTGATTCATGCGGCAACGGGCTCAGATCTCTTCCCGCCCACTGCTTACCCCGTTTGACTTTATCAGCGACGTTCAGGCGCAGCTCATTCATCGGTATCTCAGGTATCGGCCCATGCGTGTACTCCATCAATGATACAGCCGAGTAGAACATGCGGGTAGCGCTCAATGAAGCGCGCATCTGACGCGGTGTTTCCTAGGGATTGTTGTAAATTCAGCCCCGAAAGAAAGCGTAACGCAGTGCTAACTTATGACTGAATGCCACCACGATGCGGCCTCGCTTCTCGGACCAGAGGGTGCACATCGCGTCGAGTGCGGATGCTACATCGGGGCCCGTTCTTTTTTCCTTCTCGGGAGATCCAGGACTTGAGCGCGCTTATGTGGTCGTGTTTTGCGTTTCACGCATGTGGCCCAAGCGAATTTATCGACTACGTTCTCGCTCATGCGATCGAGGCACGGTCCCTGGCGTTCGCAGTTATTGATGTTCACAGTCGTTGACAGGTTGGACCAGAGTTTCCGCGAACGTTGCAAATATCGAAACCTCTTTCGCGATTCGACGGGAGGCATTTTTGCGTTGGCGATACGTGTTTCGAAGCGTGCCGAGTCCAACCGCATCGGGACGATTTTCACCGCGGATGACACACAGACTCCCGTTCTTGTGTTTGCTACCGCATAGACTCAAACGTGCGCCTTGACTGAATTTCCATGAGGCCGGATGCGCTGACACGCCGGTGAAGAAGTCGCAGCCAATCCGATACAGACCTACACATGTACACACGGGAGTTCAGACATGAACCATCGATCGCTGTTCATGGGCATATTCCTCGTATCACTTTTCTCGGGCCATGCCCAAGCGCTCACAATCAGGATGACCATGTACGACGACGGCCGTTCGTGTCCAGCCAACTGCGACGCTCACGTCGTATTCGATAATGCCCTGAATGGAACCCAATATGCTCACCGTCCGGATGGGCGTGAATGATCCCCTCCAGATCTGCCTCCTTGAAATTCCCCACGCTACCGTTGAGTGCGATCCGCGTGAGTTGCGTCGCCGTCCCTGACGAGGGGATGAGAACGGGAGAGCCCCTTTGTGTCATCGCGATGGCGCTCCGCGAAAGAGTTTTGGTCAGATTCTGCGGCCGGATCATAGCGTGTCGGCGTTGAAATCCACGTGCGGTACCGATCAAACCTGCCGCGTCGCGATGCCGCTCGCCCAAGCCGTCATAGACAGACCCCTGATATCCATGAAAAGCGGATTTATGCCGCCCCGGTTCACGACATTTCCCAACGATTGTTGTCATCGCTCGACGCCCAGAGAAGGCCCGTGTCATTTCGAAACGATTTACGTCAAAAACGGGTAAAACGAGCGCTTTCGATTCACATCCCATTCAAGCGACGCGCTCGAATTTGAACGAAAAGTACCGGGGTTACCAAGGGAAGCCCTTGCTGGACAAGGCTCAGCAATCTAGGAATTTAGAAACAATTTCTGTAAATGCACTCTAGATGGATCAGAGCCGGTGGCAGCACCGTTGTCCAGAGACGAGTCATGGTCCAGGGACGTTTCAAATGACATCAGCATGCGTGATCTCTTTCCAAATATGAGCCGACCTGGCACAAGTGGCCTCTAGTCCGCGCCCCCGGCACTTCCAATGCGATTCTCCACGGTCCGACGACATCCCTCTACGCAAGCGGCGTGAGGTCGATTACCCCATGTCGCTCGCCCTCGTTGATTTCCGTGATGAAGCTATGCATCGCCGCCGCGTATCCGGGCCACAGGGAATATTCGAGTGCGGCCTGCCTCGCGCGAAATTCAATGATCGCTGCCTTGTTCTGGCGCCCCGCGTACATGACGGTATCCATCTTGTCGCCCAACCCCGCAAGCCCACGCAGACGATGACCGAGTTCGGGGTTGCTATCCGCCCACAAATCATTATCGTCGCCGCCTAACGGGTGCGCAGCCGCGCTCAGCAGGTCGTTGCCTTCCACCATCCCCTCCAGCCACTCCTTGCGGGTGATAGGTAGCGTCACTGGCGCAGTAGACAGATTTCCGCGGTCGGTGATCTTACGTTCGACGACCATTCCGTCCGGGTCGACCCCTGTCGCCGGCATGTTCGACATCCTCGACATCAGGTGCTTGCACACATACTCAACCCACTGCGCCTTGCCTGCATCGCCACCGTAGTGGACCTGTTCTTCTTGCGGCAGGTCCTTGAAGAGGGCTCCGAAGCTGGTGCGGGACATCAGAAGAAAAAGGTACTTCACTGCCCCTACGCCCTGCTGTGCTGGCGAGTAGCCGCGCCGGAGGTAGGTCATGATCATTGTCAGCAACCCGCGCATCTTCGCACTCGGCTCGTGATTGGGCCAGTTCGGGTCGTACATGTTCGTGTGGTCAAGGATGATGGGCTTGAGCAGGCCCGCATATCCCTGCGCACCACCGCCTTCGCCACCGAATATCACCTTCGCGAAATGCGAGTTTGGGTCGGCGAGCAGCCGCCAAAGCTTGCGCACACGTGCGAGCCGGATGCCGCCCGTCACTTGCGTGATCGCCTCGATTGGCTTCGCCCGCATGTCCTGCTTGATATGGATGATGAAGCGGTCGTTCGGCGCACGGAAAGTGCCAATCGGGAAATCAGCCGCCGTCAGAAAGCTTTGCATGTTGCGCTTGTTGAGCATGCCCACAAAACGCGTCAGGTCATTCATGACCTGCGTCAGTTGAATCGCTCCCGCCGCGTTCTCTTCCACCTCCTTTACCACCCATTCGATTTCTGTCCCGTCGACGGTCATCGACCAGCCCAGCCCGCCTCTCACGACGGCCGCCTTCGGATAGCTCGTGGTGTTCGCCGCAATCCACTGGTCGTTAATAGCGGTACCGTGGACGGGATTGACCCCATCGTTCAACTTGTAGATATCCCAGCCAGTCGCGAACTCGAATCCCACTGCCATCGCAGCCTCTCCATACCGCCCGCGCTACTGTGGGCGACGAATTGTTTCCAACGAATCTGGCGCTTTCAGACGACCTGCGCAGAATGTAACTCACGTGACGAGCGGCACGCCCGATGAACGTGAGCGGATTATTCGACTTCGAGCAACGCAAAGAACCGCGACATGTCGCCGTCAGTGCGTACGACTTCACGCATGAGTTCGGGCAACGACATCTGCCCCCAGGCCACCGCGCGTTTCAGCAGGAATGGCGTGGGGCTGTGTGGCTCATGTTCCGTCAGATACCGCGCCGCCAGCTCGATTAGCTGATACGCGTGAGCGCGGCTTTCGATGCCCGCAAAAGCCGGCTTCTCGCGCGACACAGCAGACTGCAATCCAACCGGTGCATCCTGCAACACATCACTCATCCCGTTCTCCCAGGACGGCAGCTCCGCCCTCGTATGCGCAACGTTGTCCAGCGGAATCGCCGGTACGTCCTGCTGTGGCGCCGACGGCGCCGCAGGCGTTGCACGATCACCTAGCAGGCTGGTTACGGCACGCGAAAGCCGCATTAATACGTCTGTCACACGCCCAAGATGCGGCGCATCGTGTTGCAGGAGTGTGTCGAGCAGACGTTCGAACCCGCGCCAATTCTCATGTGCGATCTCAAGCTGCTGATGCAGCCTCGTCAATGCAGTGAGGTTATTTCCTTGCGTGACATGTTTGTCGAGCAGGTCTCGCGTAAGTTCGGCACCGTCTTCATCACTGCCTTCCATGATGACGCGTTGCCATTCGTCCAGATTCACGTGTGCGGGTTCGCGTCCTTCGATGGTGAGGAGCGGCACATGCAAGGTCAGCACCAGGGCAAGCGTGTCGTTGAGCCAGACGAACGGCGCGACGCGCGCATCGGTGTCGCCGTCTTCGAGCGCGGGCCATGCGTTTTGCCAGTAATGCTCTGCGAGCATCGCCATTAACCGCGTGCCCGCCGTAAAACCTTCGATACGGTGCTGATGGGTCCACGCTTCGCATAGCCAGGCTGCAAGCTGAAAATCCTTGCTGCGCGTACAGAGTGCTTCCGTTGAAAGCGACGCGACGCGTTTCCAGTCAGCCTTGATCAGCGGACGTTCCCATTCACCCATCGGCACACTCGCATCGTCGTGCGTGCGGGCATCGCGAATCTGCTGATAGACAGGTTCATAGCGCAACGACACACCTGCACCGCCCCTTCCGGCACGGGCGCAAGCAGCGCCTCCAGATCGATTTCGAGGCCGTTAGCGACATCCATCGGATACGACTGTTTCATAACGCGGTCCAGTCCGGTGCGCGCACCGGGAAGCTGCCGGGCCACGGCAACGGTGTTTTCTTGCCGGCGGGCATCAGCGCGAGTCGCACGAAGACGCGTCCGTGCGCCTGCTTCGGCAACAGAGCGAGATTGGCAGGATCGACGGTGCCAAGCGGGAATTCGAACTTCAGCAACTGCGCGGTGCTGTCGCCGCGCGGGCTGGTATCGGCAACACGCTGGCGATTGATGAACGAGATCAGCGCCCACGGGTCGGAGAACTGCCATGTGAGTGTGCGGCCATCCGTCGACAGCGCACGCTGCTGCGGGTCGGCCGTCGCCGTCAGCGGCGAATCTTTCGCAAAACGCAGCACCAGCGAGACAGGCGTGCCGTAGTCCCAGTGCACCGTGTGCGGCGCGTCATTCATCGAAATGCTCTGCGAGCCGACTGTCAGCGTCCAGTCGATTACCTGGTTGGCCGCGATCTCGCCGCCACGATTGGCCCGAAACTCCACATTCAGGTCGTAACCGTTGGGCGCGCCGTCGTCGGATGGATACAGCGGCGCGAGCAGCGTTCTTACCTGATCGAAATTGTCGATGAACTGGCGCAGCTTGCCGCCCGCCACGCTCGCCTGCGCGGTGTTGGCACGCGTTGCATGGAACGCCTCCGACACGGGCGCATATCGTTTGAGCACCTGCCCGAGCTCGCCGAAATCGGCCGATACGGCGTCCGCACGCGTAGCGACATGAATCACGCTGCTGTTGTCGAAAGGTTGACGACCCGCCACGGTTTCGTTGAATGCAGAGGCAAAATTCGCCCACCGCTGGCGCAGGTCGAACACGTAAGACTCGCTGCAACGCGCAAGCAGCCGGTCATAGAGCCGCGCATGCAGGATCGCGAAGTAGTCGCCTTCACCATTCGTGGAAGGCCGCCCCGTGAACTTCGACATGCACCCTGCCGGACCCGGGTCTGCTGCCACGGACAGCGCGAACTGTTCGAGACGCAGCAGGCTGCTGTTCGGATTCTTGAGCTGATAACGTTCGAGATCACGATTGATGGCCTGCCAGCGCTGCACCAAAGGCGCGGTTGCGCTGCTCGCATCGAGCGGCGCCAGATACACGGAAGCCTGTTTGCCCAGGGACAACGCGCGCGCTGCCTGCTGGTCCAGATAAGGAGCGAGCGCGGCGGCATCGGCAACGCCGAACGCCGCGAGCACAGGCGAGCGTCCGCCGCGCACGCCATCGCCGCCATTATCCTGGCGCGTCATGTAAAGCTCCGACTGGGTAAGCGCATTGTCGACGCGCTGCAAATGCGCGATCGCGTCAGCCGACACGAGCATCTGCAGATCTTCCAGTTGCGCGCTTGCACCCAGCTCGGTCAGCAGCGCTTCGATGCGCGCAAGCCGCACGCGCGCGGCGTCGAACGCAGCGCTGTCCTGATCGCTTTGCGTGGTTGTCACCGTCGCCGCGGCCGCCGTCTGATCAAGGATCAGGCGCGCGAACTGAAGATCGAGCGCCTCTTCGATCGTGGGACGCATCGTTGCAGGCATGTTAGTCATGCCTTCGGCAAGGAAGCGCTTGCGCACGTCGCCCAGAGCCAGGGCCTGGTCGAGTTGCGCGCGATCCCAGACGATCGTCGAACCATCGGACAACGTAGGCAACTCGCGATTGCGTGGCGCAACCATGAACGGCTGGTTCAACAGGCTCGACAAACTGTCACGCATGGCGGCGCGATCGGGCGAGATGCTGTAGCGAGCATCCTTGTCGACCCAGACGATCCCGCTATTGGTACCACCAAAACGCAGCGCCAGTTCGCTGCGGAACGCCTGGAAGCCTGTATCGTCCCGTTGACGGATCTGTGTCGCGAGGTCCGCGCCAAGCAGGCGGCTCTGCGCGACGCGCATAAGCGTGCGGTCGTACGCCGGACCCGGCGTGAATTGCGCCTGATGCAGCCAGCTTCCCTTACCCGATGCGAGCAGATCGCGTTGCGCATCGATCCCCCCAACGACCGCCCGATAACCCGCCGTGAGTTTCGAGAAGTCGCCGGCGCCCGCGTCGGAGACGGAAAGCGCGTTGAGGTTATCCGTCACCGTGCGCTCGGCGACCAGCAGAGGATTGTTCGTGAACAGTCCGTTATCGACCTGCTGTGCGCCTTTGTCCAGCGTACAGCGCAGCGCCTGTTGCACGGACACGAGATCGATACCCGACGTGCGCGCGGCAGTCATTCCGTTCCGCTCGCGATAGAAGTACGGCAGGCTCCCGGATACGTTGCCCTGTAACTCCGCACCCAGCGCGTAGCGCACCACGAGGCGCAACGCGTCGGCGTTATCGGCGGCCGGATGCTGGAGCCGTTGCAGCGCCTGCAACGCGGCGTCGAACTGGTCGACGTTGCTTACGTAGAGCTGCAATGCGCGCATCGGCGGAAGATCGTCGACGGCAAGGCTCGGTGCAGCGCTGGCATCCGCACGCACGCCGCCTGGCGCCGCGCAGTCGTCGCCGGCAATCAGCTGTCCCGTGCTCGGATCGCGTCCCACGCCCGTCAGCTGACTCACCCGCGCATACATCTCCCGCTCGAGCGCGGCTACGGCGATTTCGCCGAATTCACGCTCGAAGCGCTCCTTCACGCGTGCGTTCAGGTCATCGACGATGCTCCAGGAGCCCGGCATGAAAACCGTCCACGCGCTGTCGGTTTTCAGGTTCTGATTCAGCACGATGAGCGCTAGCGCCTTGCGGCGATACCAGTCGGCAGGAAGTTCCTGGCCTTGCTGCGCAGCCGCGGCGCGCTCGCCCGCGTCACGGCGCAGTGAGCCGAGCGCGGCCATGAGTTCGCTATTGCGATGGCTTAGCTGCACGGTGGCGACGGCCAGACCAATGCCCCAGCCACCGAGCAGCGCAATGCTGCTCCAGCGCAGCGCGCGGCTCATCACGGGGCGTGTCAGATGCTGCGACCGCGACGGGCGCGTCAGCCCGTATTCGAGGAAAATTTTCTTCTCGAAGAGGTCGCGCAGGAACGCAGGCTGCAACATCAGGTCGTTGATTGCGCCGCCCGGCTCCTGGCGTCCATCGCCCATATTGGCGTCGGCGAGTTCATCTGCCGCGCCGTCGGTATACAACATGACACTGTCGCGTTGCGACCCGGCTGCCGGAGGCAATGCATCGAGTTGCGCCACCGATTGCCCGCCCTGCGTCACGCTCCACTGTGCAAACTCGCTCGCGTCACCTGTGAGGTAAATGCCACGGAAAAAGAACGGTTCGTGGTACGCGCTCGCGCGCAGCAACTCGTCGACATAGAGCTGCAGTTGCGCACGCATCGCGTCGATGCGTGAAGGCAGTTGCAGGAACTGCCGCGCGTCGAGGTGTGCCGAATCGAGTGCGAACAGTTCGGCGCTTGCATCCGAAACCGAACGCATCACGCTGTTCATTGCCGTGTCGACCCAGTCGGGCTGATAGGTCGTCGACAGATCGTATGGCGACGACCAGCCGAGCATGCTCGCCCGCATCGGTTCCGGCAGCGCACGCGCAAAGGTCGGGAAGCCGGGCAAGGCCTCGCAGCCGGTGATGACCACATAGACGGCGAAGCGCATCGCGAAACGGTTCTGTGCGAGCCAGAGACGGCGATGCGCGAGCTTCGCGTGGCGCACGAGTTCGAGGCGCGCGTCGGTGTTGTCGGCGAGCAGCGTGGCGGCCGGAACCGTGATCACGACGGAATCGAACGGCCGTTGCTGCCGATAGTTGCGGCACAGGCTGAGAAACTCATCCCACGGCTTGCCGTCGCCATCGTCATCCGGCGAGCCGAGATAGGCCGCCTTGATATCGACCACGATGCCGCGGTCGAAGAAATGCCACGAAATGCCCTGCGTCGCAGCGGGGCTCGCGGCGTCAGCGCCGAGTACGCTGGCCACGCCCGCCTGGGCGATCGGCAGTGGTCGCGGATCGTCTCCTTCGTTGAGGATCATGATCCACGGAATGTTGTACCGCTCCGCGCGCGTCGCGATATTGCCTTCGATCAGTTCGACTGCCTGGCGAAACGCGCTGCGCAGCGAGTCCGAGCGCAGACGCACGATCTTGCGCTCGGCTTGCGGCTTCGCGTGCGAACCGTGGACCGCGAAATACAGCACGGCGCCCAGCACGACGCATACGACGAGCGTGAGCAGCGCGATCGAAAGCAGAAACAGGTTGCTCGTCAGCATGGGCGCACTCCCACACATAACCGGCATCCACGCGAGTGCATCGAAAGCATGGCGGCAGGCCCGACAGCTGGCGTAAAACAGCGAACATTCATGAACTTCTCCCCGTCACCGGGTCGGCATGCAGCGCGTCGCGTACGGGCCACGACTGCCACAACCACAGCATTTCGGAAATCGCCAGCAGCGACACGGCGGCGAGCATCAGAATCACAGTCCAGCGGCTCACGGTCGGCAGCTTGCGCGGTGCAACGTGCGACAGGGTGTTCCCATAAGCCGCCTCGGACAACACGCGCTCACGCCCGCCGAGGTCCGGGCGACGCTGATAGACGAACTCATAAAGTTCCTCGCGATAGCTGCGCAGACGCGCCGCCGCGTCGGTATCGCGAAAGCGCCCCTGGAAGCCCATCGCCAGTGCGAACAGATAAAGCCGCGCGAGGTTGCGGTCCGACGGTTCGCGGTCCGACAGCAGTTGCTCGATGCGACGGAAAATCTGGTCGCCCGCGACGTTGGTGCGAAAGAGCGTCGATTCGAGCAGATAGCCCGTCCAGCGATCTCGCCCGGACCACTGAGAATTCAGCAGTATTTCGTCGGCGAGGACCGCTTTCAGATAGCGGGCGTCGGCGATCGTCTCCATCTCGAAGCGCGTGCTGTCACGCCGCGACTGCAGCGTCTGGATTTCGAGCAGATCGAGCAGATGACGACTCATGCTCTGCGCGGCGAGGTCCGGGTCGGCATCGGGCAACTCGGAAAATCGCGTCTGCGCCCTGACGAGTTCGTCGAGAAACGTGCGGAACTGTTCCGTCACGAGATCGCCTTCTTCGGGTTCGGGTCGGTTGCGTGCCATGCTCAGGTTGCCTTGATCGTTGCCTGCGTGTGCGTGTGCGTGCACGTGTGCGGGGTCGCTATCGTGATTGCCGTCATTTCGCGCGTCATCCCTTGACGAACAGCAGCATTTCCTGCGGTCGCTGCGCACTTGCGCCCTCGTTCGGGTTGCCGATCACCAGCAGCTCGCTCGCCAGCACCAGCGCGTGCTCGGCTTGAACCTCGAACAGCAGGTAGCCCGAACCCGAACGCAATCCGAGATCCTCGGCGTAGTCGATGCCGCGCCGCGCGGCGCCCAGCACGCGGCGGCTGCGCAACGACGCATAGACCGACTGGGAGCCGATAACGGCGCCGTCCATCCACGCCAGCAGATCGCGATCCGACTGGCCGCGCAGACCGACCACGAGGCGCTCGCCGATCCAGTCCGGATGCAGCGAGATTTCGAACGCGCCGTGCCGGAATTCGAACTTGTGCTCGCGGTACTCTTCGTTGACTTCCGACATCGACTCGCGCAGCGAGCGCAACAGCGGCGTGAATACCGAAAGCGGATCGGCGTGATCGTAGTCGGCAGGCACGGGCGGCAGGCCGCCGGGCTTGAGCATCGCCAGCGACCCGTTGAGCGACGCCAGCGACAGATACAGCGAGAGCGGATGAAGATGCGGCGTGCGCAGCGTTGCTTCGGCGAGCGGCAATGCGCTCAGCAGGCTGCGCAGGCGGTCCTTGAGTTCCAGCTGCGTCAGCCGGTCGTCGACTTTCGACGAGGGATTCGCGGTCTGCCGCGCAACGAAAGCAGCCTTGCCGCGCAGTTGCCCGAGCAGGGACGCCACGCTGGTCCAGAGCGGATTGTCGCGCGCCACCTCCAGCAGCGGCGGCAGATGCTCGCCGAGCCGCACCACCTCGTTGTCCTTGTACAGCGAGCCAAGCCGCAGATACACGTGCATCGCCGAGGGCAGTTCGCCCGCCGCGAGCGCGAGATTGGGCATTAGTCGCGGGATATCGGCGGGCGGCGCATCGGAAACCTGATCCTCGACCGGCGCGCTCGCACTCGAACGGAAGCGCTTGATCTGCGCACTACGGCGCATCGTGGCCGCAACAGGCAACACCAGATAGAAATCGATCGGACCATTCGAGAGGGCTGCCGCGAACGGTTCGAGCGACAGTTCAAGGCGCCCCGCGCCTTCCGCTTCCGCGTGATAGGTGACGGCCGTGCCATCGGGCATGATCGCGTCGAGTTCGAGCACACGCAGCAAACCTGCGGGCAGCAGGCCGTGGTCAAATACCAGGCGCCGCACGCCCCAGCTGAACGGCGCCGCTGCAAGCGTCTGCCACGCAACCAGTGAATCGATTCGCGATGCCATCTGCTGAAAATGCTGCGGCGAGAGCAACATGCCCTCGAACCATTCGATACGGTCGGTCACCGCCATGTTGGCGTCATGCATCATTTCGCATCCAGAACGGAAAAGTTGGTGCCTTCGAGCTGCACCACCATGTGGCCGCTGAAGTGTTCGATCCGCACGCGATGCGCGCCCGGGCCTTCGTAATTGGCAAAGACAAATGCGCCGGCAACACGCGGCCCGGCCAGGTCATCCCCATTCACCTCGACGCGCTGGCCCGGCACGATCTCCCAGCCGCGATACCGCAGATTCTTCGGGTAGGTGCTGACGAGATCGTTTCGACCCGCGAACCATTTCGAGGCCGGCATTTCGGCAATGCGGGCAAGTAACGCGTCATCGCTGACGAGAACGATGTCCACGGCGACGGCGCTGTTGTTGTTCACTTCGTCGCTGGCGCTCAACGTCACTTGCGACCATTTCGCTTTCTCACCGCTCATCCCGAGGACGCTGCATCCTCCGAGCGCACCCGCAACGCACACCGCTGCGAGGAGCCCCGTCGTCCCCTTCATCAGCCGCCTGCATGAGCGTGTCCAGTCGCGCGTGAATACGCGCATCCCACCGTTGATCATCTCGCTCCCACTCCAATTCCCATCACCACGATCAGCGACGCCACCATCACGACGCAGCCCGCGGCAAGCACAAGCTGTCCGCGCGTGAAAGTGAAGCGCAACACCGGGTTCAATTCGACGACTGCACCTCGCGTGTCGACGGCGGCCACCCGTTCCGACGGCAGACCTGCCGAGACCAGTGCGATCACCGTACACACCGAAAGCAGGCTCAACACGTTGCGCGGTCCCTCACAGATCAGATCGACCGTGACGAGAAGGATGCCTGCGGCCTCGACGGGCAGATTGAGCAGTGACAGCACCAGCCCCGTATATCCGACGGTTGCGACACCGTTCTGCCCGGCCGAAACAAATGCGGCAATCACAGATGCGCCGCAGATCACCACGATTTCACCCGGGCCAAGCGGCCGTTCGTAGAGGTTGGCGACAAACACCGTCGCCAGCGTGTAATACAGCGCCGAGCCCGCGCGAACGAAAACCGACCCGAACGGTACGACCAGTTCCACGACACCGCGACTGAAACCGAGGCGCTCGCTCATCGCTTCGATGGTATGGGGAATGGGTGCCGTTGCGCTGCCCGATGTGAACCCGATCAAAAGCGGTGCCTTCAGGCTGCCGAGCACGCGCAAGAACGGCTGCCCCGCTCGCGCGGCGATCGTGCCGATCGCGACGGCCGAAAGCACGATAGAGGAAACGGCGAAGCACAGCAGCAGCCCGCTCATCGCATCGAGCGTGGCGCTTTGCGTGTGCGAAGTCAGATTGGCAGCGACGCCCAGCACCAGGACCGGGATCAGCAGGTTCGCATGCGCAATGATCGTTTCGAGCGAGCGATAGACGCCCTCGAACACATTGCTCAGCATCTTCGTCTTCTCGCGCGAAAGTGCGGCGAACGCCATGCCGAACAGGAGCGTGCCCGTCAGGATACCGAGGGATCGCCCGTCCGCAAGCGCACGGTAGAAATTGTCGGGGAAAATCTCGGCGATGCTGAGCACGCCAGTCGCTGCTTCATCGCTACCGCCGCCGTGATCGAACAACGTCACGCGCACTTCTTCCGCATCGCTGGCGCTCTTGAGCACGAGTTCGCCAAGGTGCGCATGCGCGGCGGCGGACAGGTGCGCGCCCGGCATGATGAGCACGCCCAGCAGCGTCCCGACGATTGCGCTGACCACCACGAGCCCAAGCGCAAGACCGACGATCGTGCCAACGCGCGTGCGCGGCTTCGGCAAGGCGATAACCTGCCGAAGGCCGAAGAATGTCGCCACGACCAGCAGCGGGATCGCTGCCATGTTGACCACCGAAAGATACAACTGGCCGACGAAATACGCGAATTGTCCAACGGGCTCGGCGAACACGCCGCACAGGCCGCCCACCGCCAGGCAGATGATAAGGCCGAGCGTGCTGTGCGAGAGCGTACGAAGCGTTCTCATTGCGGGCGATTCCAGCCACGCTCGCACGCGTATTTGACAGTTGCACGTGCCAGTTCGAGCGAGCTATCGATCAGCTCGACTGGCGATGCGGCGATTCGCTGCGCTGCCAGCGGGATTTCCGTACAGGCCATCAGCGCCATCGTTACGCCTAGTTCCGCGAGCATCGCGAGAGCGGTCTCGAGGTGGGCCGCAGCGGAATCGAGATCTCCTGACTTGACTTCGTCGATGCAGGCAGCGACGAGCGCTTGCATCGCATCGTCCGGGGTGACGGGTTCGATGTCACGCTCAGCGAGCGCACGCTGATAGAAACCGGACACCAGCGCGCCGCCCGTCGCGAGCACCGCGACACGTCGTGCAGTGGGTGGCACTGCGGCTACGCAGATTTCGGCGATATTCAGCACGGGAGCGGCACTGTGCGCACGGATCTGCGCATACCAGTGATGCGCCGAATTGCATGGAATCGCGATCAACCCGACACTGTTCCTGTTCAGCATGTCGATGCCTGCGAGCAGCGCCGGCAGGGGATCGGCACCATCGTCGAGAATCGCGCTCGAACGGTCTTCGATGTGCGGAAGGTTCGCCACCAGGAGCGGCAGATGCTCCTGGTCGCGGCTCGCTTGCGTCAGTCGCACGACCTTGTCCATGAAGTCCACGGTCGCTAGCGGCCCCATGCCGCCCAGAATGCCGATGAGTGCCATGGCGGGGTCCTAGATCTTCAGCGGACGAGGACAGATGACGGACACGGCGGCGGCATTGCCGATCACGAGAATCAGCGTGCGCAACATGTCGCAAATGGGATCCACTGCAAGAAACAGAATGAATGCCGCCTCGAACGGCAGCCGCAGATAGGAGCACGTCATGCCCACCAGCGAGACGGTCACGAGTCCAGTCATGCCAGCGGAGGCGAACCCCGCCAGCACCGACGCGAGCAGGACGGTGACGACCTCGACCACGCCGAGCGAATGGCCGTACAGCTGGGCGATAAAGAGCGTCGCGCACACGTAGTAGACCATCGGGCCGACGCGCAACAGCGAGATCGTCAGCGGCACGAGCAGTTCGACGCGCGAACGGGCGAAGCCGAGGTTATCGACGAGACTTTCGATCATGCTCGGCATGCACGCCGCGCTGTTGCGGGTAGCGAGCGCGAGTGCAAAGGGCGCGCGCAATGCGTCCAGCGTCTTGCCGAGGCTGTGCGTCGAACGCTTCCAGATGATGACGGCTGCAAGCACCAGCAGTAGCGCCGAGGTAATGAAAAACGCCAGCACAAACTGGAGCATCGCGTGCAGCGGACCGACACCCGACTTGCCCAGTTGTGCCGCGCTCATGCAGAACAGAATGAGCGGCAGCGCGTAGCTCAGCCAGTGCATCAGCTTCTGGCAAGCGTGGTAGATCGTTTCCAGCGACTGGCTGAGCCCCACGGAAATGCGCTCCGGCACCCGCCCCACGGCAAGGCCGAACAGCAGCGCGAAGACCAGCGCCTTCAGTGCGTCACCGTTGGCGAGCGCAGCGAAAATGTTGGTCGGCACGAGGCTGGTCAGCACATCGGAGAAATTGAGCGTCTTTTGCGGCAGGTCGGCGCCATAGAGGTTCATCACCGTGTCGCTCGACGAACTGTCGCTGCCCACCATCAGGCCGAACGTCTGCATCGTGGCCGTCGAGATGTTCGCGCCGGGATGCATGATCAGCAGCACGATCGCGCCAACAACCGCAACCGTTACCGATGCGCCGAGAAACACCGTGACCACACGCATCAGCAGACGCGAGGTGCCACCATCGCGAAAGAGTCGCTGCAGGCTGAAGATGACTGCCGAGATCATGAACGGCAAGGTCGTCATCTTCAACAGATCGACGTAGATGTCGCCAAGAAAGCCGAGCTTCTGGGACGCCTCGGGTGCGAACAGCCCGAAAGCGCCGCCGAGTGCCAGACTGCCGATGACGACCCACGGGTTGAGCACGAATGCATAGATCCTGCTGGAGTTCATTGTTCTGGTCTCTTTTTTTCGCGCTGTATGAATTAGTGATCGGCGGCTTGCAGGACAGTGCTGACGTCCAGCTTCGTGCTGCGATCAGCAAGGAACTGGTTGACGAACGAAAGCAGCGCCGGCTCGTTTACGTTGACGCCAATGGCAAGCGTGTCTTCGAGATCCTGAAGCGTCACGACGCGCAACCGCAGCGACGCCGTGGGGTCGACCTTGAGTACCCGCTTCACTTCGAATTCGTCGCGATACGCAGCGGTGACATCCCCTGCATTGAGGGCCTTGAGCACATCCTCCCAGGTCGCGTAGCTACGCACCTGCGCGTGCGGGAAGTTGTTGACCACGTAGCCCGCGTATGACGAATTCGCCACCACGCCGATGGTGCTGTCATATGAGCGCACCACTTCCGGAACGGATCGGCCGTGCGCGAGTTGCGCGAACTTCACGCGGTTGAGCAGCAGCGCGCGTTTCAGGCGCAAATACGGTGTGCTGAAAGCGATCACCGTCGCGCGGGACAACGTACGCGAGAGCTTGCTGACTGCGATATCGGCCTGCCCTTTCGCGAGCAGGCTCACCGTGTCGTCGAACGTGTGTGCGTCACGATTGAATCGCACCTTGACGTGGAGCTTCGCCGCCATCTCGCGAGCAAGATCGATGTCGAGCCCTGTGAGCTTGCCGTCGTGCTCCTCAAAGAACGGCGGCTGATCGACAGAGAGGACGGCAACCACGAGTTCCCCCGGCCGATGATGCGCGCGAACTCGGGCGCAAGCAGGCGGCCATCCGGCATCTGCACGAGCCCGGTCGACGTGACAACGGGTGCGCTGGCCGGAGCCGCCGCGGCGGGCGCGCCAACCGGCTGAGGCGTGACAGCAAATGCGCTTTGAGCAGTCACGCCTGCAGCCAGCAACGCAACCCCCGTGAGGCAGTTGCCAAGCGCGCGCCGAAAACCATGCATCACGGTTCGCACATGCACGCGGCGTGCGTCTTTGCGGACGGGGGTGAGAAGAGAACGCGACATGAAGTTACCGGTTTCAAAGAGTCGAAGAAGCGGGAAGCGCGGCCATGTCGGCGGCAGCCGGCGATGACGGTTGCGCGACGGCGGCGGCCGGTGCGGCGACGGGCGGCGACACGCGCGCGTCCTGGGCAGCCGTTTCCGACGTAGGCGACGAATGATTCATGCGCGCGCCGATTTCCACACCCAGCAGAAACAGAAGCACGCACAGCAGGACTGCACAGGTGATGGCAATCGTCACCATCCGCGAAGTCATCGAAAAAACGTATTGCATGGTTCCCTCGCGTTCAGGCGGTCATCGTGGTGAACTGCGCCGGCGCGACGACCTGAATCACACCACCCCACGCGCAGGTCAGCTTCGACGAGTTCTGCAGCGCCGGCATCGATCCGATCAGCACCGTCGGCGAGCCGGGCGCCCACGGGGCGGGCGTAACGGGGATGCACGGCATCGGCGTGAGCGCGCCCAGGGCGGCGGCCGTCGCCGCGGCCACCATGGGGTTGGCCATCGAACTGCATTGCCCGAAGGGCATGATGTTGACCATCGGCGCGCAGTCCATGATGGTGGCCGCCGGCGCGCCGCACATCACCCGGTTGGCGGGCAGCACCTGCAATGCCGACGGCGCGACGCCGAAACTGCATTGCAGCGTGGTGCCCGAAGTAACCTGAATCCCCATATCTGCCTCTTGCCTCTGCCTTTATCCCCTGACCCACTTTTCCAGATTCTTGACAAGGCGGGGTCCGCGCGCACCGCCCGCCTGCGGCGTGCCCGTATCCGGTGCGCGCCACTCGCCTTGCGGCTTGCCCTGCCGGTAGAGCCGTTCCTGCATCACCGTGCCGTCCGGTGCAAAGCGGCGCACGGTGCCATGCAGCAGGTCCGCCTGATAGGGCGAACTCTGAACCAGGTCTCCGTTGTCGGCATATTCGTGCGTCTCCCCTTCGAGCTTGCCCCTGCTGTAGCGCGCACGCTTGACCACGACGCCGTCGTGCATGAACACGGCTTCGCGCTCCAGCTTTCCCGCCTCGTACGTCATCTGCGACGTGACGAGCCCCGAAGGCGCATAAGTCGCGCTCTCGCCGTGCAGCAACCCGCTCACATAGTGATTACGGCTCGCGAGACGCCCGGCTTGATACAAAGATGTCACGCCGTCGAGCTTGCCCTTGCGATACTGAGCCTCCTGCACCAGTTGGCCTTGCCCGTCGAAAATGCGCAGGCTGCCGTCGAGCTGGCCATGCACATAATTCGCGCGCGAGAGAGCCGTCCCGTTGGGCGCATAACTCACCGTTTCGCCGTGCGGCACGCCATGAGCGAGCGACGCGCGGTTGACCAGGTTGCCGTCCGCGTCACGCGTCTCGACCAGGACGGTTTCGACCTCGTCCGCACCGGGCGGCAAACTGGCAGCAAGGGTTGGCGTTGACATGAGCGTTTTCAGTTGAGCTGGACGATGCCGCCCTTCAGAGCGAGCTGACCACCGCCGTCGACCGTCTGCGTGGCCGAGGCTTTGTGCGAAACCGTCATGCCTTCGGTGCTGAGCGTCGTGCCTGCCTTGCTCGCGTGCGACGTACCCGCTTCGCTCGCCAGCGACGTCCCCGCCTTGATGCTGATCGAGCCGATGACTTCGATCACGAGGTTGCCGCCCACTTTCAACGTATAGTTGCCGTCGATCTTGTGCGTGTGATCACCGCTGATGTTGTGCGTGAATGCCGCGTGGTTCGTGTGGGTTTCGTCGCCCGTCACATCGACGGTGCGCGTGCCCTTGACGGTATGCGTCTCCTTGCCCTCGCTGACCTCGATACTGCGATCGCCCTTCTGCACCACGTGCGTCTCCGCGCCCGCCTTGACCGTGGTTGAAAGCGCGTTTTCGATCTCGACTGTCATGTCCTTCTGCGCATGGACGTAAAGCTCCTCGGAATTGAGCTTGTCTTCCATGCGGATTTCATTGCCGGCCGTGCCGCCTTTCGACGAACGGGAGCGAATCACGCTTTGCGTCTGCATCGACGGCAAGGTCACCGGCACCGCGTTGGTGCCGTTGTACACACAGCCCGTCACGAGCGGGCGGTCGGGATCGCCGTCGACGTAGCTGACCACGACCTCTTCGCCTATGCGCGGCAGAAACAGATGTCCCCAGCCCGGTCCCGCCGATGCCTGCGCGACGCGAACCCAGCACGAACTGTTCTGATCGGCATCGGGCGTGCGATCCCAGTAGAACTTGAGCTTGATGCGCCCTTGGGCGTCGGTCCAGATTTCCTCGTCCGATGGGCCGACCACTTTCGCCGTATGCGTGCCCGATACGACGGGCCTCGGCGTCACGAGCGGCGCGCGAAACGGCACGGTGGCGGGAAAGACGTCGAACTCGTTGCCATACATCAGGTTCGAGGCCGTGTGGCGCACGGCACGCACGACATAGCTGACATTGAGCGAGCTGTCGGGATGGCCGCTCAACGTGAAGGTCGTGCCTGCCGTGAGGCCGTAGTAGCCGCCTTCGCCGTGCCCCGTCTGCTGCGCGACGTTGTGCGCCTGGAGAAGCGTTCCGGCGATCTGGTCGCCGTGCGACGCGGCGACGTATTTGCCGGGGAATGTGAAGCGCGACCCGGTCGGAATGCTCGACGTGCCTTTCGACGACGACAGCAACGTGGCCGCCTGCGTGTAGTCGTAATCGCTGACGATATGCTCGCCTGCCACTACGCCGCGCGACATTTCGAATGCGCTCAGTCGCTGCACCTGGGGACCGATGCTCGAATCGGGTGCGAAATAGAGCGTCCCCGCCGTCGTCGCATCATGTGCGGATGGATCGTCCGCCAGCACCATCGTGTGCGCGCCGTCCGCGAAGGAGAAGAAGTAGAAGATCCCTTCCTCTTCCATCAGGCGCGAGATGAACCGGAACGCGCTCTCGTCGTACTGGACGCAATACTCGCGCACCAGATAGTTGCCAGCGTGCTTCGTGCGGTCCTCGAAGGTCACGCCAAAGGTGCCCAGCACCTGCTTGATGATGTCGAGCGCGCTCTGGTTTTGCCAGATGACGCGATCCTGACCGAGTGTCAGCAACCACAGACGCGGCGCCAGTTCGGCGGAATAGAAACCGTACTGCACGTCTGCGCCCGAATGCGCGAAACGCGTGACGATGCCATTGAAATAGCGCGTGGCGCCCGAGTGATCTTTCAGCGTCACCGTCACACTCTTGCCCACGATCTGCTGCGTGTCGAGCGCCTTGTTGGTCGAACGCATGCGCAGATCGAAGTGGTACAGCTCCGATATGGCTTCACGTCCGCCGAAACCATCGAGCAGCAGCACATCCGTCCCGAACGGTGTCGAGACGGAGGCAAAGCAGTTCGCCTGGCTGGGCACGGTGGACATGCGCTTACGCCTCCTTCGGCAGGAAGCGGAATTCGATGTCGCCCGTCGCGCCCAGCGCGAGATGCACGCCACCGAACGGCTCCGAAATCGAAATCCTCTCCAGCACCTGGCGCGCCAGTTCCGGCAGGACCGATTGCGTGAGAATGTGGTCGACATTGCGCGCGCCGCTGTCCACTTCCTTGCAGCGCTGTGCGATCAGCGTGGCAAGGTCCGCGTCCCACGTCAGCTGCGCGAGATGGTTGCGGGTAAAGCGCTGCGCGAGCCGTTCAAGCTTCAGATTGACGATCGCGTTGATCTGCGCGTCGCCGAGGTGGTAGTACGGCACGAGCACGAGCCGCCCGAGAAACGCCGGACTGAACTGCCTGAGCAGGGCCGGACGCAGCTTCTCGATCAACTCTTCGGGCGACGGCCGGCGGCCTCCACGTGAGGCTTCCGTGATCACGTCCTGCGCCGCGTTCGATGTAAGCAGGATCAGCGTGTTCTTGAAGTCGATGGGGACGCCCTCGCCGTCCTCCATCACGCCCTTGTCGAACACCTGGAAGAATAGCTCCAGCACGTCCGGGTGGGCCTTCTCCATTTCGTCGAGCAGCACCACGCTGTACGGGCGGCGGCGCACCGCTTCCGTCAGCACGCCGCCACGGCCGTAACCGACATATCCCGGCGGCGCGCCCTTCAGTCCCGAGACGCTATGCGCCTCCTGGAACTCGGACATATTCACCGTGATCATGTTGCGCTCGCCTCCGTACAGCAGATCCGCAAGCGCAAATGCCGTCTCGGTCTTGCCGACACCGCTCGGCCCAACGAGCAGGAAGACGCCCACCGGTTTGCCTGGATCGTCGAGGTCGGCGCGGAACGTACGCACACGGCGCGCGATCGCGTCGAGCGCTTCGTCCTGGCCGACTACGCGTTCGGCAAGCTTGTCCTGAAGGTAAAGCACCGTATGCAGTTCGTCGGCGAGCATCCGGCCGACGGGAATGCCCGTCCATCCGGATATCACCTTCGCGACCGTTTCCGAATCGACGCATACAGGGACCATCGGCTCGTCGTTTTGCACGGCTTCGAGCCCCTTCTCCAGCCGCGACAGATTCGCTGTCAGCGACTCACCCTCTTCGGGCTCGCCCGCACCGCTTTGATCCGCCAGATAGCCGCGAATTTTCTTGCGCCAGGCGAGCACCTCTTCCACCGCGCGCTTTTCCGTCGAGAGCTTTTCGGTAAGACGCGAATGCTGCGCGCGCTCGTCTTCGAGCTGCTTCGTGATGGCAGCGATAGCGTCGGCACGCTCGGCGCCCATCGCAGCTTCGTGACGCGCGATCCGAAGCTGGTTTTCCGCGGTATCGAGCGAGCGGCCCAGCGCTTCGATCTCTTCGGGCAACCCGTTCTGGCCGATCGCGACGCGCGCGCAGGCCGTGTCGAGCACGCTGATCGCCTTGTCCGGCAACTGCCGCCCGGAGATGTAGCGATGCGAGAGCTTCACGGCATCGCGCACGGCTTCGTCGAGAATCTCGACCCCGTGATGCTCTTCGAGCTTCTGCACCATGCCGCGCAGCATCTCAATCGCGACGGGTTCGCTCGGCTCCTCGACCTTGACGACCTGGAAGCGTCGCGCCAGCGCCGGATCGCGCTCCACGTACTTCTTGTACTCGGCCCAGGTCGTAGCGGCAATCGTGCGCAGTTCGCCGCGCGCGAGCGCCGGCTTGAGCAGGTTGGCCGCATCGCCCTGACCTTCGCTGCCGCCGGCACCAATAAGCTGATGCGCTTCGTCGATGAAAAGAATCACCGGCACAGCCGACGACTTCACTTCCGCGATCACCGACTTGAGCCGGTTCTCGAACTCGCCCTTCACACCCGCGCCTGCCTGCAACAGCGCAAGATCGAGCGAACGGACGGACACGTTGGTCAGCGCGGGCGGCACGTCGCCTTGCACGATACGCTGCGCGAAGCCTTCGACGACAGCCGTTTTGCCGACACCCGCCTCGCCCGTCAGGATCGGGTTGTTCTGACGGCGGCGCAGCAACACGTCGATCAGTTGCCGGATCTCGGCGTCGCGCCCGCGAATTGGGTCGATGTTGCCTTCGCGCGCAAGGCCTGTGAGGTCGACGGTGTATTGATCGAGCGCGGTCTTGCGGCCCTGGTTCGCGCCGCCCTGCGCCATGGAAGGCATCGCCGCTTGCGCTTGCGGCGCGGCAGCGGGCGTTGCATTGGCGTGTCCTGCTTCCGACGTTGCCGGCGAACCCGCCTGCGCGCCGCCTGCATCTTCAGCCGAACCTGCCAGCATGGCACCCAGGCGCTCGCGCAAGCTCGCACGCGGAATGTTCAGCAACGCCGGCGCGGATTCGAGCAGCATGCCGCGCAGACTGTCCACCTCGAGCAGTGCCAGCACGAGCGTGCCGGATCGGATCTGCTGTTCGCCGAGCAACATCGAACTCAGCAGCCACGCTTCCTGGAAAAGCGGAGAAAAATTCGGCGACAGCGCGGGCGTGCGTCCATTGCCGCGCTTGAACAGATCGACGGCCTTCTGTAGTTGCGCGGTGAGCGTTTCAGGTTTGATTCCGAAGTGCGCGAGAATCGCGCGCAGGTCCGGCGCATCGGATTCGAGCAGCGTCAACAGAAGATGTTCGACGTCGACGTTGTAATGCGTCTGACGCACGCACAGTTGCGCCGCCTGCTCCATCGCAAGCTTGCATTCCGGGTTGAGCCGGCTTAACAGGGTTCGGATATCGATGTCCATGCGCGTTGTTCTCAGAGATTCATCGGCGCGGGCACAGCGGCTTCGCGCATGGCGAGGCGCACCGGCTTCGGCGTGTGAGTGTCGTTATTCGTGCCGCCCAGCCAGGAGGTCCATCCGAGCCGCGCCGCGCGCAATCCGCCCGCCGCGCAATCGACGCGTTGCGGCACGAGATGCAGCACGAACTGCACGTCGAAGTCCTGCTGCAGATACGACCTGATGAGCCACGCGGCCATCGCGTGATCTCGGCCACCGGGCAGCAACGCTTCGAAGCGCGCCTTCGTCAGTTCGGGAAACTCGATGCAGATGCCATTCGCTTCGTCCCACGTGCGGCGCCCGAGCACCGCAGCGCCGCCCAGACGCGGTGCTCGCGAACCGGCGCGCGCGAGGCGCAGTGAATCGGCGACATCGATCTCGCGCCAGCCGCCGACGAACTGCGCACCGCGCACCTTGAGGCCGAGCCGATCGGCAAGCAGCGTGCACAAGCCCGTCATCGAACGCGGCGCGGCGCCGAGCAGGCCCGCATGGCGCATCCATAGACGTTCGCCGTGCGGGCCGTGATTCGGACCATTCGCGCCCGCGCGCAGCCCGAGGTTGCTCAACGCATCGAGCGCCGCCGCGAGTGCGGAGCCATGCGGCGAACGCCAGTTCAAGCCTGGCGCGTGCTTCTTGCGGCTGCGATAAAGGAACGACAGAAAGCGATGGTTGAAGATATCGAGCAGATCCGCCGTCGCCGTGTCGCGTTGAGCGCGCCGCGCCAGCACCAGCTCCGTATAGGCCATCGGCAGCGGACCGTTCGCCCCTGCCAGCGTGAGTACGGGCGTCGTCACCGTATAGCTGGCGTGCATGTCGTGCGCGCCATGCCGCTCGCGCGATGTTTGCTCGTGTTCGTCCGCGGCATCGACATGCTCGCCATCGGGCGATCCGGCATGTTCCCGTACGCTGCGAATATCGCTCGGCTCGAACGCGAGCGAAACGTGCCCGACGAAGCGCACAGCCTCACCGAGACCGTTGCCGCGTCCAAGCGGCCGCGCCCATGGCGCAGCCCGTTCCAGCAGACTGATCGCCTGGAACAGATCGAAGCTCTGCGGATTCGCCTTGAGACGGGCGATCAGAGCAGCTGCTGGCAGCCCGTCATCGGCTCCCATTGCTTCCATATCTCGTCTCCACGGCGCACGACCAGCCGCACAAAGGAATTGACCGACGTGTACATCGCGAAGAAGCGCGCGAGCACGGCGCCCATCAGCAAAGGCGAGCCGCCGACAAAGGTCTCGGGATCGAACTCGACGGTGACCTCGGTGCCACGGCAGTAGCCGCGCCACGCGTCACTGCCGACATGCGCGGTGACGCTGCGCGCTTCCACGCTGCGGATACCGCGAATCTGGTCCTGCTCGCGCGTGCCATCGGATGCGAAAAGCCGCAGCATCTCCTGCAACTGCGCCCGCCCCGTTGCACCGCTCACCAGCGAGTGATAGTTGAGCGTGAGCAGCGAAATCAGCCGCCACAGTGTCTCGCTGCCGAGCGAAGGACTGCGCTGCGCGGTCGGCTCATAAAGACAGCGCACGCGCGTGTTCTGCGACACCTTCTCGACCATCAGGCGAGCGCCAACGGGCACGTGTTCCGCCAGCCGCCGGTTCGTGCACAGTACGTTCGCGTAGATCACAGGCGTGCCTGGATCGGACTTCGTGTTGGTGGCATCGACGAAACTCAGGAACATGTCCGTGCCGGGCACGTTTTCGCGCAGGCTATGTTCGCGCCGTGCCGACCAGAAAACGGTGCTGGCGTTCGTGTCGACGTGATCGATGGCGGCAAAACCCGGCACCGTTGTCACCCGGTCCGACGACGGGTCCGACGCGACGACAGAAGCGATCGAATGAATTTCTGTCATCGACTCGCGCCGTTGGTCGGCGACGAGCCTGTATTCGTAGTGTCGATGGTCGACGACGATCGGCTCGCTCGTTTGCGAGAACAGATTCATGATGGGCGTGCTGCCAAGCTGAAAATGTTCGGCACGCAGCATCCCGAGGCCGCGCGACGCACGATCGAGATGAAGCACGATCTCGCAGCGGCGCCCTGATCCAAGTCGCCCTTCCAGATGGTGCAGATCGAAGAAATGGAACTTGCGCGGAAAGGCGAAGTACTCCTGCATCAGCGAATAGGCCGGTTGTGCGTTGGGCGGACGCGGCAATACGTCGTCGGCTTCCGCGTAGCCCACTTCGCGCCACGCGCGCGCCGGCAGCAGCGTTGCGGCTGCGCGGCCTTCCGGTCGAACGGAAACATCCGCCACGCCCGACACCAGCAATTCATAAAGCGGCATCGTCACCATCCAGTCGCCGTGGAGGTGGATGCGCAACTGCTTCAGTTCGAGTTCGGAAAAATCCACGCCCGGTGCGCATTCGAGCGTGATGCGCAGCGTCGAATCATCGCCGAACGCGGCGCGACTGATCTTCAGCGGCCACAGCACCGTGTCCCACGCCGTGCGGAAACGGCAGGTTTCGCCCGTTTCCGTACGGGCCTGCAGGCCCGTGTGACGCGGCACCAGAAACCCCGCAGTGACCTTGCCCTGGGCTGGGTCGAGATCGAACTGCGCGACCGTCATCGACGGCACAGGCTGCACGAGCGAAGGACACACGTTGTCGAGCAACGCCGATGCGACCTGCGGAAACTCCTGATCGAGATCGCGGTGAACCCGCGCGGCAAGAAAGGCCGTCGCTTCGATCAACCGCTCCGTGTGCGGGTCGAGCGATTCCGTGCCATGCAGCGCGAGCCGCGATGCAATCTTCGGGTAACGGCGAGCGAAATCGGCACCTTGCACGCGCAGGTACGAGAGTTCGCGCTTGTAGTACTGAAGGATATCGTCGGGCGCCATGTCAGATCTCAGCCGTGCTGCGGACATCGCTGACCGTGTGACTGCCGGCCGCCAGTTCGAAGGCGACGTGCGCGACGTTGTTACCCGAGCGCAATTCTGCGCCGATGGTCAGTACCGCATGCGTCGAGTGATCGGACGGGAACACAAAGCCCACGGTAACGTTGGCGAGACGCGGTTCGAACAGCGTAATCGCGCGCTTGACGACAGCGGCAATGGCGTCCCGGTCCGGACCGGAATGCAACGACCTTTCGGAAAAGTCCGGCACGCCGTAGTCGAGCACGGTGCCGTCGCTCACCGCGAATTGTTCGAACGTCAGGCGCGATCGCGTATTGAGCAATCTGGCAAGCTCGCGCGCAACCGACTCCCGCAGCGCGTCGGCGCTTGAGAGCGGCGCCTCGCCGCTGGCGGCGAGGCGGTCGAACAGTGGCATCGAAGAACCGCTGACGATTGCCGGCATTGCGCGATGACTCCAGGTAACGCTGACTATGAAGCTTTAACGCCGGATGCCGGCGCAACGACGATGATCAGGCCGCCGGAGGCGCCGACACGTTCTTCGACAGATCCCAGCCGAACGAGGCCGTGCCCTTCTTCGTCGAGTCGACGTTCTGCTGCGTGTAGACGGTCGTGATCTTCGAGAAGTTGATCGAGAAGGTGTCCGCCGACTCGCCGCCGCCGCTCGTCACAATCGACGAAATCATCGCGTCGCTCAGCGTGTAGGTGAGCAGCGACATGAACTTGCCATTCTCGTTACGGCCGATCGAAATCGTTGCGTCGCCGAGCTTGGTGCCGGCAGCGCAAGCCGAATACAGCGCCGGCGTGGCCTGATCGGTCGCCTTGCTCAGGCTGAATTCCTGAAAGCTCGGACGGCCCATCGTGCGTTCCGTATTGCCGACGTCGCGGTTCATCGAGATCGACACGCCGATCGAATACGAGTACAGCACGATCTGATCCGTCGCGCCGTCGAGCGTCGAATTGCCCTTGATGTCCTTGATCTTAAGAAGAACGGTATCCATGAATCTCTCTTATCAATAGGTGACGTTTTTGTTTGCGCGCGGCGCGAAGCCGCGCGCGACGGATCATCAGGCTGCCGCTGCCGGCAGTTCCGCGACGAGACGAATCGACGCGGTCAGTTCTTCCATCTGGAAATGCGGCTTCAGGAAACAGGTCGCGCGGTATGCGCCGGGCTTGCCGGGCACTTCCGTGACGTCCACGCGCCCTTCGCCGAGCGGGAAACGCGCCTTCTGTGCGTGCGACGCCGACGGATTGATCAGCACGTAGTCAGCGATCCAGTTGTTCAGATACGCCTCGATATCGCTGCGCGACTGGAAGCTGCCGACCTTGTCGCGCATGATCACTTTCATGTAGTGAGCGAAGCGCGATGCAGCGAGCACGTACGGCAGACGCGCCGACAGTTGCGCGTTCGCGTTGGCGGCGTCCTTGTTGTACACCTTCGGGCGGTTGGTCGTCTGGCCGCCGAAGAAGGTCGCGTAGTTCGAGCCCTTCGAATTCACCAGTGCGATGAAGCCGAGGTCGTTCAGTTCTTTCTCGCGGCGATCAGTGATCGTCACTTCCGTCGGGCACTTGAGGACGATGTCGCCTTCGCCCGTCTTGTACGTGTGTGCGACCATGTTCTCGACCTTGCCGCCGCCTTCCACGCCACGAATTGCCGTCGACCAGCTGTACTTCGCAAACGCATCGGTGATGCGCAGGCCGAGCTGGTAGGCCGAATTCGCCCACAGGTACTTGCTGTGATCGGTGCCGTCGACATCTTCTTCGAAGTTGAAGTTTTCGACGGGCTTCGTCTTCGCGCCATACGGCAGACGTGCAGCATACGAAGGCAGCACCAGCGACACGTAACGCGAATCTTCCGAATCGCGGAAGCTGCGCCATGCGGCGAGTTCGGCGCTCTCGAAGGTCTTCGACAGATCGCGCGTGACGCCAAGATCCGTAAATGATTTCAGATCGAACAGGCTCGGCGATGCGGACGCGATAAACGGCGCATGCGCCGCGGCGGCCACCTTCGAAATGCGCTCGAGCAGCGCGATGTCCTGCGGATGACGGCCAAACGAGTAATCGCCGATCAGCAGCGAATATGGCGCACCACCGAACGTGCCGTATTCCTCTTCGTAGATCTTCTTGAAGAGCGTGCTCATGTCGTGGTCGACAGCCGTTTCCAGGTCTTTGAGCAGCTCCTTCTTGGTCACGTTCAGCAGGCGCAGCTTCAACTGCGGTCCCGTTTCCGTGCCGTAGACCATGTCGTGCAGGCCCGTCCACGACGCCTCGAGCTCCTGGAACGCTTCTTCGTGCATGATCGCGTTGAGCTGGTCCGACAGCAGCCTGTCGATTTCAGCGACGCGTTCGTTGATCATCGCGACGACGCTCTTGTCCGGGCTCGTGCGCATGCCTTCGTCGAGAATCTGCGAAGCGAGCTGGCCGATCAGCTTTTTGGCGTAGCTGCTTTGCGACGGCTCGACAGCCATGTTGCCTTCATGAACGATGCGCTCGAGCAGGCTCAGTTCCGCGCCCGCGGCGTCGAGCGTCTGTGTTTCGCGCGCGGCCGCACTGGCCGCAGTGTTGCTTGCCATCTGAATCACCTTTGAAAGTTCGTTGCGCCCACAAGGAAGGGCAAATCAGGCTTCTGTCCGCTGCCTTCAGGCCGCAGGCGTGTCCTCGGCGGGAGCGGCCGGCTCGGCCGCTGCCTCGGCCGCCGCGGGTGCTGCCGAAGCAGCTGCGGGAGCGTCGCTGGCATGCGCCTGACTTTGAACTTTCTTCAGTTCCTCACTGTTCTGCACAATGCGCTCGAGCATCGAATCGAGTTCGTCGTTGCCGTCGAGCTTGGCGAGCAGATCTCGAAGTTGTTGGCGCGCTTCAAGCAGCCTGGCCAGACGCGGCACCTGCTTGACGATGCTTTCCGGATGAAAGTCTTCGAACTTCTCGAACTTCAGTTCGACCTTGATGTTGCCCTCGCCTTTAAGCGTGTCGGCAACCGAGAGATCGAGACGCGGAGCAATCTTGCCCATGATCTCGTCGAAATTGTCGCGGTCGATTTCGACCAGTCGACGCTCCTTGAGCTTGGGCAGGGGCGTTTCGGGCTGACCCGACAGATCGGCAAGCAAACCGACCACCAGCGGAAGCTCACGCTTCTCGACTGCGTCGCCGACTTCTACGTCATAGGTAATCTGGACGCGCGGCGGACGATTGCGTCCTACCCATTTCTGCAAACTGTTCGACATGAACCTCTCCGGAAAAGCACGAGTGTGTTTAAGAAACAACTCGCTCGCATAGCCCGCGAGCGATGGGCACCTTGCAAATTTTGTTTCGAAGAGCGCGGAAACGCATTCGCAGCGTACGTGCGTGCAGACTCCGCTAACTGGATGTCGTCAAGCTGAGCGCCCTTCTTTAATATTCTTTGAATCAGGCTACCCACTACGACGGGCCGGGCGCGCCTTTCTCGGGTGGAAGGCTGCCGTATCGAGCGCCGGTAGCAGTGTTAATGGCGCTCGCCCCCGCGATTTCTTCCGGGCCAGAAGCACTACCTTGGTCAGGAGTAGTTGGCCACGCTGAAAGAAACCGGTACTTCTTCTTAAGGCGGCATTGAATTGAGTACGATCGGTACTCGTTCATCTGCCTTTTAGTGAGGCAGGATTAGACCACAGCTTTTTTTCAGCTACAAGACGAGTTTTCGAGCGCGTGCGAGAGATTTTTCGCACCGTAATAAACGACAGGCGCAACGAGTTCCAAGGCCATATTCTGTTTCAATCGTGACCGACATAAAAGGACGAACGTACGCTGAATGGTTAGCATCCGCTAACCGGTTTCGAGCCACGTATCGCGGTAAGCACGCGAAAGGCGAGGCGAACGGGAAGGGGCTGCTTCGTCGGCTAAAACAGGCATGGCGCGTGCTTTTTATAGTCAGTTAATCGAAACCACTCCGTTGTGCGTGTTCCTCAATAAAACGATGGCGATCTTTTTTCAATACAAAATAAGATTAATCGATTGAATTTGAACAGGATTTTTATATTCCCGTCCGATAAGACAGGCGATTTTTCCACGCTCGAAATCGTTTGATTTATTGCTGACCGTATTCGCTCCGGGCCTGCCGCCCCATGTTCGTGATACACGCCTGCTTGCGCTTCGACAGCCGCCCGCTCTCTACTCCAGGGAAAACGACAATCTGCAACTGATTGCTGCCGCACTTTCGTCCGTGTATCGTTCCCGGCGCCAACTTTTTACACAACATGCATCGCTGTGGGGACGCTCTAGAGGTGCAGCCGAACATACTCGTTGAACAGGAGATCGCGCACCTCAGCCGAACCATGAGGGCGTTTGTTTTTGGCCGCATTCCCGCTACGACAGCCTACTGGCAAAACCGGCTCGACGCCCTTTGGGAATTGCGTCATCTCACCGACTATCAGCGCTGCTGGGTGCAAGAGCTGATGCGCGAACTTCTTGAACTTGAGCGATGAACCCGCTCTCAGGCTCATTGCGCGCACTTGCGCATCCTTTCTCTCGTTCGGATCATTGCTCTGCAATACCAGGAAAAATGTCCGATAGGCTGGTAAAGAAAAGTACGCCACCCGCCGGACAAGATCGAACATCAAATGGTCATCCAGAATGAATACGTCGCGGCTATACTGCTGCCGGCGAGTCGGATAGATCAACAGACGCGATACGGGGAAACAAATGGGCGCAAAAGGGCCGCTGGAAGTCGTCACTGCGAGCGAATGGATCCGGCGCACGGCGCTGACCTTTAGTTCGCGTAGCGCAAGCACGAGTCGCGTCGATGCCGCGTATGCCGCATGGTGCACGGCGCGCTTTGATACGCTGAAGGCCGCTACGCTGCGCGATGCGCTCGACGACTATCTGGCAGCGAAAGGCGGCAACTGGTCCAAGGTTTCGCGCAACGCGGAAAGTGGCGGGCTGATGGAGTACATCTACGGGCAGGCGAAGGCCGTTGCACCCGCTCGCCCGTCCGCCGCCGCTGCACGCCAAAGAATCCGGTCGTTCGATATCCCCCACTCTCGCTACGGCGTGCTTTACCTGTTGGGCAATATCGACATCGACATGAACTGCTTCAATATCGCCATGGAAGGCGTCGCTGCAGTCGGCGGCGCAATAGGATCCGGCTTCGCTGCAAACATGGGCCATCTTGACAGCGTCAGTCAGGCGAGCCGGCATGTCGATATCGCAGGACATCAGGTCTCCGCGCAGGCAATCGTCAGTGCTTCCTCGACGGCCGTCAAGACGCTGCCCAAAGCAGGCAAGACAATCGATGAAACGTTCGGCATCAGCCAGCCTTTGGGCAGAGAACGGCGATGGTCGCCGACAGGCACCGTCAGACCCGTCATGGATAACGCCAGCAGCGGGCCGATCAAGTCCAAGGTTACCTGGACTTACCCGGTGACCAAAGCCGGATTCGAAATGGTCAAGGACGATCCAGCCCTGTTCCTCAATCCCTGGATGCTGCCCACCACCGTGGCGGGCGCGGCAATCGTCACGATAACGGAGACGCTCAATAATCTGCGCCGCGAGATAGAGAGCGCCGTCACGTGGGCGTTCGAGAAAATCAAAAACGCTTTGCTCGGCACGTCGGCCTCGACGTTCACGTTGTCCGGTGGCATCGTCCGTTCGCTGATCAAGATCGTCGTGACGCAATGCCTGGCCAGCGCGGCGCCGTTTGTCGGGGCCGCGATGGATCTAGGCGCGGGGATCGTCAAGACCTTGCGGGCTGCAGCGGAAAAAGTGGGAGCCTGGCTTGAGCGGCGACGCATCCAGCTGAATGCAGGGCACCCGGACCTGATCGCGGCATCGCTCGAAGGAGAGATGCAGAAGGGAATGTTCCAGGGCCTGTGGACTACGCTGAAGGGTGCGGTATCGATGGCGCTTAGTTCTTTCTTGCCCGGCGCAGGCAGCCTCGTTTCGGCCATCGTCACGGGCGTCGAGTGGTTGGTGAAATTTGCGTTCCGGCTTTGGGAGCAAAGCAAGATCCACGCATTTCTCGTCAAGGCTCGTGAGTTTTATCTTCAGGAACGGGAACTGGCCACGCGAGATCCCGGCCCACGCGGCCTGGAATTTCAACCGAACATGGACCCGCAAAAAGGCGGCATCATCCACGACGTCGAAAGATTCACAGCCTTCTTCCAGGAGGGCTGCGACGCCAGTCCGATGATCCCCATGCTGACGCTCAACACAGGCATCTGTGGCAGTCTCATGACACTGGTCAACCTGTTTAGAGACGAAAACCACGATGGCAGGGAGGTGGTTGATCGCGCAACGTATAACAGCGGCGTGGCCTACTTCACCAGGCTCAAGGCTTACGGCGCGCAGTATCTGCAAAGCTCCGGTTTCAGGTTCCGCGCGAGTCCAACCGAAACACGCGGTAGCATACAGGGGCTGCTCGATCACGCTGTGCATCATCATGGACAGGATACGATGGCTGGCAAAGCAGTCGCCTTTCTCGCGGCGACCTAGAACCAGATGTTCTGCCCGCTCCCCGGTTTTCGCCGGTAGATCGGTGCCGACCACAGCTCCACGCGATAACTACGAACACCACGTTCCGACGCAACCGGGCCGCCCGTGCTTCCGTTTGTGCCCGGCGTCGCCTATCGGATGGCGGTGACTCGATAGTTGATGTAGCCGTCCTTTGCGTGCAACATCCGGCGGCAGCAAATAGCCAGCGCCAGAAGATTCTCCACCGTCGCTGATATTTCGATACGTCAGTTGCTGCCAGTTATTTGCACATTGCTCTCCTCGTCATATTGCGGATAGTGGGTAATGAGTCCCCAACTCTCGATGTTATGCTTACGACCTAGAGCATTTAGTGGAGCGGCAGGTGTTGTGAACACAGTCAGGGAGTTCTCCGCAGGCCCATTAAAAGGCTGCGCGCGGGTATAGGTCGTCATGGCCGAGCCTAGAACTATTGTATTTGGCCTCGGACCCGTGCCATAAAATCCCGAGCCTAACTGTTTGCGCTGAAAAAGGTTCACCGCATACCTGGGATACAAGATCACGCACCGTTGCATGTTGTCCCACTGCACGGGCAGGTGATCTGGCAGACTTGCCAATGCTTGTAACGCAGCCCGAAGATCGTTATAGGCTTCTGTTCTGCCCAATTGGGCTATGTTCTTGGCAGGACTTGGGGGCGTTGCGAGAAACACCGCCTCTGCGTGTGCGCAAGCCTGCAGATTCTCGTGCAAAAGTGCGCGCGTCTTGGCAAGTGCAGACGCCATCACAATGTGCACTGCTTTTAATGATTCGAAGAAGACGTCTTCTGACGCAAAGCGTGAACTCACGCCACTGGTCGGTGCCCGCTCACCCTCGGGATCAAGCCCGGTCAGCAATCGATCAATTAGCTGCTGATCAGTAAGAGCAGGATGATGTCGTGCAATCACGTGCCCTCTTTCCCCCTGCCGAGCGCGCACGTGTGCTTTGAGGCGCAATGCTCTCACTTCCGGACTACGGAGCTCATCCTGCAGACTCCGCACCGCAGCAACCGGATTCATGTTTATTGCATTGAGCCCATTCATGGGCGGCGGCGGTGGGAATGCCAGCCGGACTCGCTCCCTGATAGCCTGCGCGCGTGGGTCATTTGCGATCTGGTCGGAGAGGTTACCGCCTTGTATGCCCACTGCATTTGGTTGAAGTTGAGGCGGCGGTGGCGGCGGAACGGGAGCAACAAGTGCAACGGCTGGTCCCGCAGCGTTCTGCTGTACTCCGACGTTTTGCGGCTGGACGGCATTGTTACCTGTAGTGAGCCAGTTGAAAAACTGTTGAGCTAGCTCATAGACCGAAAACGACATGAGTTCTTCCCCGGATTTAAAAACCAAGCGTTTGTGTGCGAACTCAGGCGCAATGGCGCATCGTGCAGCCTAAGCTTCGCGAGAAACGTTGCATCGTTTTATGCTTTTTGCAGTTTTTATAAAGAAATTCGAAAGAAGCACGAAGGCATTCTATATCGTCCTCGCAGTTGACCGTCAAGACTGGCTTGACATGGGAAGTATGCAAGATAGCTTGGTCGGCTTCGGTTGATGTCCATCTGCAGGCTTACGACGTCACCCGCGTCAACCAGACGCGGCCACAAGCTCAGCTCACCACTGCCCCGTTTAATTGAAGCCGACTGAGGCGATCCGTTTGATAGTTCAGACGCGGCTTGTGTTCGAAACGGATCGCCCGTATGCCATCAATAGCTCCAAAAACGCGAGCAGCGGGTCGCGCGCCGTTATCCTGTCCAAGCTGAGAACAATGAGTCCGCTTTACCGACATTCGCAGTTCGTCGGCGGCGCACGTCAGGGTTCACTCCAAGCGAATGCGTACTTGCGACTCCTAGGAGCCAATCGCCAACGCACTGTCAAGGTCTGCTTTGGAATCGACAGAAGTCATCGCGTGCGTCAAAGCTTGGTCGTAAGTACTCCGCGACGCCTAGGGATGGTATTCAGAACTCGTTTTGCAGCACTGAGCCATCAACATAGAGCCGATGCGGTGCAAGCGGTGCTGCACCTGGCCCGAATGCAGCGCGACGTTCGGCACAAAGAAGGCGTCGATTGCCTGCGCGCGCGGACGGCTTTTTGCGCTCACGCAGTGGCCTCGCGCGTCAGTCGTCCACGCATCATCCATAAGGTTGCTCGGGGCGAACATCGTATGCAGTTGCTGCGTGTTCTTCATTGGCTACGATAGAGCACCTTCAGATGCCACCGTGCGCGGCGATGAACATGGCGACGGCCGACCGGCAATAGGATTCGATTTCGTTGTCGTCCTTCGCTCTCGCCTCATCGAAGCGTGCGATAAGCAGGAGATCGGATCCTTTGAAAAGCGCGGCAAACAAGCGGGCGGACCGGAGAGCATCGGGTATGTTCAGAATCGCTTTCGCGTGCAACTGACGCAACACGGCCTCGATTTCGGCGATGACATGGGCGGGCCCGGCTTCGTAATGGAGCTTGCTTAACGACTTTTGATTCGTCTTGTCGGCCAAAACCATGGCTTCGACACTGCGAACGTCCGGGCTCAACAGCGTGCGAAGCAGCGATGATCCCACCGCCATGAGCTGATCCTCGGCCGAACCGTCGACGCCTTCAGAAAGGGCCTGCGGTGCAAATTGATCGCAGCGGGCCACCATGGCCGCGCTGAACAGCGCCTCCTTGTTCTCGAAGTGCCGATAGATGCTGAGCTTGGATATCTTCGCGCGCCGGGCGACCTTGTCCATGGTCGTCGCTTGAAAACCCAATTCCACAAAGAGTTCGCAGGCAGCGTCGACGATCGTTTGGCGAAGCGCCTCGTTGGCGGGCCGGCCCCGCCGGACCTGGCTGTTTTCGGTCACGACAATTCCAGTACTTGACAGTATTCAAATTCTTGCAATACGATACCACACAGTATCTTAAAAGTGCAAGCCAAGGGCAGGTTTCGACCGGTTGTCCGGATATTGCACACCACGCCCAGCCCACCCCTCCATCCACAACACGGAGCCCATCACCATGGATGACGTCATCATCATCGGAGGCAGTTTTGCCGGCCTCGCCGCCGCCCTGCAGCTCGGCCGTGCCCGCCGCAAGGTCACCGTTCTCGATACCGGCCGGCCGCGCAACCGCTTTGCCGGCCACTCGCATGGCTTGCTCGGCCACGATCACAAGCCGCCGCTGGACATCCTGGCCGAGGCGCGGCAGCAGCTGGCGCGCTATCCCACGATCAGGCTGGTCGATACCCGGGCCGAGAGCGTGTCTGGCGCCATCGACGATTTCTGCGTCGTCACTGACGATCACGAAAGTCTAAGCGCGCGCCGCCTGATCCTGAGCTATGGCATCGCCGACCAGATGCCGGATGTTCCGGGCTTTGCCGAAAGCTGGGGCACGTCCATCGTGCCCTGCCCCTATTGCGACGGCTTCGAAGTTGCCGGCCAGCATTGGGGCCTCGTTTGGTCCGGCCCGCAGTCGTACCAGTCTGCCAGGCTGTTCCGCGACTGGACTGACAAGTTGACTGTCTTCACCGATGGTCATGACATTGCGCCCGATATCCAGGCCGATCTGGCGCGCCGCAACATACCTCTCGTCGATGGCCGGATCGTCGAGATCGGCCACCAGAACGGCCATATCGCCACCGTCAATCTCGATACCCGCCGCAACATCGCGGTCGACGTCCTGTTCGCCCATCCGCGCAATAAGCCGTCCGCAAGCCTGCACGAATCACTGGGCCTCGCCACGGTCGATACGCCCACCGGCATCGTCCTCAACGTCGACGAGCGCCGCCAAACCAGCATGCCCGGCATCTACGCCGCCGGCGACCTCACCACGCCCTTCTTGCCCTCGGTCACCCAGGCATCATCGCAGGGCGCGATGGCGGGCATCTTCGCCCAGCAGTCGATGGTGGTTTGAGAGCACAGATTCCCCAAAGGATAGGCGGGTGTTCCGATGAGAATGTGGCTGAGCCCCATTCGCTGATCAAAGAGTTGAGGAAGAGAACGATGTTGAAACAACCAATGAACAGCTTCGCTGGAAAATGGGCTCTGATCACCGGGGCATCGAGTGGCCTCGGCCTTGAATTCGCAGATCTACTGGCTGCGCAGAAAGTCAATCTCGTATTGGCAGCCCGACGGCAGGAGTCGATGGAAAAGCTTGCCTCCGATCTCCGCCGCAAATACGGAGTGGACGTGCTGGTCGAGGCGACCGATCTTGCCTCGCCGGGCGCGGCCAGCCGCTTGAAATGCAGTCTCGACGCGAGGTCGGTGACCGTCGACATCTTGTTGAACAACGCCGGATACGGCCTGCACGGCGACTTATTGGAAACGCCGATCGAGCGCACCGCGAACATGATCCAGCTCAACATCACGACGCTTACAGAGCTGACCTATCTCTTCGGCCGCGATATGGCCAGGCGGCGATCTGGACATATGCTTCTCGTCGCTAGCCTCATGGCCTTCCAACCCGTTCCCAGCTACGCTGCCTATGCGGCGACCAAGTCATATGTACTCGCCCTTGGCGAGGCCCTGCACGACGAACTCCGCCCGCATGGTGTGGTTGTTACCACTCTCTGCCCGGGGCACACCGCGACGGGCTTCGATGAGGCAGCCGGCGCAACCACCTCGGCCATGCTGCGCCTCCTCACGATGAAGCCTCGTCCGGTCGCCGAGAGCGGTATTCGGGCGTTGTTGCAAGGAAAGGCTATGGTTGTCGCGGGCCTGTCGAACAAGATGGCGGCCTTTTCAAATCGTCTGACGCCGCGATCAATGCAACGGGCCACGTTGAAAAGAATAGTGGACGCTTAACTCCTGGAGCGCTGGCGTGTGGGGTTCCCTCGAACAAGCGGGGGCTCTGACTGCGATGCGCGCTTTGGCATCGGACAGCTTGGTTAAGAGCGAATCGGAACAAGGAGATGACATGGCAGAGCAAAATGCCTATCAGGTTGCCGACTGGAATGGTCAAAGCGGGGAGCGCTGGGTCGCCAACCAGGCCCGGCTCGACGCCATGGTGGCGGTGTTCGGTGAGGCCGCGATCGAAGCCGTTGCGCCCGCGGCGGGCGAGCGCGTGCTGGACGTCGGCTGCGGCGCGGGCGCGTCGAGTCTGGCTCTGGCCGCCCGCGTCGGCGCGGGAGGGCAAGTGCTGGGCGTGGACATATCCGCACCGCTGATCGGCCGGGCGCGCGCGCTTGCGCCACAGGATACGCCGGTCCTCTACCAGGTGGGCAACGCCAGCAGCGCCGAGCTGCCCGAGGGCGCGTTCGACATCCTGTTCTCGCGTTTCGGCGTGATGTTCTTCGACGATCCGACAGCGGCGTTCGCCCATATGCGACGCGCGCTGCGGCCGGGCGGCCGGGTCGCTTTCGTCTGCTGGCGCGGCGCGGCCGAGAACGATTGGGTGCGCCTGCCGATGGGCGCGATCAAGGGCATCCTCCCGCCGAGCGCGCTGCCCGATCCCGAAGCGCCCGGGCCATTCTCGTTCGGCGATCGGGGTCGCGTGGCACGCATCCTGACGGCGGCCGGCTTCACGGATATCGCTATCGCGCCCTTCGATGCTTCCGTCCCGTTCGGCGAGGGCGGGACGCGGGACGCTGCGATCGACGACGCGGTGAAGATGACGCTCGAGGTCGGCCCGCTGTCGCGCGCGCTCGCTGATCAACGCGACGACATCCGCGCGCGCGCCTCGGCTGCGGTTCGTGCCGCCTTCGCGGGCCTCCCCGGCGAACGGTCGGTGATGATCAACGGCGCAGCGTGGATCGTCATGGCACGCAATCGGCAAGCTGACAGGGATTAACAGGGGAGACGCCCCCGCTCGGTGGAGCTGGGCGTCTTGGGCGGCTCAGATAGTCAGGGGCCGTTCTGAGAAGGCGAGCCGACGTTCGCAGAGTTGGCACGAAGGGCCCTTATTGGCCGATAGCACCAGTTCCGTGAACGCTCACTGTGCTGACGTTGGCGTCGTCAAGGTCAGCTTTCTTCGGGGCGGAATTCAGAGGTCCTCGTAATGGGCGTCGTCATGGTTCCCCCTGGACCCAGCCCGGGTCACGAACCGCGCCTGGCATCAGACCAAACAGGCCACCACCGAGCACGGGTGCCAGCTGGAGCACGCTCAATGTCCATTGCTTCCGGATGGCCGGCGCAATAAAGCTGATGCTTCCCATATCGAAACCATCGAACGCGACGGACAGAAAACACTGTGCGACGATCAGAATCTGATACGTCGACAGCTTGTCAAGCGCCCGGCTCCTTTCTTCCTCCTGGATTAACTTGAAGAACCCGCGATCATGCAGCTTGAACCCAGGCATGACTCGAAGCTACCCAGACTGAAAGTCTATGCGCTCCGACATGTAGCCCCGTTGGCTTTGGCTCCGGACGAAGAACGAAAGTCGCTCGCAGTGCGGATGAAATACAAGCCCGGTGCGTCCATTTGGCCGAAAATCGAATGTGTCGTAGAGCGACTTTTCTTCAGTCTGTCTTAAGGTCGAATCCAAACGAAATAATTATGCAATAGACGTTACCGGGATCACCTGAACACCTATCATTAATTCAAGCATTGCGTTAGGCGTTGCCTCGATAACGCTTGGCTCTTGTCTTCACGGTCATGGCGAAGCCAACATTCTGACGCAATCGAGAGGTTACACAAGACTTCTTCGGCGGTTGATCTTCAGCGGTTGAGATTGCGGGATAAGTCGCGCCACTCCGATGCGGACGCGCGAATGCTTCCGCCTTTGGCCTTGCAAAGCGTTGAGCGACGTCTTCTTAAGGAGAATGCCATGGCCACTATGGCTTCGTTGCTCTGTACAGTCGCCAAGCGTGTCCTTCTTCCGGTTTGTCTTGCCTTTGTTGCATGTGGTTGCGGGGGAGGAGGCAACGATGAGACGGGAGTTGTCGCGAGAGCGAGCGACGCCACCCAGCTTCCGTCTAGTAGCGCATTGGTCGTTCCTTTTAAGGCTAGCTTTCGCGGAAAGACTTATGTCGAATGGGAGGTCGCGTTTTGGCAATGGGCCCTGTCCCTACCAGTTAATAGCACGCTTCGTCATCCATTCAGCGACTGCGAGAGTCGCCCCATTTCTTCCTGGCAAACCGGCATCGTATGGTTCTGGACAGCGCCTGATTCGCCCTCTATGACATGCGACCAGCAAAGGACCATCATTCCTGCCGGTACAGCGATCTTCCTGAGCCTGCTCGGCATTGAAGCGTCATCGCTTGAAGCACCGCCCTTTTTGGCCGAGTCGGCAACGGAGCAAAAACAGATCGCAACCTCGTACGGCAGCAAAATTTCGAACGTGTTCTGCACCATCGACGATGTGAAGGTTCAAAATATCGCGACTTACCGGACCACGACCGGTCAGTTCACCTTCCTTGCGCCGTCTCCCTGGGCATATGGCGAGAAGGGTGGCCAAGGCACCGCAGTTGCGGACGGATACTTTCTCCTGCTAAAACCGCTGTCGCCTGGTGCACATAAGATTCACTACGGCGGTGTGTTTCACACTCCAGTTGGCGAACTGCCGAAGGACATCACGCTATTGATCACCGTTGGGGCGAACAGGTGACAAGCTAACTTTAAACGTTGTAGTGAAATGCGTCTTGTCAGCGTGTGTTATAGGCCACCGCATCGACCGACTGTATATGGACTCCTCCTCGTTTGCAAACACGTCGCTTGTCAAGCCTCGGTGTCGATTGCTCACGTATATCCGGTCTCGTACAACTGTGCCTCTGTGAGGCAACGGACCCTGATGGGCTATTCGCGCGCTGACTCCCAATCGTTCCTACGGGCTCAAGGCCTCGGTCAGTCACGGGTTTGATCAGCGCCGGTTCGACCTGTTGGCCATCGTGCGGCTTGTTTTGCAACCGTGGATGAAGGTACTGCTGGTAGTTACTGTTTCAATGTGCGGCAAGTTCCGGCTGGTAATCGGTTTCCCGTGTAATCATCGCCCAGGCTATGCGTGCGGTTTTGTTTGCTAGCGCTACGGCTGCAATGTTCGGATGCCGGCTGCCTGCTATGCGCATCACCCACAGACTTAGCGCATCAGTCCGTCGACGGGCCATCTGGATCATCGCGCGTGCGCCGTGGATTAACAGGCAACGCACGTAAGCGTCACCTCTCTTGCTAATCCCTAGAAGCCGCTCTCTTCCACCGGAGCTGTTTTGTCTGGGCGTCAGTCCGAGCGACGCCGCCATCTGTCGGCCATTGGAAAACTGTCGGGCATCGCCCACGGTTGCGATCAACGCCGTTGCAACCATTGGCCCAACGCCGCGTAATTGCTGCAAACGTCTGGCGACGGGATCGGATGCGGCAATCGCAGCAATTTCACGATCGAGTTCGCGAATCCGGTCGTCCAGGGAGCGCAGGTCCTCCCACAGCCCCCTGAGCAGACGCCGGAATCGGTCGCTCAGACCGCTGTTTACGTTTTCCATCCAGACAGGAACAGCGCGGCGCAACTGGAGAATCTCTCGGGGCGCCACAATGCCATATTCGGAGGTCAGGCCGCGAATCTGGTTTGCCTTTGCGTTACGTTGCTCCATTAAACCGGCGCGGACGCGGTGAACCGCCTGCACGTCCTGCTGCTCGACGGTCTTGACGGCGACAAAGCGCATGCCTGGCCGGCTCATCGCTTCACAGATAGCTTCGGCGTCGTTTGCGTCGTTTTTGTTACTCTTGACGTACGGCTTCACAAACTGCGGGGCTATCAGCTTCACGGTATATCCGATCGCCTGAAGACGACGCGCCCAATGATGCGCACTACCGCAGGCTTCCATTCCTATCACGGCATGCAGAGGAACCGTCCGTTGCAAGACATCCAGCCATTCCACGCGGGCAAGCTTGCGGCGCCATATTGCCTTCTCGCTTCGATCGACGCCATGCATCTGGAAAACGTTTTTAGCGAGATCAATCCCAACACGAATCATGTCCATTTCAGGTTCCTCCTCGTTGACTGGTCGAACGCGACGACAATCATGCGCCGTGCGCTGCGAGCCAGCCGGGTGAGGAGGAGTCCATCCCATTGTTCCTGGCCGAACCGGGTCAAACACCCGGTCCACCTGCGTGAATACCCCAGACTCTCAACAGTCTACCGGGCTAACCTAACGTGGAAGACCGTCTCGAGCGCACATGTGCGACCCGTACAGACTATGCGGATCGCCACGTAGCGCGCCTCAACACCGCCAGGCGTCTAACCGATAGGGCAAGTCACTTTAGCCGGCGCAGGATTACTTCGGCCGTGCCGCCGCTTGAGGCCGGCGTCGTCCATCTGAGTTGTTCGGCACTCACAGCAAACGGCCGCTTCTGCTCGACACCGTTCCAGTTCGGAAACGAACTGGCGGTGACATGGAACGTGATCGTTTTATCAACCTCGTTCACTGTATAGGTGCCGAAGTGAGCGATCATGCCTTGGACGACGGCCTTGTTTTCTTCTGCCGTGCCTTCCATTCGATTGGCGGAGGCGAACTTTGCAATATCGGCGCGAGAGGTCATCAGGATGTAGTGGCCGCTCCCGTCGAAGACTGCGATCCCTTGCGGACTGGTCCCGTACATGGGTTGCCGGGTGCCGTCTGCACGCACGGTATCGACCGACACATAGGCCCACGTTCCAACGACCTGTTCCTTCAGCGTACCCGTCTGGACCGCCACGTGCGCGCATGAAGCCAGCGTGCCCGTCAACAAGATTGAGGCAAAACATCTGAGAGGGATTATCTGTCTCATTACGCGTCTCCATGAAGGATGCTCGGGCACGGTTCGCTCGCGCCACCGCATTAATGATCAACCGTCCTGCTCCGATATTCGGAGTATTAGCTTACCTAAGCCAATATGTCGATAAACGCATTAGCGTTTGACAATTGCTTTACATAGACAGCATGGTTACTACACTTGGTAGTTGCGGCGACGATCGGTCTTGCCGTGCTCGTGGCTTCTACTTAGCAATGGTTAGACGTGTGCACTGTTGCCGATTGTCGGGCGCCTTCCTGTCGTTAGTGCCTTATCTCGCGGAATTGGAGGACGCAATCATGCAAACAGTACTGAGACGATATTCCGGAAAGGGTGCGAAAGAATTGTTCGATTTGCTGGAGAAACATAGTGCTGAGGTTGAAGAATGGATGGGTGATGTCAAAGGCCTGGTAACGTACACGCTCGTGCACAGCGGTGAGGGCGGATTCTCCGTGACCGTTTGTCAAAACAGGACAGGCATCGATGAGAGCGTGCAAAGAGCGAAGGAGTGGATCGCGAAGAATGCGGGGAGCATTGGAGCGGCTGCGCCGGAAGTGACGGAGGGTGAAGTCATTGCTCATTTGAACAAGTCTTGAGTCCGGGACTTACGACGCACGTGCTAGATGGCGGCCTGGGCGTGCGTCGTTCAAAGCATAGACGTCAGGTTCAGGAACACGGGAAAAATCCCTGTCAATGCAGCCGTGTTATCGACATGATCCCAGCCACGAAGGTCCGGTGCCTGGTGCAGAGCCAAACGCCTGGCTGGCGACCGGAGGGACATGCCTTCCGACAAGCAGCCTCTTGCGTCGCGTTGAATCGGGATCCCGCAACGGCAGTGCTTCGGTTTCGCGACGCGTGTGCCGAGCGTCCGCTCGCCATTTGCTGCAACCCGGAGGCTCGACGCGGAGCCGTTGTTCGCGTAGGCTTCTCAAGAGTTCCGTCCTTCACGCACGCGCTGAAATCCTGCGAAGAAAGACCCGATTCAAACACCTGTTTGTGCGGTATCTTGCGAAAGGTTATCGACCATGGATGACATCTCTCCGCAGGCGTTTATCGATGCCACGATCGCCTACCAGAAGACGGCCGCGGTGAAAGCCGCAGTGGCGCTCGATCTGTTCACCGCGATCGCGGACGAACATGGCGACCTGGAGCGTATAGCCGAGCGTGTAAAGGCCTCCAGGCGCGGTGTGCGCATACTCTGCGACTTCCTGACCGTGCATGGATTTCTGCAGAAGGAAACGGGACGGTATCAATTGACGCCGTCGACTTCGGCATTCCTGACGACTTCCTCGCCCGCCTGGATAGGAAGCATCGTGGATTTTCTCGCGGCTCCCGAAATGACGGCACTGTGGCTCGAGGACCCGGTCGCGTTCGTTCGCAACGGCGGGGCCTTGGGACTGGGCAACATCGCCCCCGACCATCCCGTCTGGGTGAAATTTGCACGGTCGATGGCACCCTTCGTAGCACAAACCGCACAGAGCATCGCGCAACAGGTGAGCATGTGGCCTCAGGCACCGAAGCGAGTGCTGGATGTGGCGGCCGGGCATGGGTTGTTCGGAATCTCGATCGCCAAGGCGATCCCCGGCGCGGAAGTCGTGGCGACCGACTGGCAGCCGGTTCTTGAGGTCGCGATGGAGCACGCCATCGCTGCCGGAGTTAATTCGCGTTACCGCACCGTCGCCGGCAGTGCGTTCGAAGTCGATTGGGGTACGAATTTCGATCTGGCTCTGGTCACGAACTTCCTGCACCACTTCGATCCGCCAACCTGCGTCGAAGTACTCTCGAAAGTCCGCAAGAGCCTCGCTCCCGCAGGGCGAGCGCTGGCGGTGGAGTTTGTTCCAGACGAGGATCGCGTGTCGCCGCCCTTCGCCGCCGCGTTCTCATTTGTGATGCTTGCATCCACGCCGCAAGGCGACGCGTATACCGCGCGCGAGCTTGAGCAGATGGGCCGCGAAGCCGGCTTTTCCAACGTGAGCGTGACGCCCCTGCCACCATCACCGGAAGCTCTCGTTACATTCGAATAGCACACACCTCGCACGCGATGGCAAGTGGCGACCGAGGTGCCGCGGCCTTGGGGCACGTGGTCAACTGTGAGATGCGATGAACGGCGGTACCCGGACCCAACCCGGCCACTCGACCGGTCGGAATGCCTGCGTCGGAAAGCGGGCGAGCTTCAGTCATTCGAAAACATACGCCTCCTGGCTATCGCAGAAAAGGGAAAGACGGTCCCCGCGCGTGCCGGGAGTCGGCACCTACCAAAAATTTGACCTCATACGCCCCACGACTCTGTGGTCGCTGCGATCCGTGCATGTAGAACCGGCGCACTGTACGATTTTTGAGCGTAAAAGGCGATATGACTTTCCTGAATGCAAAAAAATATCAGGCACGCGTGCTATCCGTGTAGTGAAAATTTGCGTCATCTACTATTCTTCGATCTATGGAGGCGGTGACAAACCAAACTATCGCCGACAAAGACGGTGGCGCATGGAGACAGACGTGACGAACGACAACACCGCTGCGGGCGAAGGCAGCGCTCGCCGTCGCCCGCGTGTCGCTCAGCCCGACCTGGAGCTGGTCGCCGTACCGCGCGACGAATCGTTCAAGGTGTGGTCGCACGGCTATCCTTACAGCACGGTGCGCTGGCACTTCCATCCTGAGTACGAGCTTCACCTTATCACCGCCACGACGGGTAAGTACTTCGTCGGTGACTACATCGGAGATTTCACGCCCGGCAATCTCGTTATGACCGGGCCCAATCTCCCGCACAATTGGGTGAGCAATGTGGCCCGTGGCGAGCAAGTGAGCGAACGTTGCCTGGTGCTGCAGTTTGATTCTGAATTTCTCGCGCGTGCAATCCATGCGTTTCCCGAATTCAGAAAGGTTACTGGTTTGCTTGATGCGTCGGGCTGGGGTGTGTTGTTCACCCCGGATACAGGCGCGGCCGCCGAGCCGATCATGCGTGAGATGCTGCACGCGCAGGGGATGCGGCGAATCGCGCTTTTCGTATCGCTGTTCGCCCTCCTCCTTCAGAGCAAGGAGCCGGTCAAGCTGGCAAGCGCCGCCTATCGGGCCGATCCGGCACGCTACGCCGAGACGCGCATCAATCACGTGCTGACGTACATCGGCAAGAACCTTGCGCAGGAACTTCGCGAAGCCGATCTGGCTGGCCTGGCAGGCCAAAGCGTGAGCGCATTTTCCAGATACTTTCGCCGCCATACGGGCGTGCCTTTCGTGCAGTATGTGAACCGGCTACGCGTTAATCTTGCGTGCCAGCTGCTGATATCCGGAAAACTGAGTATCAGTGATATCTGCCATCAGGTCGGATTCAACAACCTGTCCAACTTCAACCGTCAGTTTCTGTTGCTTAGGGGCATGTCCCCTTCCAGGTGGCGCGGATATCAGCAACACAATGTGGCAAGCGGATCCGACGCGCCCGGTTCGGCGCGACAATACGCGGCGGCAAGTGCCGCCGTCCAATAACAGGAGACACGGTATGAAGACGCTTTCGACACTCGTTAGCAGCATCAGCGCCATCACATTAGGTATGCTAAGCGGATCGGCAATGGCGGCACCTTCGGGTACGGTCGCGTTCCTGATGCCGGACCAGGCGTCCACCCGCTACGAACAGCACGACTTCCCGGGCTTCAAAGCAACGATGTCCAAGCTGTGTCCCGACTGCAAGGTGCTGTATCAGAACGCGAACGCGGATGTGGCGACCCAGCAGCAGCAGTTCAACTCGGTCATCGCGCAGGGCGCAAAGGTAATCGTGCTTGACCCGGTGGATTCGACCGCCGCGGCGTCGCTGGTTCATCTGGCGCAAAGCCAGGGTGTGAAAGTCATTGCATACGATCGTCCGGTTCCGTCGACGCCGGCTGACTACTATGTCTCGTTCGATAACGAAGGCATCGGCCGCTTGATCGCCCAGTCCCTTGTGCAGCATCTGAAAGACACGGGTGTGCCGACTAACAAGGGCGGTCTTCTCGAAGTCAACGGCTCTCCCACCGACGCAGCCGCGGGGCTGATCAAGAAGGGCATCCATTCCGGCATCGCGTCTAGCGGCTACAAGACGCTGGCCGAGTACGACACTCCGGAATGGGCGCCACCGAAGGCTCAGCAATGGGTCAGCGGACAGATCACCCGCTTCCAGTCGCAGATCGTCGGCGTCGTGGCGGCAAACGACGGCACGGCTGGCGGAACGGTCGCGGCCTTCAAGGCAGCCGGCGTGAATCCGGTCCCGCCCGTGACGGGCAACGATGCGACCATCGCGGGTCTGCAACTGATCATCGCTGGCGACCAGTACAACACCATCCTGAAGCCGAGCGAAACCGTTGCGGCGGCAGCCGCCAAGGTCGCTGTCGGGTTCCTGTCCGGACAGGCCGCGAAGGGCGAAACGACGCTCTTCAACACACCCACGCAGCTCTTCACACCGATGGTCATCACGGCGAAGAACCTCAAGGCCGAAGTGGTCGACAAGGGTTTCGCGAGCGGGAAGACCTTGTGTACCGACCGTTATGCGGAAGGCTGCAAGAAGCTCGGCATCACAAACTGAACCGGCGCGGCGCCGGACGAACACTGGCGCCGCACGTGTCTTTCATGCAATCAAGCAGAGGTACGGTCCATGACTGACAACTCCACGAAGCAGCCCGCTCCGGGAAAGCTTGTGCTTAGTCTGCGCAACATATCCAAGCACTTCGGAGCGGTCTCGGCCCTCACGGACATCGAACTCGACGTACATGCCGGAGAAGTCGTCGCGCTGGTTGGCGACAACGGCGCGGGCAAATCGACGCTCATCAAGGTGCTGGCGGGCGTGCATCAACCGAGCTCGGGCACGATTACCTTCGACGGCCGCGAAGTGACGCTGGCTAACCCGGCAGCGGCGCTCGATCTGGGCATTGCCACGGTGTTCCAGGATCTCGCGCTGTGCGAAAACCTGGATGTGGTCGCGAACATTTTCCTCGGGCGAGAGCTGAATCCCATGCGCCTCGACGAAGTATCGATGGAAATGCGGGCATGGACCCTTCTGAACGAACTGTCCGCGCGCATTCCCGATGTGCGCGATGTGGTGGCATCGCTGTCCGGCGGCCAGCGGCAAACCGTTGCAATCGCACGTTCGCTGCTGCTTGACCCGAAACTGATCATGCTGGACGAGCCGACCGCCGCGCTGGGCGTCGCGCAGACCGCGGAAGTGCTGAATCTCATCGAACGTGTGCGCGATCGCGGGCACGCGGTGATCATCATCAGTCACAACATGGAAGATGTGCGCGCCGTGGCGGACCGGATCGTCGTGCTCCGGCTCGGCAAGAACAATGGCGTCTTCTATCCCGACTCGTCGAATCAGGAGCTCGTCGCCGCGATCACAGGCGCAACCGAGAATGCAGTCTCACGCCGCGCCGACCGGCGTCAGGCTCAAACGAACGCCTAGCGAATGGCTAGTGGGAGAAACAGTCATGAGTAACCAAGCTCAGGGTGCTCCGCAGGGAAATCCGCAGAAGCCCGATCAGCCTTCCCCATTGCTGGATCGCAGCGATGTGCGCGTTAAACACGCCACGGGCATCGGAGGCGCGATCTCGGCGTTCGTCGATCAGGTGAAGTCGGGCGATCTGGGTTCGCTGCCCGTCGTCGTGGGTCTCATCATCATCTGGACCGTTTTCACGACCCTGAATCCCGTCTTCCTGTCTGCCAACAATCTGGTCAACCTGCTCTTCGACTGCTCGACCATCGGCGTCATCTCGCTCGGTATAGTGTGCGTGCTGATGGTGGGCGAGATCGACCTGTCCGTCGGTTCGATGAGCGGCTTCGCTTCCGCGCTCGTGGGCATGCTCTGGGTCAACAACGGCTGGCCGGTGGGGTTGGCGATCGTTGCGGCCATCGTGGTGGGCGCGGTCGTAGGCGCACTGTATGCATCGCTGCTCAACCGCCTCGGGATGCCGAGTTTCGTAGCGACGCTGGCCGGGTTGCTCGCCTTGCTCGGGCTGCAACTCTATGTGCTCGGCGCGAGCGGCTCCATCAACCTGCCCTATGGGTCGGCGATGGTCAACCTTGGACAGATCATCGTGCTTCCGCCCGTCGTGTCATATGTCATTGCGCTCGTGCCGGGAGTCGTCATGCTGGTCCTCGGGATGCGCACGCACCAGCGCCGCCGCGCATCGAACCTTTCGGCGCCATCGATGAGCAGTCTGCTCACGCGCTGCATCGTCGTGACCGTGCTGCTGGAAATCGTGGTGGCGTACCTGAACCAGGGACGCGGCGTTCCGCTGCTGTTCGCCCTCTTCCTGGCGCTTGCGGTCGTGATGGACTACATGCTCAGACGCACGCAATGGGGCCGTTCGATGCACGCAATCGGCGGTAACAAAGAAGCAGCAAGACGCGCGGGTATCAACGTCAAAGGGATCTATATGAGCGCCTTCGTGCTCTGCTCGAGTCTCGCGGCGCTCGGCGGTGTCCTGTCGGCAGCGCGACTCGCATCGGCCAGTCAGCAGGCCGGCACGGGTGATGTCAACCTCAATGCGATTGCCGCTGCGGTGATTGGCGGGACGAGTCTCTTCGGCGGCCGCGGCAGTGCGTATTCGGCGGTGCTAGGCATCATCGTCATCCAGTCGATTGCGAGCGGACTGACGCTGCTGAACCTGTCGTCCTCGCTGCGTTTCATGATCACGGGTGCAGTGTTGGCGATTGCCGTCATCGTCGATTCGCTTGCCCGGCAATCGCGCGTCTCCCACGGTCGCGCCTGATTTCAGATATCAAGGAGACGGATAAATGACTGACACAATCACAGGAAAAGTCGCGGCCATTACGGGTGCAGCGTCGGGTATCGGTCTGGCATGCGCGCGTGAGCTGATTGCTCATGGGGCCAAGGTCGTTCTGATCGATCGCGCCAAAGAGCGGCTCGATACGCTGTGCGCGGAGCTGGGTCCCGATGCATTGCCCATCGTCGCCGACCTGTTGAACCCGGCGGAAGTGTCGGGCCTGCTGCCGCGCATTCTCGATGCGGCCGGCGGCCTCGATATCTTCCACGCGAATGCCGGCGCGTACGTGGGCGGCGAAGTGGCGGAAGGCGATCCCGACGTGTGGGACCGCATGCTGAACCTGAACATCAATGCTGCGTTCCGTTCGGTGCACGCCGTCCTTCCGCACATGGTGAAGCAGCAGTCCGGCGACATCATCTTCACCAGCTCCATCGCAGGCATGGTGCCCGTGGTCTGGGAGCCGATCTACACCGCTTCGAAGTTTGCGGTGCAGGCCTTCGTGCACACGACGCGGCGACAGCTCTCGAAGCATGGCGTGCGTGTGGGCTCGGTATTGCCGGGACCGGTCGTGACCGCCTTGCTCGACGACTGGCCCAAGCAGAAGATGGACGAGGCGCTCGCATCCGGCAGCCTGATGCAGCCGAAGGAAGTGGCCGAATGCGTGCTTTTCATGCTGACGCGCCCACGCAACGTGACCATTCGCGACCTCGTGATCCTTCCGAACGCGGTCGATCTCTGATACTGGCAGCCATGCGATGGACGCGAATGTCCCTCGACATCGATCCAACGCTACAACAGGCAGTGAGCCATGACTTCTGATTACACGACCCCGGATACAACGAACGCGCGGTTTGTCGTCGGCGTGGATGTCGGCACGGGCAGCGCGCGCGCGGGCGTCTTCGACCTCGACGGTCGCATGCTGGCGACGGCGAAGCACGACATCACGCTGTATCGCGAAAGCGGGTCTATCGTCGAACAATCGAGCACCGAAATCTGGGGCGCCGTCTGTCACGCGGTCAAGGATGCGATCGCGCAGGCGGATGTATCGCCGGAACGGATCGTCGGGATCGGGTTCGATGCCACCTGCTCGCTGGTCGTGCTGGGCCAGGGCGGCAAGCCGCTGCCGGTGGGGCCGTCGGAGGAGGCTGAGCGCGACATCATCGTCTGGATGGATCACCGCGCCGTGGAGCAGGCGGAACGCATCAACGCCGCGGGGCACGATATCCTGAAGTATGTGGGCGGCAAGATATCTCCGGAGATGGAAACGCCGAAGCTGCTGTGGCTTCTCGAGAAGCGTCCCGCCGTGTTCGGCGATGCATGGCAGTTCTTCGACCTCACCGACTTTCTGACGTGGCGTTCGACGGGCGACCTCGCGCGATCCACGTGCACGGTCACATGCAAGTGGACCTACCTTGCCCATGAGCATCGTTGGGACGGCACCTATTTTCGCAGCGTCGGACTGGGCGTGCTGGCGGACGAGGATTTTTCTCGCATCGGGCAGAAGGTGGTGGAACCCGGCACACCGTTGGGAGCCGGTCTGACACAAGAGGCAGCGGCGCAACTCGGCTTGCGCGCGGGGACGCCTGTTGCCGCGGGCGTGATCGATGCGCACGCGGGCGGCATCGGCACGGTGGGTGCCGAAGGCGAACCGGCAGCCTGTCTCGCCTATGTGTTCGGAACGTCGTCCTGCACCATGACTACGACCCGCGAACCAAAGTTTGTTCCAGGCGTCTGGGGACCGTATTTCTCGGCGATGGTCCCGAACGCCTGGCTCAACGAGGGGGGCCAGTCCGTTGCGGGCGCGGCCATAGAAAGGCTGCTCGCGCTGCATCCGGCAACCGCCGAAGCGCGAAGCCGTTCGGAGGAAGCGGGACAGTCACTGCCCGCGATGCTCGCCAATCTCGCGATGCAGGCGTCCGACACATTGTCCGACGTCGTGAAACTGGCGCAAGGCGTGCATGTCGTTCCCGAATTCCTGGGCAACCGCGCGCCGTTTGCCGATCCGCATGCGAGAGCGGTGATCGCGGGCCTCGGCATGGAAACCGACCTCGACAGTCTGGTGTCGCTGTATATCGCCGGTATCTGCAGTATCGGATATGGCTTGCGCCAGATAGTCGAGACCCAGGCGTCGGCTGGTGCACCGATCGAACGGGTGATGATTAGCGGCGGCGCGGGACGACATGATCTCGTCCGTCAACTGCTCGCCGATGCCGTTGGCAAGCCGGTGCTGGCCGCGCGGGCGGAGGAGCCCGTTCTTCTCGGCGCGGCGATCCTTGGCGCCGTGGCAGGCGGGCAATTCGACGATGTGCAGACTGCGATGGGCGATATGTCGCAGGTCAGCAAAATCTATGAACCCCACCGCGATGTACGCGCGCTACATGATGCGCGGTTCAGTGCGTTCACGCGCTTGCAGGCCGTCGCCAGGGAAATTCGTTAACGAGCACCGTGGAACATCAAATGACGCGGTTTGCGTGGCTCGCAACCGACTCTCCTGATTCACCTGATAGGCCGCAGGCGATACCTCTGGTCAAGAAGCCGCTAGTCCCGATACAACGGACGTCGGGACGACCAATCCGTGTCGCGTCGAACGGCGGTTGCCGGCCGCTTGCCGTCTCGGCCAGCAGATCTCGGACCAGCCGCGCTCGCCGCGCAGCCGAGCGGCGTCCAGGGCGACGGACTGGCCGCTCCCCTCGCCTGTCCCGTGTTCTGCTTCAGGCCGCATCATGTTGTCGCGTCCGTAGTGTTTCCAGCGACTCCGGAATTGAACACGCTGACAACATGAGATTACGCTTGGGGCCCGCAAAAGGTGATGGAATAAGGTGCATTCACACCACCGGCCGTGCGTGACAGGCGTCGACTCCGTCTCAGGACCTTCGCATACAATCAAGCAACCCGGACGCCGATCATCGAAATCTCGCCGTGAAGAAGCAAAAACTGAAGAGGAAGTTGGCCGCGTGCACCCCACCAAAGCCTCGTGGACCGGTTATGAAACTCAAAGCCCAACTCGCCCGCTTGCAAGCGGAGTTGATTGCGCCAAAGTCCAACCAGGCGCGGCTACTCTTTGAGATCCGCATGGTTGAGGAAAAACTCAAAATCGAGCGACTCCACCGCGTGTCAAAGCTTGATTCCGTCAACATGCGCGAGATTCTGTGCGGATCACCTGGGCTCGGCAAGAAGTCCTGATCTGAGGCAACTCAGTCCACACGTGCGGCACGTCGATCGACTGACGACGTGATCAGCGCAATGGAGGCGAGCGTCGAGGCGGACGACCCGGCGAGCTATGCGACGCACTGGATCGCTTCCCTACGATCGTGATGACGATCGCCGACAAAACCGCACGCTGCAACAGAACCCATGCAGCCCTGACCGGCCCTGTACGCCGCTCGCGGCGTATCGCGATGTCACGCGGTGGACAGATGCGCGCATCGTATGAGCAGGCGGTGCGGATTCGCGATGCGATCGTCAACCGTACGGCGGACGATCAGGATCTGATGCGCGAACGAATGCAAGGCGCGTGCGCCGCCGCGCCAGATTTATTGAAGAGCGCCTAGGCGTGCACGCCCGTGTACTCGCTGACCTTGTCGAGGTCGCTCAGATGCTCGCGCGGAATTTCATCGCCGATGCGCCCGCGCCGGATCACCAGCACCCGCTGCGAGACGGCGGCGATGAAGTCGAGGTTCTGCTCGACGAGCACGATCGTCAGGCCGCGCTTTTCTCGCAACGACACGAGCGTTTCGGCGATTTCCTCGATGATCGAAGGCTGGATGCCTTCCGTTGGCTCATCGAGCAGCAACATCGACGGCTCACCCGCCAGCGCGCGCGCCAGGGCGAGCAGTTGCTGTTCGCCACCCGAGAGCGCTCCGCCTGCCCGGTCCAGCAGCGGCCGAAGACGCGGAAAATCCTCGAGTAGCGCGTCGATCGCGGCTTCGGGCTTACGCCCCGTCTTCACGAGGCCGAGCCGCAAGTTGTCGTAGGCAGACAGCGCCGGGAAAATTTCGCGACCCTGCGGGACATACGCCATGCCTCTTTTCGCGCGCGCGTGCGGAGCAAGCGCGGTCACGTCGTCGCGATTGAAGCGGATGGTGCCCGCCGTCGCGGGCAGCGCGCCAATCAGCGTGCGCAGCAAGGTCGTCTTGCCCATGCCGTTGTGCCCGAGAATGCCGACGGCCTCGCCGCTCTTGACGGACAGCGTCACGCCGTACAGCACAGGAATGGCGCCATAGCTCGCACACAAGCCGGTTGCTTCAAGCATCGCGCCTCCCGTCAATGCGGCTTCTTGCCGAGATAGATTTGCTGGATGAACGGATCGCTCATGATGCGCTCAGGCGTGTCCTCGCGAATGATCGCGCCTTGATGCAGCACCGTGACCTTCCTGGCAATGCGCCGGATGAAGCTCATGTCGTGTTCCACCACGACGAGGGCATGGCGCCGGTTGATCTCGCGTATCAGCTCCGCCGTGCGCGCCACTTCCGCATCGCTCATGCCCGCGGCGGGTTCGTCGAGCAGAATCAGCGGTGGATCGGCGGCGATCACGACAGCCAGTTCGACCCACTGACGCTCGCCGTGCGCCAGCAAGCCGGTGATCGCGTCGCGATGCGAGAGCATGCCGACGCGCTCCAGGACGTCCCGCGTCACCCGCTCGGTCTGCATGGGCGTATTCACGCGCCGTGCGGCGAGCCACACGTTGTCCCACACCGAAAGGCCGTTGAAGAGGCTCGGCACCTGCGTCTTGATGCCGATACCAAGACGCGCGGGCTCATGCGGTTGCATCGCGGTGATGTCCTTGCCGCGAAACAGGATCTCGCCCGACGTCGGCTTGACCTGCCCCGTGAGCAGTTTGAAGAACGTACTCTTGCCCGCGCCGTTCGGCCCGATCACACAGCGCAACTCTGCCTCGGCGAGTGAGAAGTCGACGTCGCGAGTCGCGTGCACGCCGCCGAAACGGACATTGAGCTTGCGTGTTTCCAGCAGCGGCTGTGTCATGCGGCTTCCTCGCGCGAAGCGCTGTGTGTGTCGTCCTGCGCGACGTGGCGCGTGTCGCCCGATGAACGGCGCGTGCGCCGGACGGCGGCGAACAACCGCATGCCGAGCTCGCCCAGACTCGGCACGATGCCCTTCGGCACCATCAGGACGAACACGACGAGAATGGCGCCGAGCACAAGGTTGGAGTTGATGGTTTGCTGCGTGCCGATCTGCGTGGTGAGCCACTGGATCGCCACGCATCCGATCACGGGTCCGACCAGCGTCCCGAGCCCGCCGACGATGACCCAGATGATGATCTGCGCGGATTGTGCGAGGCCGAACACAGTGGGACTCGTGAAGGCGCCCCAGTTCGCGAAGAGGCAGCCCGACAGCCCCGCGATGGCCGCACCCAGCACGAAGGTCAGGAGCTTGTAGACACGCGAGTCGTAGCCGAGCAGCAGCAGACGCTGTTCGTTCTCCTTGCTCGCGACGATCACCCGTCCTATCTTGAACGCGAGCAGCACGCGCAGCAGGAAATAGACGCCGAGCAACGCTCCCAGCGACAGTTCGAACAGTCCGCGTGGACCGATGACATCGTCGACATTGCCCGGCGTATTGAGCGGCGCGATGTTGGGAATACCGTTGAAGCCGCCGAGCGCCGCATTGCCGATCTTCCATTCCGGCCCGGCCGTCGAGTTGACCAGGTTGAAAAGAATCAGCGTGACAGTGAGCGTGATCACGCCCATGTACACATCGGAAAGCCGCCCATAGAAGATCAGATAGCCGAGCACCGCCGCAAAGGCCGCAGGCAGCACGATGGCGAGCATGAACGGCACCGTGCTGTCGCCCATATTCGTGACGGCGATCGCATACGTGTAAGCGCCAAGACCGAAGAACGCCGACTGGCCGAAGCAAAGTATGCCGCCAAAGCCCCACACGAAGCCGAGGCTCAGCGCGAGTATCGCCATGACGGCATAGACGGTTGCCTGCACGAGCGCGAAGTCATCGAGCACGCGCGGCAGCACGATCAACATGATCAAGCCGGCGGCCAGCGCGAGTGCCGCGCTCTTCCACGACCGCGAGAAGCGCGAGAGCGCGTCGGCGACGGGCATGGTGCGAGTCGCGTTGACGGGCGTCATCACAATGCCCCCTTGAAGAAGCGGCCTGTGATGCCGCGCGGCAGAAGCCGCAGCATCACGATGGCGCCGACGAGCAGCGCGACCTCGCCGAGCACGGGCGTCGACGCGAATGTGGCGACCTGATTGATCGCGCCGAACAGCATCGACGAGCTGACCAGTCCCGCAACGATCGCCGGGCCGCCGCCAATTACCGTGATGAAGGCCTTGGCGATAAACGCGCCGCCCATGGTCGGCACGACACCCGTCATGGGCGCGAGCAACGCGCCCGCGAGTCCCGACAGCGCCGCGCCGATGGCGAAGGTAGCCGAATACACGCGGCCGGGCGCGATGCCCAGCGCGTCGGCCATGTGCGGATTCTGCATCGTGCCGCGCGCGATCAGGCCGAGCGACGTATGCAGCAGCACCCACCGCAGCGCGACGCCGAGCACCACCGCAACCGCGATGATGACGAGCGTATAACTGCTAACCGAGTATCCGCCGATCGTGAAGTTGCCCAGCGGCGCGGAAATGCCCGCCGTCGTATTGCCCGCAATCGACGTGACGACGCCGATCAGCAGCAGCGACAGTCCCCACGTTGCCAGCATCGTGTCGATCATGCGGCCGTACAGCCGCCGGATGAAGATCCGTTCCAGCACGACGCCGATCAGTGCGACCACAAGCGGCGCGACGACGAGAATCGCGACCCACAGGTTCACGCCGAAGCGGATCGCCTCGATAGCCGCATACGCGCCCAGCATCATGAATTCGCCGTGCGCCAGATTGATCACCTTCATCATGCCGAAGATGACCGCGAGCCCCGATGAAATCACGACGAGACTCGCGATCGCATAGAGCACCTGAATCACAACGATCGCGGCAAGGTCCATCGTAGCTCCTCTCCATGAAGGCGCAGCGTGCGCCTCAAAGCTTGATCACGTATTGCTGGTTGTCGCGCGGGTTCTTGATGAGATTGCATACCGCGCTCGTATCCACAGGAGGCTGGTTCTGGAACGTCTGCACGATGTCGAGCTTGTGATTCTTCACCTGCGCGATACTCACGTTGAGCACGCAGTGATGCGTCGCCGGATCGATCGACACCTTGCCGCTGGGCGCGTCGATGCTGATCCCGGACTCCAGCGCCTCGATCACCTTCACGCGATCGAGCGTGCCCGCTTTCTTCACGCCCTGTGCCCAGAGGTTGAAGCCCTGATACGTACCCATCGCCAGCTCGGTGATGTTCGGGTAGTTCGCGCCGAAACGTTTGTGAAAACGGTCCTTGAACGCCTTGTTCACCGGGTTGTCGAGGTTCTCGAAGTAGTTGTACGAGACCAGGAAACCATCGCACTCCTCGGGCGAGAGAACAATCTGCTCGTTGCCACCCGCGAAGGTCGTCGACGCCAGCGGAATTTTCTTGTGCAGCCCCGCCGCCGCCCATTGCCGGTAGAACGACATATGCGAGCCGCCGACGAGCGCCGACACGAGCATGTCGGGCTTCGCCGACTCGATCTTCGAGATGGTCGAGCCGAAATTGGTGACGTCGAGCGGAAAGAAGTCGATTGACTGTATGGACCCGCCGTTGTCCTGGACGAACTTCTTCACCCACTGCGAGGTGATCTGGCCGTAGTTGTAATCAGCGGCAACGACGTAGACCTTCTTGCCCCACTGCTTCATCGCGTAGGGGATCAGCCTGGCGACGGTCTGGCCCGGCGTCACGCCCGTGCAGAACGTGTTGCGGTCGCACACGCCGCCTTCGTACTGCGTGTTGTAAAAATAGAGCGTGCGATAACGGTCCAGCACGGGCCGCATGACTTCGCGCGAAGCCGACGTGATGCCGCCGTGCACGACCGCGACCTTGTCCTTCAACGCCGATTGCTGCGCGAACTGCGTATAGAGCTGCATACTCGACTGCGGATCGTAATTCAGCAGCTTGATCTGCTTGCCGAGCAGGCCGCCCTGCGCGTTCCACTCCTCGACGGCAATGGTGAGGCAGTCCGCCATCGGCTTGCCGTAGATATCGAGGCCGCCCGACAGGTCCGTGATGCCGCCGACAAGAATCTCGTCGGCCGCTTCGGCGATGAAGGGAAACGAGCCCGCCATTCCTGCGGCTACCGATGCCGCAGACGATTTCAGAAACGCACGTCGGTCCATAGAGGGGTTCCGGAAAGAGACGCGAGGAGAATCACAAGGGTCAGACTTTCGTCCAGTCGATCGACTGTTCGAATGCGTAGGCGCCGCGATAGATGGTCGCTTCGTCCCAATGCTTGCCGATCAGCATCATGCCCACGGGCAGACCGTCGACCGTGCCGCACGGCACGCTCATCGCTGGATGTCCCGTGCAATCGAACGGGCAGGTGTTCGGCAACATCTCGAAAGCGCGCGTGACGATTTCCTCGACGCCCGCGTCCGGCTTGGGCAGTGGCGTCGCCGTGAGCGGCAGCGTCGGCATCAGGAGCAGATCGTAGTCAGCGAACGCGGCGTCGTAGGCGGCCGTGAGCTGGCGCGACAGGTTCTGCGCCTTCGCATAGAAATGCCCGCGATAGTGGCGGATGAAGTACTCGCCGAGCACCATCGTGATCTTCAACGTCTCCGACAGTTCGTCCGCGCGCTCATGCCAGCCAGCGTGATAGTCCACCATGCCCGTGACGTACAGGCCCTTCCAGTTGAAGCCGTGACCGTTGTCCTTCATCATCTGCTGCGTGGCGCCCTCGGCGGCGATCGGCAGCCATATCGACGGGCCCACGCGATGCATCGGAATCGATACCTCGCTGACCTTCGCACCCAGTTCCGCAAAATGATCGGCAGCGGCGCGCACCTTCGCGTCCGATTCCGCGAGCGATTGCGGCCATCCGAAACCCTCTTTCACGACGCCGATCTTCAGTCCGCGCACACCTTCCTTCATCAGGTCCGAATAGGGCTTGGCGGTCTGCCCTGCGTGCTGGCGTGGATCGAGGCCGTCAGGGCCGGCCAGCACTTCGAGCATCAACGCGTTATCCGTCACGTTGGCCGTCATCGGTCCCGTGTGGTCGATCGTCAGTTCGATCGGCATGATGCCCGTATAAGGAACCAGCCCATGAGTGGGCTTCATGCCGTAGATCCCGCAGTACGAGGCGGGCATGCGGATAGAGCCGCCCTGATCGCCGCCGATAGCGAGATCGACTTCGCCCGCGGCCACGAGCGCTGCGCTTCCCGACGACGAACCGCCCGCCGAATAGCCCATCTTTCGCGGATTGTGCACGGGCGCCGGCGCGCTCGTATGCGAGCCGCCCGAGAAGCAGAAGTACTCGCAGGTGGCCTTGCCGACAATGGTCGCGCCCGCATCGAGCAGACGCGTCACGATGGTTGCATCGACATCGGGCACGTAGCCTTCGAGCGTGGAGGCGCCGTTCATCATCGGCACACCTGCAAGGCATACGTTATCCTTCAGCGCGACGGTCTTGCCCGCAAGCTTGCCCGTGGGCGCGCCCTTCACTTCGCTCTTGACGTACCAGGCGCCATAGCGGTTCTCTTCGCCCGAAGGACGATAACCAGGGGTGCGCGCATACGTGACACGCGGGACGTAGTCCGGCATCGCGTCGACGACATCGTATGCGTCGAAATTCGGCTGCAACAACGTGTGATACGCAGCGAGCTGCGCCTCGGACAGATGGATGCCAAGACTGATGGCGACTTCGTCAAGCTGGGCGGGCGTGGGACGTTTCACTGCCATGGCTTCCTCACTCGAACGGATTCGTGACGGACTGCCGCCTGCTGTCATGCAGGCGCACCGTAATGAACGGGACGAAACGAACTGCACATATCCCGATCTGCGAGCCATGGTATGGACACATATTTTCCGCGTCAACAATTTATTTTCCATGGAAAGTAAATTGGACGAAGCCCGATGCGACACGACGCAAGCAGCGCTTATAGCCGCGAAAGCACTTCGAAATGATGGCCTGCGGCCCGCGCGAGATAGATGGGCACGCGGTTCACTCGTCCGCCCGCATAGGCTGAATCGCGGGCGCTTCGAAAAGAAAGCGGCGCGATGCCGAGTTGCGCGAGTCCTGCCTGCTCGGACAGACGTCTGCGCCGGGCGTCGTCGAACAGCGCAGCCAGAAAATGAATGCCTTCGTAGGTGGATTGACCGAAGGTGTCGAGCGTCGGCGCACGCGCGCCGTATCGCCCGCGATAACGTTCCTTGAATGCGAGGTTCGCATCCGTGCCCAATGAAGCGAAATAGCCCGAGGCCACATACAGGTCCGCCGTGTTGCGCGCCCCGATGCCGAGCAGTTCGTTTTCTCCGAGCGCGCACGAAAGCCGCACGATGTGAGTTGCAAGTCCGGCCTCGCCGAACGCGCGATTGAAGTCGATGGTGTCCTGGCCGATCAGCGACAGCAGCACGGCATCCGCTCGCCGCTTGCGGATCGCGTCGAGCACCTCGCCATGTTCGCCTCCGCCGAACGGCAGATACATGTCGCCGACCACCTCGGCCCCCGCATCGAGCACGTAACGTCGCGCGAGCCGATGCGTCGCGTGAGGCCATACATAGTCGTTGCCGACGAAGAACCAGCGCTTCGGGCGGCGCTGCCTGCTGATCCAGTGAATGGCCGGCTGGAGCTGGCGCCGCGTGGTTTCGCCAATCGCGAATACGCCAGGTGTGCGCTCGCCGCCTTCGTAGAGCGGCGTATAGACGAACGGTAGCTGTCCACCCACGGCTTTGAGCAGATCGAGGCGCACTGCGCTCGTATGCATGCCGACGAGCGCATCGATTGCGCCGTCGCCAACGAGATCGCTCAACGCACAGTCGAGCCCGCGCGCGTCGTCACCCGCATTGATGGTCAAAAGCCGGCAGGAGCGGCCCGCGATGCCCGCCGACGCGTTCAGCTCATCGACGGCGAGTTGAGCCGAGGCGAGCGCGCAAGGCCCCCAAAGCCCGGCCGCGCCGCCTAGCGGCACGCACAACGCAATGGTCATCTCCTGCGCTGGACGGCAGGCACGGGAACGCGGCTTCATCAGACGGTCGACGCGGCGGGTTCGAACGATTCAGGATGCACCAACGAATGGCGTGCGCGCACCATCGCGCGCACGCGCCAGAGGACACTTTGCACCGATACTTTCCGCAGAAAGTTTATTTGCGTAAGATTCACCTATTCGTCTTTCACGAAGCATCTACCATGCCGGACACCGACCTCTCCTCCTACCTTGCCTGGCTCATCGCATCCGCGCATCGGCAGATGAAGCTCAGTCTCGCCCAGTTGACTGCCGAAGAAGGCGTGAACGAAGAGCACTGGCGCATCCTGCATGCGGTGTCCGACGAGGCGGGCCATTCGATGAGCGAACTCGCCGCTCAAGTCCTGCTCAATCTTCCCGCGCTGACCAAGAACGTCGACAAGCTCGTGAGCCGCGGCCTGGTGCAGCGGTCGGCGGACGACTACGACAGCCGCAAGGTGCTGATCTTCATCACGGACCGGGGCATCAAGCTGCTCGGCCGCCTGCAACCGGGCGTGGACGCGCATCACGCCGCCATCGAAGAAACGCTCGGCCCTCGCAACGCCAGGCAGTTGAAGCGTCTGCTCGAACGGTTTATCGAGGAGTCGGGACCGCGTTGACGCGTGCCGCCCTCTTCAAAGCTGCACGCCGCGCGTGAGTGCGCCATCGACCACGAAGTTGGTGCCGCTCACGAAACTCGCTGCCGGGCTCGCAATAAACGCGACAGCATTAGCGATTTCCTGCGGCCTGGCCATGCGCCCGGTCGGATTCAATGCGAGCGCCCGCTCGAACAGCGCCGCATCGTTATGCTCGATCCAGTCCCACACGCCGCCTTCGAAATAGACGTTGCCGGGAGATACCGTGTTCGCTCGAATGCCTTTGGACGCGAGCTGATTCGCAAGCCCCTGCATGTAGTGAACGAGTGCGGCCTTGAATACGCCGTAAGGGCCGGCGGCGAAATCGATCTCGCGCCCCGATACACTCGATATCGCGACGATCGACGCCGCCTTGCTCGCTTCGAGCCAGGGCATGGCCGCATCCACGAGATTGACCGTGCCGAGCAGGTCGGTCTCGAACTCCTTGCGCCACGATTCGAGATCGTTGCCGATAGCGAGCGCGCTGACGTTGGCCACTACGATATCGAGCCCGCCCCAGTCCTTCGCCACGTGCCCGACCCATGCCTTCAGCGCGTTGCCGTCCGCGACATCCACGGCAGCGCCCGACGCGCGTGCGCCGCCCAGTTCCGCTAGTGCGCCCGCAGTCGCCGTCACGGCCGCCTCGTCGCGTGCGCAGATGGCCACGTCGGCGCCTTCCTGCGCGAGCGTACGCGCAATGGCAAGACCGATGCCCTTGGTCCCGCCCGTCACGATTGCCTTCAGTCCCTTCAGTTGCAAGTCCATCTTGGTTGCCCCTTGTTGAACCTACGGTTGAATTCAGTCTTCGCCGCGCCCATCCTCGTGCATCATCCCGCGCTTGATCTGCAGCACCTCGCCCGCCTGGATCACAGAGTGACAGATGTCGTCGACCGACACACGTTTCTCCATCGCCTGGGCGCGCAGCATGTCGTACGCTTCGTTCTCGCTGACGCCATGCATCGTCATCAAAATGCCCTTCGCTTCCTGCAGATGCCGGCTGTCGAGCAGCTTCTGCTCGAGCCTTGGCAATTCGTTGCAAGTGCTGCCGCGAGCGCCGCGCATGATTGAGCGCCATGATTACGGTCGACAGCAGGCCCGAGGCGCGAATCGGCGTCGTGACGATGCCGTCCGATCCCATCTTGATGGCCTGATCGATGAAGGTCGGATTCTCATACGCGACCACGCAGATGACGGGCGGCGCATCCGGCCCGGACCATTCGTCCTTCGGCGCGCGCTCTTCGGGCAACAGCGCACGGAACACCAGATCCGTCCTGTCGGGCAGCGTCTCCAGCGGCGGCCAGCATCGCTCGACCTGAAAGCCCATGCGCCGGAGATGGTTCGTGAGCGTCTGGCCGTCGTCATCGTCGGGATGGAACACGACCACGCGCGGATGGCGCTCCAGAATCGAACTGGTGAGGCTGCGTTGGTCTCTGCCCATGCGCGCGCTCACGTCAGTAGTCCCGCGTGCTCAACTTCGTCACCCAGTCCCCGAGTGTCTGGCGTGTCATATACGGGTCGGGGCCGACGGCGAACTTCGATTCGCGCAGCACGGTGAACTGGCCGTCCGCATTCGCGCGGCCGATACGCGGATAGAGCGCCATGTGATGATTCACGGGATCGATCCGCACCCTGCCTTGCGGCGCTGCGAATTCGGAGCCGAGCAAATGCGGCATGATCTTGCCGATTTCGTCCGAACCGGCGCGCGTGCAGGCTTCGGCGAACATATGCATCTGATAGTACGCGGCTTCCCAGTTCATGTCGGTCGGTGTATCGGCGCCGAAGCGCGCCTGGTGCTGCCGCACGGCGCGATGATTCTCGGCTGTATCGATGCTCTGGAAATACGGCGCCGCCGTGAAGTGTCCCGCCGCGATGCCGCGTTCCATCGCATGAATTTCTGTCTCGGACGTGTTGAGGCTGCCGATCGGCATCCGCGCGGGATCGAAACCCGCATGCGCGAAGGCCTCGTACAGATACGGCACGGTCGCGCCGATCACCGTGCAGAAAATCCAGTCGGGCGACTTGCGCGCGATATCCGCAACGACCTGCGCGAACTGCTCGCGGTCCGCCTCAAGCGGTAGATAGCGCTCACCGAGTATGGCGCCTTCCGGATGCTGAAGCAGCAGTTCCTGCATGGTCCGGTTGCATTCGTACGGATAGACGTAGCGAGAGCCCACGAAGTAGACGCGCGCGCCGAACGTCTGCGTCATGAAGTCGGCGAGCTGCACGCCGTTCTGATTCGGCGACGCGCCGCTGTAGATGATGTTGTCCGAGTATTCGAAACCCTCGTACTGTTGTGAATAGATCAGCAGCCGGTTGTGCTTCTCGACGACGGGCAGCATTTGCGGCTCGTGGACGTATAGCCGCCGAAGATCACGTTGACGCCGTCCTGCACGATCAGGCGCTCGGCAAACTCGCGAAACACGGCGGGGTCCGAGCCCGGATCGTAGTGGATTGCAACGAGTTCGCGTCCGTCAATGCCGCCGCGCGCGTTGATCTCGTCCATCGCGAGGCACGCGCCGCGCCACTGCGACTGCTCCAGAAGCGCCGTCGAGCCGCTCGTGGAGCAAAGCAGACCAACTCTGATGGGATCGGACAATGCCATGTCGTGACGTGCTCTCCGTATGATGCGTGCGGGACGGTGCCCGCACGGCAGATCGTTTTACTTGAGGTAGTGCTTGGCGACCATCGCGCCGACCGTATATTTTGGATCGACAAAATTGCCGAGCCGCACTTTGCCGACCTGGCTCAGCATCATATACGCGTCCCACTTATCGAAGCCGTACTCCGCGGCCATCCACAGCACGAGTTCGCGATACGCAATACGTGTCGCGTCTTCGAGCGGCCGCGCGCTGCCGATGCTCATCAGGGCGTCCTCGTTTTCGAGCCGGGGCCAGTCGATCTTCCACTTCTTGATGAGATCGACCCGTACGGTCGTCGTGCTCTGATACTCGACGGCTGTGCCGCATACTTCGCCGTCGCCCTGGCAAGCGTGCGCGTCGCCGATGAAAAGCCGCCCGCCGGGCGAGCGCACGGGCAGATAGGTGATGCTGCCCGGCCCCATGTCGGGCACATCCATATTGCCGCCGTGCGAATCGGGCGTGAGCGAATTGATCGAATCGAGCTCCGGCGACAGACTCAGCGTGCCGATATGCGGCTTGTACGGTAGCGTGTTGCGCTTGCTCCAGTACACGTTCTCTTCGTCGATCTTGATCTTGCGCACCACTTCGGGCAAAGGCTCGTTGAGGAGCGCCGTGTAGTCGGTGCCCGTCAGTCCGCCGAAGTTCGGAATCATGCAGCAAAAGCCGTGCGGATCGTCGCCGCGCGGCGACATCTTTTCGATGTAGACCGCGACCACATCGCCCTTCTCCGCGCCCTCGATCATGATGGGACCGTTCTGCGGATTGAGGAACGGCACCGTCAGCACCTGCGATGGCTTATCCGTTTCGTTCTTGATCTTCCCTTCGAACGCGTCACGCGTGTCCACCACCACACGATCGCCGGGCTTCACGTGCAGCACCGGCTGCGAATACGGCCCAATGGTGTAGTGGAAGGTCTTCTGCAGTTCCTCGGTCAGATGATGTTCCACCGGTTCGCGATCGGCGCCGACGCCGCGCTTCATCATGATCGATTCTTCTAGCCATTTCATGTTCTGCTCTCCGTCACAGTGCCAGATACTGGCGTATCAGTTGCTCATCCCCGAGTTGCGCCGGGCTTAACGTGTCCACGATGCGGCCTTTGTCCATCACGCAGCAGCGCGTCGCGATGCGCTCGACCATACCCATGTCCTGCTCCACCAGCACCACGCCGATGCCCGTCTCGCGCGCGATCGTCAGCAGCGTCTCGCCGATCAGATCGACAATGGAAGGCTGGATGCCTTCCGATGGCTCGTCGAGCAGCAGCACCTGCGGCGAGCTGACGAGCGCCCGCGCGATGGCGAGCTGCTGTTGTTCCCCGCCGCTCATCGTGCCCGCCTTTTGCCGGTAGCGCGTCTTGAGAACGGGGAAGTAGCCGACAACCATCTCCCGCATCGACGCTGCCTTGTCCGGGTTCGCCTGCGCGCCGACCTGAAGGTTCTCCGCGACCGTCAGTGCGCCGAATATCTCGCGGCCCTGCGGCACATAGCCGATGCCTTTGCGTGCCCGCACATAGGGCTTTTCATGACCGATGGGCGCGCCGTCGAGCACGATCTGGCCCGCGTCGAGCCTGACGAGACCGATCAGCGTGCGCATCAGCGTGGTCTTGCCGACGCCGTTGCGTCCGATCAGCGCCAGCACTTCGCCGCGCCCGATACCGAACGACACGCCGTTGAGCACGCGCCCGCCGCCATAGCCTGCTGCCACGTCCGCGACTTCGAGAAGCGCGCTCATGATTTCTTCCCCAGATAGACTTCCGCGACGTCGTCGCGCGCGAGGATCTCTTCGAGCGGGCCGTCGGCGAGCAGTCTTCCGCCGTGCAGCACCGTCACGCGCGTCGCGATCTGCCTGACGAAGGTCATGTCGTGCTCTACGACCATCATCGTCAGGCCGGATGCGGAAAGCCGCTTGATGAGTTCGCCCGTCGCATGCGTTTCCTCGATCGACATGCCCGCAACGGGCTCGTCGAGAAACAGCAGCTTCGGCCGCAGCGACACGGCCATCGCGATTTCGAGCCATTGCTTCTTGCCATGCGACAGATTGCGCGCAAGCACATGCTCTTCCTGTTCCAGCAAGAAGCGCTGCAAGAGTTCTTCGATACTTCCAGGCCGGTCGTCCTTCGCGCGATACAGCGAGAGCTGCAGATGCTGACGTACACTCAGATCCGGAAAGACGCCGGGTATCTGAAACTTGATGCTCATCCCCATGCGGATGCGCTCGTGCGGCAGCACATGGCTCATGTCCCGCCCGAGAAAATGCACGCTGCCATCGGACGGTCTATGCTCCCCCGTGATGAGCTTGAAGAACGTGCTCTTGCCTGCGCCGTTCGGTCCGATCACGCAGCGGATCTCGCCCGCGTCGATCTGAAAGTCGATACCGTTGATCACCTGCACACCGCCGAAGTGTTTCTTGAGCGCGCGTGTTTCGAGCAGCACGGTCACGATTTACCCTCCTCTTGCTTGAGCGGTTCGTCGAAACACGGGCGGTTGCGACCGTTACCAAGATTGCGCTCACGCTCGAAGCGCCGCAATTGCCTTGCTACGAACGGCAGCAGGCCTTCGGGCGCGGCCAGCACGACGACCAGCAGGATCGCGCCCATCAGGATCAACGCGTACTGGCTGCCATATACGGCGAGATTCTGCGAAAGCCACACGAGCAACGCAGTGCCGGCAATCGCGCCGCCGATGCTCTTGCGGCCCGACGTAGCAACCCAGATCACGGGCATGGCCGCAGCCGTGAGGCCCATCGTCGACGGCGTGATGTACGAGCCCCAGATCGTGTACAGCGCGCCCGACAAGCCGCCCAGTGTGCCGCCGAGCACAAAGACCAGCAACTGATGAAGACGGATATCGACGCCCAGCATTTCCGCGCGCTGCGGGTTCTCGCGGATCGCGATCAGCGTGAGACCGAAGGGTCCGTCGAGCAGCTTGCGCATGAACGCGTAGACGGCGATCAGCAGGAGCAGCACCAGATAGTAGAAGCTCGTGTTCTCCAGTGTGAGCGGCCCGCCGGGCCACGGAATCGTCAGCGGCGGCATGCCGCCCATGCCGTTGTAGCCGTTCAGGCGCGCTTCGCCGATCGCCCATTGCGGCCCCGCCGTCTGCGCCATGAAGGTTTCGAGCACGAGCGTCACCGATAACGTCACGATGCCGATGAACACGCCCTTGATGCGCCCGAAGAAAATCATGTAGCCGATCAGCGCCGCCACGACGACGCTCACCGCGATGCCCGCGCCGAGGCCGAGCCACGAATCGAACCATGTGTCGCCGAAGTTCAGCGTGAAGATGCCGTAGCTATAGCCGGCCAGGCCGAAGAACGCGGTCTGCCCGAACGACAGGATGCCGCCGTAGCCCCACATCGCGGCAAGCCCGACCGCGCTGAACGCCCACAGCAGACAGTAGGCGAGATTGCCGCTCGTGTTCGCGTCCACGACGAGCGGCAGACACAGTGCCACGACCCACGGCATGTAACGCAGCGCACGCGGTGCCGGGCCTGACGCAGCCAGTTGCGCTTGCGTCACCGATCGCTTCACCGATTGCTTCACGTCTCCTCCCGGCGCAAGCGCATGAACAGGTTGCCGAGCCCTTGCGGCATCAAGCGGATCACCACGATCACTGCGACGAGCAGGCCGATCTGTCCGAACAGCTGACCGTAGCACGCGGTGAGCGCGGCCTGGATGATCGCCAGCACGCCGGCCGCCGGCGTCGTGCCGGCAATCACATTTACGCCCCCGACGACCACCGACACGAACGCCTGCACGATGAAGTTGCTGCCCATCGTCGGCACGGCCGTCATGGTCGGCGCGTAGAGCGCGCCCGTGAGTCCGGCAAGTCCCGCGCCCAGCGCGAAGGTCAGCGTGTAGAGACGATCCGTGCGCAAGCCAAGGCATTGCGCGATGCTGGCGTTCTGTATCGTCGCGCGCGCACAGACGCCGTAGTTGGTCTTGAAGAACAGTAGATAAAGCGCGAACAGAATGCAAAGCGCGATTCCCGGCAGCACCGCCCGATACGTCGAGAACGAATACTCGCCCAGCGAGAACGCGCCGAACGGCGTGCCGATACCTTCGAGCGACGGACCGGCGACGAGCAGCATGGTCTGCTGCACGATCAGGCTGATGGCCCACGTCGCCACGACGGAATCGAACAGGCGGTCATAAAGATGACGAATCACGAGCCGCTCGATCACGACGCCCGCCATGGCTGCAGCCAGCGCGCCGAGCAGCATCGCGAGCGGCAGCGGCATGCCGTTCTTCGCCGAGATGATGGTGACATACGCGCCGCACATGATGAACTCGCCATGCGCGAGATTGATGACGCCCATCATGCCGAAGATGACCGCCAGCCCGAGCGCGGCCAGCACCAGATACGCAAAGCTGTCGCCGAACTGATAGATCAGCGAATAGAGCACCGACAAGGTGGCCATGATTGCTCCACTTTCAAAGAACGTGCGCGCCCTTCGACCCATCCGGACACGCCCGTTCGGGTCACGACTTCTTCGGCAGATTCGACGGCGTGTATTGACGGTGATCCGGCTTGTTCGGCAGATCGCAGCCCACCTTGCCGAGCCAGTACGGCTGCACGTCGTCCCATATCTTCGGGATATCGACGGAATGGTCGTCCTTCACATGCACGAGAAAGATCGTATGGCTCGCATGATGGCTCTTCGGGTCGATGCAAACCTTGCCCTGCGCGCCTTCCGTACAGATGCCGCCGCTCTCCAGCGCCTTGCGCACGGCATCCTGATTGGTGGACTTCGCCTTTTCGGCGGCTGCCTTGTAGAGGTAAATCGCGTCGTAAGCGTTGGCGGCTTCCTGATTGATGTACGGCTCGTTCGGGAACTTCGCGTGGAAGCGTTTCTTGAAGTCGTTGCTCGCGGGCGTGTCGACTTCCTCGACATAGTTCGCGGTCACGTACATGTCCTTCAATGCAGGCGGTTTGAAGCGCTTGTGCTCATACGCCTGACCGACGTTCACCGAACTCGCCATCGGCAGATTCAGATGCGCCGAAGCCTGCTGCTCGTAGTACGACGCCTGATTCGCGCCGACCAGCAAGGTCACGACAAAATCCGGTTTGGCCTTCTGGATGTTCTGGATGGTCTGACCGAACTGCGATACCGACAGCGGGATGAATTCCTCGCCCACCATCGTGCCGCCGTTCTCCTTCACGATGTTGCGCACCCATTCGGCGGAGATCTGCCCGAAGTTGTAATCGGCGGCGATTGTGTACACCTTCTTGCCGAACTTCTGCATCATCCACGGAATCAGCGTCGAGAACTGCTGCTCGGGCACGGCGCCCGTCACGAAGGTGTTGGTGTCGCACACACCGCCCTCGTACTGGTTGTCGTACCAGTAGAGTTGATGCGCGCGATCCATGATGGGACGAATCGCTTCGCGCGAGGCGCTGGAGAACGCGCCGAAGATCACGTCCGGCTTGTCGGTCTGCACCAGCCGACGCGCGAGTTCCTGAAACTTGGTGTTGTCCGATTGCGTGTCGTACGCGACGAGCTGGATCGGGCGGCCAAGTATGCCGCCCTTGGCGTTGATTTCGTCTACGGCGAGCTGCGTCGCGTGAATCTTCGGGATGGTCGCCAGCGCGAAGTTGCCCGACGCGTCTTCGAGCAGGCCGACCTTCACGGGTTCGGCCGCATCCGTGACATTCGTGACAAGCGACGTGACTGCAAGTCCTGCAATGAAGGCCAGACGCATCCAGCCGGACGGCTTAAGCAACATGCGGATTCTCCAGTAATGGGCTCGAACTCCCGAAAATGCGAACAAAAAAAAGCCCCCTGACGAACACACGGTTCGTCAGGGGGCTTCTGTGCCGGACCCTCGGGCGGACATCGTTGTCGGGCCGCGAGGAATGGATGCAGTCTAAAGCGCCGAATTTTGCGTTGTCAACGCTGATCAAAAATCCCTTTGCCGTCTGCGCGCGCGGGGAAACGCCGCATTACAGCCGCTCGACAGCCACGTGTCGCCGTGCTCGCAGTACGCGTCAGCGAGCGAGTGCCATGTCGATGCTCATAGCAGACACCAGTCAGCGGCACGTGCGTCTTCGCCCCCGTGTGCCGGTTCAAGGGAGATCGATTGTGCGCTTACGAGCGGTCGCGGTCCGGACCCGTTGCCGTCATTCAAGTCTCCACAGCGGCGATGTCCGTTTTCAAAGTCCAACCGCCAGTCGTTCACATCGTGACGCCTGCCCCTTGTCGGACTCGCCTCGCAACCTGCAACCGATGGGCAGACAGCGACGAACCCGAGAGTTCGTGAAGGTCAATATCCGGCGAACACTCCCGGTCAGATAACAAATCGGTAATCTGCGCGTCGTTGTTCGGTAATCAGGGGCCACGGAGAATAGAAGTTCAAACACCCTATACGGCACGCACATCATGTTGCCCCTCCGCTCCAGAGTTACGACGATTGTCACCACCGTTGCAGCGTTGTTCTTTTTGCTCGCCGCTGCAGGTTTGGCCTTCATGTATTCCGGAATGTATGACGTCTCGGCAAGTTCCAAAGACAACCCGATCATAGCGAAGCTGCTGCATGGAACGTACGAAGCCTCGTTGCACCGGCACGCCAGATCTGACGTCGCACCTGGCGACCTGCTGTCGTTTGAAAACATTCGTTCGGGTGCGCAAATGTACGACTCCAGCTGTGCCCTCTGCCACGGTGCACCCGACCGTCCACTGAGTCTCATCGGACAGGGTATTCAGCCCGCCGCGCCCTCGCTCTTGTCTGCCAGCCGTCGGAATAAGCCCGAGCTGATGTTTTGGACGATCAAGCATGGCGTGAACATGACAGCTATGCCTTCGTTCGGGAAGACGCAGTCGGACCAGGCGATTTGGCAAGTCGCCGCGTTTATCTACGCCGAGCGCGGAATATCGAAGGATAAATACGAGCAGCTCGTACATGGCAACGCCCAGGTTGACAACACGGGTGTCTCTCTCAAAGGTCCGACACCGGGTAAAGAGTGACCATGCTGTTCCGATTCACATGCCCAGTCGATTGATTGATGCTCCTAGGTCTATAACATGAAGCGCGTTGCCATTTCTTGACGAATAGGCCTGAACGTCGACGAATAGCAATCCAGCGGCCGACCGCTGCCAGGTGCCAATCAACCGTTTCGATGACCGAACGTCAGCGTGAGCACAGGGCAGCTCATGGGCCGTTAATTGCCAATCGGTGTGCAATCAACGAAATCGTTTTGCGAACGGCACACACCGCCACGCCTTTTCTGCACGCGATCTATGCTAGACCGATATAACTGTTATTGGGAAACGGCCGCTAGCGAACGGCTCGACCAAAGGCTTCTTTACGTCAACGTGCTTAAAGCTGGTGCCAGCGGCGAGATTGCGGCAAGCGCCCAGACCAAGGGCATGCACAACAAGTTTATCGTCGATCCTGTCGGTGTTCAGGCCTTGATTCAACTACACTACAAAAAATTAGGGCGTTAGCCTAACGCGATAAACCTCTTTGCCTCCTACTAACGATTCATCCCTCGACGACTTTCCAGGTATTTGTGAACGAATGCGATTGCCATACTGCCTTCTCCAACGGCGGAGGCGACGCGTTTGACCGGGCTCAGTCGTACATCTCCGCAGGCGAATACGCCGGGGATACTCGTTTCGAGCAGGTAAGGGTCGCGAGTTTCGGACCAGTGCCCGGCCTTAACGACATCGTCGCCCGTGAGCACGAACCCTCGTTGATCGCGCGCGATCTCCATCGGTAGCCATCCGGTCTCCGCATCTGCACCGATAAACACGAAAAGCCCTCCGCAGGCTTTCCAGCTCACCTCTCCATGTGACCGATCCCGCAAACAGATCTCAGAAAGACGGGAGTCCCCCGTACCGCGGTCACTTCCGAATCGAGTTGGACGGAGACGTTGGATTTTGCCTTGATCTGCTCGATTAGATAGCGGGACATATTTTTCTCAAGCGACTCCCCGCGCACAACAAGCGTTACGTGCCGTGCATGATTGGCGAAATTCAAGGCGGCCTGACCGGCCGAATTGCCGCCGCCGATGAGGAAAATGTCAAGACCATGCGTAGCACCGGAATCGCCGCGCGAGGCACCATAATGGATACCCTTGCCAGCAAATCGGTCACAGCCCTCGATATCGAGCCTCCGCCAGCTGACGCCTGTCGCAAGGATGATTGTTCGCGCCTGAATGATGTCGTCCCCATCGAGGTGTAGACAGTGAGCGCCAATCTCGACTTTTCTGACCGATCGCGCAACCACGATCTCCGCACCGAGTCGCTTTGCCTGCTGCAACGCGCGGCTTGCAAGCTCTTCCCCTGATACGCCATTCGGAAAACCCAGATAATTTTCGATGCGCGATGATGTACCCGCCTGACCGCCTAGTGCCTCGCGCTCAAGGACTAAAGTGCGCAGACCTTCAGATGCACCATAGACGGCTGCCGCAAGCCCAGCCGGACCTCCTCCGATAATTACGGTGTCGTAGTCGAGAAGGCTCGGCTGGGTACGCAAGCCAAGCGCTGTAGCGAGCTGTCGAGTTGACGGGCGCCGGAGAACAGCCCCGTCATGCAATTTCAAAACGGGAAAATCAGCTACCTGAAAACGTTCCCCGGACTCCGAAGACTGCTTCTCGAAATCATCGGGCGCCTTCACCTCGAAGCTCACCTGATTGCGTTGCAAGAACTGTTGCAACGCCCGGCAGGCCGGATCAAGGCGATCGCCGATCATCGTCGCCCGAGGCATGGGCGGCTCGTCAGCGATTTCCTGCAGACCCCCGACGCGTTCTCGGGCGAGGAGACCCACTTTTACTGCGATTTCCCGGCATGAGGCCGCAATTGCATAATAGTCTTGTGTGTCGACACGCATAACCCGGGAGGGCGAAGCAGCTCGGTAAGAGATAACGAATGGCGAACTCAACACAAGCGGCAGTTCACCGAACACACTTCCAGGCGTTCTCCAACCAAGCGTGCGCTCAACGCTATCAAAGACCTTGAAGGCTTCTATTTTCCCTTCCAGCACTGCGTAAAGTGCAGGCTCTCCGCCCTCATGTACGGCAAAATCTCCGGCTTGCAAATGTACATCGCCAGCGGACTTTGCCAAACGATCAAGTTCGCTGTCTGGCAGACCAGCAAACAAGGGAACCATTCGTATATCGTCTATCGTGAGCATATGAAGTGCGGAAATATGGCGACCATATAAATCGAGAGAATAATTTGCTCCTTGCGTTGATCCGCTTCCGCAAACTAAGTCCCCGCGCTTTCTTCATACATTAGATTTCCGACGGCTTTCAGCGCATTATAATTTGTGGCACCCATACCTCGCTTGGTAGCGCTTTCAGCGACCGCCGCAGCCATGTTCTCCAACCGGAAAAGCCTGAGGTCCGGCTTTTGGAAACGGACACGCCGTGCGTGTTCCAATGCGTATTCCTGGCAAGAGAAAAGCCATTCCACTGCAACGCGAATCGTGATTCCACGGCATCGCGAACAAACGTATCCGTCAGCGAAACCGATGCTCTGACGTCACGGCGAGAAGCTGATCGCGGGAGCACGAAAGGAGTCGCTGAGCATATTCGCGCCATGTGCAAGCATCTCGGGCGGCGCCGCGCCCGCGTTGCGCGGATTTCACCTGGTGCGTGCTTCGCGGTTCGTCATCATCTCGCCAACCTCCGCGGCATGCGCGGTGCCCCATTCGCATAATGGGGCCAGCGCGTTTGCCAGTGTCTGCCCGAATTCTGTTAACGAGTAGTCGACTCGCGGCGGAATCTCCTTGTAGTCGACACGATGAACGAGGCCATCGATCTCTAATTCCTTCAATTGCTGGATGAGCATCTTGTGGCTAACTGCTCCGATCGCCCGCTTCAGCTCGCCATAACGTCGAGTGTCGTGTGCAAGGTGAAACAAAATCAAAGGCTTCCATTTGCCCCCAATTACGGCCAACGCCGCGTCGAGGCCACAGGTGAACAGATCGCTTTTCATTCGACATTCCATGGGTACTTACCAAAATGTTCATACTAGCCATAAGTAGAGTGTGGGTCTAGGATGTCGAGACACAATCGATAGTTTGAAAGGAATACGCAGATGGGTAGGCTGACTGGAAAAGTTGTACTGGTAACCGGAGGCAATAGTGGCATCGGGCTGGCGAGCGCGAAGCGTTTCGTCGACGAGGGGGCGTTCGTGTTTGTCACGGGGCGCCGTCAAAGCGAGCTTGACAAGGCTGTAGCGATCATCGGGCACAGCGTGCGGGCGCTGCAGGGCGACGTGTCGAAGCTCAATGATCTCGACCGGATTTTTGCTGCTGTTCAGGCAGAAAAGGGCCACCTTGACGTGCTGTTCGCGAACGCGGGGCTCGGCTCGCTGGCGCCGCTTGGAGCGATCACGGAGGAGCAATTCGATCTTACGTTCGACGTCAACGTGAAAGGAACGCTGTTCACAGTTCAGAAGGCGTTGCCGCTGATGAGCGCGGGTGCTTCGATCATCCTGACCGGGTCAACGACGGGTTCGAAGGGGACGCCGGCGTTCAGCGTCTACAGCGCAACGAAAGCGGCAATCCGCAACTTTGCGCGCAGTTGGGCGCTCGATCTGAAGGACTCCGGAATCCGCGTGAATGTGCTGTCTCCCGGTGCGACGGCAACGCCGGGTTTGATGGAGAGCCTTGTCTCGGGCGCTCAGCTCGATGCGATGATCGGCGCGTTGAAAGTGCAGACGCCGCTTGGGCGAATAGCGGATCCGGACGAAACCGCTGCCGTGGCGCTATTCCTTGCGTCGGACGAGAGCAGCTTTATGACCGGCAGTGAAGTGTTTGTCGACGGCGGTTTGGCGCAGGTCTGACCTGAACTGGACGGAGACGGACATGCCGTCTGCCGGGATGGGAAACTCCGCAAGAGCGCACTTATCGTTTCGCGCCTGCCGTCCGCCCTGCTTTATCTGTCTTTTCGAAAGGGGTCGTCTGCCAACGATGCCGGTTTCCGCGATCCTGGTTTCGATTTCGTGCCGGCCGTGTTCGCAGCGTCGCCTTTCTTTAACCGCTGGGAGCGTCAACGTCGTGCGCCCATTCGGCCAGCAACGTGAACAACAGTGGCACGATGCGTTTCGACAACTACGAACTAAGCGGCAAGTATGCGTTGATGCGCGAGATCAGTGTCAGCATCACCGCACGTACACGGATGCGCACACTGGCAATGGGTAGCAGCACGATCTGCGGGGCTAGTCCGAAGTGGAATCAGGTCAACCTTCAATCCTGCACACCCTGTCGAAGCGGACTGATGTCTACCCGGAAGGCGTGCATCAACACGCGACGGATCACCGCTACGCCGCGTCATCGATACCTCCAGCAGCGCTTCGTCAACGGTCGATCAGGTCGCTGTTGCTGTCTGACTGCGCACCCGCTTCCAAACAAGACGATGCCCGCCTCAAGCCTACGCATGAAATGTCGTCCGTAATGCGGCCTGTTCGGCAAGAGTCGGCTCGCGATGTCTTCCCGCAGTCCATCAAGATCAGCGCAAGCGATTTAGCGACATGGCCGGGGTCGCACACGTCTCGGACAACTCGGAAAGCGGCACGAAACAACGGCTTTCCCAGTTAAGTGCGCGCATCGAGCCCGTCTCGATGTCATAGATGCAACCGTGCAGATTCAACGTGCGGTTAGCGAGTCCTAGTGCGACAGGCGCGAGTTGTGCGATTACGCGTCCCGCTGGAATTTCAGAAACCCTTCAGAGGGCCTGTCGCGAGTCCGCACAACTATTCGTTTCACCAATCGTGACAAGAGTAAATCGGTCTTGGACGCTATAGCTGAACTGGCTCATTCTTCGTTCTTCAGTTCCCGGCAAGCACTCGAAGCCGGGAACCAAACTTCACCTGATCCGAAGAAACGACGCGCGAATCATGTCCTGAACCGTCGCCATTTAAGCAGGAACGTCATGAACACAATGTTAGGCAACCTGTCGTCCAGATCGGAGACATCCAGGCCACTTGTCATCGCCGCCGTGATGGCCTCGCTGGCGATGGTCGCCATCGAAGCGACAATCGTCTCGACCGCGATGCCGCAGATCGTCACGAAGCTCGGCGGACTGCATTTATATAGCTGGGTTTTCTCGTCGTTTTTGCTGACGCAGACGGCCATGACGGTGGTCTTTGGCAAGCTTGCGGATATCTTTGGTCGCAAGCGCATCATGCTGGCCGGCATTGCCATTTTTCTGGTCGGATCGGTGCTGGCCGGCTTCGCCTGGTCGATGCCTGCGATGATCGTCTTCAGACTCATTCAGGGCATCGGCGCCGGTTCAATACAACCGGTCACGCTGACCATCGTCGGCGACCTCTACCCAGCCAAAGAGCGTGGCAAGGTGCAGGGCTATCTGGCTAGCGTGTGGGCGACGGCGGCGGTCCTCGGGCCGATGATCGGCGGCTTTATTGTCCGCGACTTCTCGTGGGCGTGGATCTTCTGGATCAACGTCCCGATCGGACTGATTTCAGCCGCAGGATTCGTCCTGTTCCTGCATGAAAAGGAAAGAGACGCTCGGCCGTCGATCGATATCGGCGGTGCAGTCCTCTTCACCGTCGCCATCGCCGCGCTCATGATCGGCCTGACGAGCCTGAGTACAGCGGACTATACGCACGCGATGCTCAGCGGCAGCGTGTTCATCGCAAGCGCAGCGCTGTTTGTCTGGCAGGAGCGGCGTAGCCCCGACCCGATGATTTCGTTCGGCCTGTGGGGGCATCGTCCCATTGCGATGACCAACCTCGCGACGGCTTTGTCCGGCATGGCCTTGATGGGGCTGACCACCTTCCTGCCGATGTATGTTCAGGGTGTGCTGCATCGCACGCCGGTGGTCGCAGGCTTTGCGCTGACCATGGTCATGGTGGGGTGGCCGCTGGGCGCCACGCTTTCCGCCCGCTCGTTTCACCGGTTCGATCTTCGCAAGCTGCTGATTGGTGGAAGTGCGGTGATCCCGGTTGGCGCGATGATCTTCGTCTCGTTGACCCCTCATAGCGCACCGCTTCTGGCCGGTATCGGATCGCTGGTCATGGGCTTCGGAATGGGCGCGCTCAGCGTCACGTCGCTCGTCCTCATCCAGGAGCAGGTCGACAAGTCGCAACGCGGCAGCGCGACCGCCTCGAACCTGTTCTCGCGCAACCTTGGAAGCACACTCGGCGCGACCGTCTTCGGCGCCTTGCTCAACTATGGACTGGCGCACTCGAAGACGCTTGGCGTCGTCACTTCCGATCAACTGCGCAAGGTAATCGAGTCAGCGCCCGGCGGCATGGACAGCTTCACCGCCATTCGGATCGCGTTGCATCAATCGGTTCATCTGACGTTTGTTGGACTCCTTGTCGTTGCGGTGTCGATCGTCGTCTTCGCGGTTCTCGTCCCTGCCGTTGCTGCGGCCAGAAACGGTGAAGCGCCTCAGCGTTGAGAAAGGCTTCATTGTTCTACTCACCGGCATTCACCATCATCAGTTCTTCATTGTAGTTGCCTGGCACTACGCGGTCTTTAGCTGTTAAACAGAAACATCAAAGGAGTTGGCATGACCCGTCTTACTACCGCCACGCTTGAAACCGCGACTGGCGCAACCGCGGAAGTATTCGCGAAGATTAAAAAGAACGTAGGTAAAGTTCCCAATGCATTTGCGACGATCGGCACCCACAGTCCTGATGGACTGCAGGCCATCTTCGCTGTCGACGCGGCCGTCACGCGAAGCGAACTGTCAGCCGCGGATATTGAAACGCTCAAGCTGGTCGTCAGCGAGGGGTCGGGCTGCGATTACTGTGTCGCGGCTCACGCGCTGAAGGGCAAATTCTCGGGCCTGTCTCAGGACGTCATGACGCTGGTCCGCGCGGGCAAGCTGACGGGTGACGCCAGGCGGGATGCGCTCGTACGTTTCGTTCGGGTTCTTGTCGAAACCCGGGGCACGCTTCCCGCTGCAGAACTGGATGCGTTTCGCGCGGCTGGCTACAGCGAACATCAGGTGATCGCCGTGTCTCTGGCGATCGCTTCCATCACCTTTGGAAACCTGGTGAACCGGATCAACGATACCGTGATAGATTTCCCGCTGCCGGCTCAACTGGTGGGCGGGAGCAACGAAAGTATCGATCGCAATTGAGTCGCGGACATCGTTCACCGACGCGACTGAGCCAGAATCAGGATGACCGCTTCGCCCGCTGTCATGGGACAAGTGTCCAGCTTTTCTCCGGGCATTCGCGGATGCAAACCTTGCAGCGAAAAAGTTTAGTCACGGGAACCACGTTGTATTGGAGCCTGGCATTGTTGCTACGGTCGGATACTTGCTAGCAATGGCTCCTGTGATAGGTGTAGCAGCCGTTCGAACGTCCAGGCGTGGCGCCGGGCGATTGACTCCTCGTGGCCGACTGTACGCATTCGTTGCCTTGGCGAACCCGGACCGATGGCGAACGCGCCAACCCGACCCGTTGCGGACGGTCGAGCAGGCGCGGCTCCAATGGCAGGTCTCTGAGTGGAACGGCCATTCCGTTGGTATGAGGCGACCTATCGGAGAGGGGCGAAAAATCTGGCTGGCAATAAGACACCGGCCGATGACTTGCGATTGCCATCAGCTGTCATGCTTTCGGGTACAGTGAAATGGTTTAACGATGCAAAGGGCTTTGGTTTCATCATGCCTGACCAAGGCGGCGAAGACCTGTTCGCCCACCTCTCCGAAATCAAGACGGAAGGCTTCAAGTCGTTGCAGGAAACCAGAAGGTGAGCATCGAAGTGAAGATGGGGCCGAAGGGCAAGCAGGCCGCCAATATCAAGCCGGTCCAAGCGGCACGCGCATTATCCGGACAAGTGACCAGCCCCAGCGCGGGTCAAATTTTTTGAGTTCAACGTGCTGGGAGCACATGCACATGATGGCATTCCGGTGTCCCGTTTCGAGCAGGACCGACAGGCCTTGATCATAAACAGCCACCTCACTGACAATCAGGCCGTGACGGGGTCCGTGACGTTTTCGTTAGCTCGCGCCGTTGCTACCGGATTGTGTGCCCGCCCGTCTTTGAAATATCCCAGGTCGAGCCGTGTTGCGGAAAAATCATCTGAGTGCAAGTTCCAGGCTTTCACAACGGCCTTCGCCGGGTGACCTCCACCGAATGGGCTTTGCACGCATTGAAGATCAGCACATCGCGCGTTCTCCGCCCACTTCGGTCAGCGTGTCGCATCCTCTGGCTTGGAATTCCTCGCTGCAACAAAGCGGGTTTGTACAGCGACGAGTTGGTCATCGGTGGTCGCCGCCAGCCACAAACGCGCGTGCTCCGCGATCTGCCGGTTGTGGTCCTTCAATGGGCCCAGTGCGGCAGCGGCCTTCCAGACCACCGGGCCAATGCGGCTGCTCCTGCCCGACGACGCGCCTACCAGCAGGCAGTATGGTCCAAGCGGAAGTGATACGAACGGTAGCGCCGGACTGGCGCGCACGCGCCAGTCGATGAAGGGCGTCTCGCTGATAAGCAGCGGTGTCGGCAATCCGTAAAGTACACTGAAATCGTACAGTGCCAGTTGCTCGCGCATGCCCGCGTAAATACGCCTGATATCAGCGACAACCGCCGCGTGGATTTCATGCTCGAACATGGGCTCCTGCGCATAGCAGGCCAGTGCCTCACGTGCGGCCGACTGATATGCGCTGAACAGCCCGA